>JAWUVT010000122.1:0-11541 GCA_034112225.1 Flavobacteriales bacterium | reverse complement strand
GGCAAACAATTGTGCAGCATCAGACAGCATTGAGATAGGCTACACTCCATTGCCAATAGTGAATCTCGGAAACGACACCACTTTATGTGAAGGACAAGCATTCGGGTTAGACGCAACCACTTCTGGTGCAACTTATCAGTGGCAAGATGGTTCTACAAGCGCTACTTTCAATGTTACCCTCCCAGGAATTTATGGGGTGGAAATAACAGCAAACAATTGTGCAGCATCAGACAGCATTGAGATAGGCTACACTCCATTGCCAATAGTGAATCTCGGAAACGACACCACTTTATGTGAAGGAGAAGCATTGATGTTAGATGTAACCACTCCAAGGGGTGCTTATTTTTGGCAAGACAGTTCTACAACTCCTACTTTTAATGTTAGGCTAGCAGGAATTTATGGGGTGGAAATAACGGTAAACAGCTGTAGCGCATCAGACAGTATTCAGGCATTCTACAATCCATTACCAATAGTGGATCTTGGTAACGATACCACCTTATGTCAAGGAGAAACATTCATGTTAGCTGCAACAACTCCAACGGCAACTTATTTGTGGCAAGATATTTCTACCAACTCTACTTTCAATGTTGTTCAGCAAGGAACTTATTGGGTTCAAGTAACAGCAAATAATTGCAATACAATATCCATGATTAATGTCATCTTCAACCCATTACCAATTGTGGATATCGGAAACGATACTTCCTTATGTCAAGGGGAAACACTAATTCTAAATGTTTCGACTCCAACAGCAACTTATGCGTGGCAAAACAATTCAACCGCCTCTACTTTTAACGTTGCCCGACAAGGCACTTATTGGGTGGAAATTACAAATAACTGTGGAAGCGTATCAGACACTTTTGATGTCGACTACACTTCATTACCAACCATTAATCTAGGAAACGATACCACTTTGTGTAAAGGAGAGACTTTACTTCTTGATGCAAATACAACAAATGCCACTTATCTTTGGCAAGACAATTCAACCGAATCGACTTTTAATGTTGTTGAGCATCTTAGTTATTGGGTTCAAGTAACGGTAAATAATTGTAGTAAAATAGATACCATATTTATTGAATGTCATTCTTGTGAAATAAACCTTGAGATAGCAAACATATTTACACCCAATAACGAGGGAGTTAATGATTTATTCGTTCCAGTAATTAGTAAAGGCATAGTTTCTATGAATACTTTAATTTTTAATAGATGGGGAAACAAGTTATTTGAAACTGATAATCTTTTAATAGAGTGGAATGGAAAATCTGCAAAAGAAGGAACCTATTTTTGGATCGTTAACTATACAGATATATTGGGGAATACAAATAATTTAAAAGGTTCTCTGACAGTTTTGAGATGATTAAAAACAACCAACACCTACTAAAAATAAAAACTAAGTTCCAAGATGGTCAATTTCTTAGCAGAACTTTTGTATTTAATAATTTAGATGATTCTTACACTAAAACAAAAAAGTACTTTGTCCACATTTGTATTTTTCGTTATTACTGAAGAGTATTACTTTTTAGTAAACTATTTTCAATACTGGTAAATTGATTCACTTAGTTTATAGAATGTATTATGATCCTGTTAGTCATATAGTTATCAACTAAACAACAAGGATGCATGGTAATAATTGTTAAATTTCAAAAAATAAAAAAATTATTAAACGAGGATTCACTCATCCAATAAAAGAATCAAAATTATTCGACCTCAAAAATAATGAGCTGTGAAGATGGATAAGTTTAAGAAAAAGAATTTAGGCCTGATGATCACTTTAGAAAAAACTTAAGACACTGAAATAGAAAAAAGGAATCCTTAATTCAATAGATTCTACACTTGATTTTGTATTCAAATTAACAGTTGGACAAAAAGCTTTTACTCGCTTGGCAAAACGTGTTCTGAATGACATTTTCTTAAGAGATATGATTTACAACAACATCAGCTAACATTTCAGGTGAATTAGAGGCTTCTCGAAACCATAATTCTGGCTCAATTAGCTCTAATTCCACTAAAGCTAAATGATTTTCATTATCCCAAGTTACATCTACCCTTCCATAAACTGGAACGGTTTTGCACACCGCCATAACATGCTGTACAAACTCTATTTCTTCAGCAGAGGCTTGATAAGGGTGAATTGTTCCTCCGTGATCATCTTGAACTCTAAAATCACCTGCTTTGGCTTTCTTTAAAACGGCATGACTGTATACCCCTCCAAAAACCATAAAGGAAACTTCTCCTCTTTCCATAATATTTTTCTGAAAGGGTTGCAATAACATTGCTTCTGCTGCAATTAACTGCTTAAAGATAAGCTCATGCTGAACTGATTCTCCTGGTTTAATTTTATAGGTGTGACGAGCGCCTCCAGAAACAGCAGGTTTTAAAATCACATGCTCCCAACCAGAATCAACTATTACTTGTTGTAACGTTCGGGTATCTCCTATTTCTATAAAGTCGGTCTTTATAATATTTACTCCTTTATCTTCTAAATCTCTAAGGTAGTGCTTATCCATGTTCCAAACAAGCTGTTCCGTTGGGTTTATTAACTTGGTTTTCTGACTCACACCTTCTAACCATTTCGAAAATTCTGGAAAACGATCAAAATAATCCCAAATCGCTCTGAATAAAACATACTGTGTGGAGCTCCATTCAAAATCAGGATTATCCCAATTGGTACGATAAACTTTTAAACCTTTAGCTTCTAGCGCCTCAATAATTAATTGATCTTCTAATAATACATTATCGATATATTTATTCGTTGTACTTGGATTTACATATTCTGCTTGGGTTAATATGGTAATGTTATAAAGCATAAGTTCTTAGTTAAAAAAATAAAGATATTTAGAAAATTTAAAGGCAAATGGTTTTTAGAATTAAAAATTGAATCAATCGTTATTGATCAGCTCAAGAAAAATTAATCGGTAAATTATAAAATACCCTAACTTTTTCACCTTTTTGTTCTTCAGGAATCCATTTAGGAATTAACTCCACTGCCCTCAAAACTTCCGTATCAAAGCTTTTTGAATCTTCAACACTTCTTAATCTTTTAGGTTCTATAATCGAACCGTCTTTGTCCACAATAAAATGAACATAAACCTTCTCAATTTTTTTTTGATTAATTTGCCATTATGAGGAATGAGAAACGAATAACAAAGAAATCTTGTTAAATGAGATTGCTTCCTTTACTATTCTTAAGCGTCTAAAATTAATAGCATCGCTCTCACTCTCCCATCAAAGGGCAAATTTCAATCGCACAGGTTTTTAGGCTCCGAAAGAGATCTCGTCAGACAATTCGTTGACACCATCACTTTGGTAAGGATAATGTTCTTTTAACTGTTCTCCAGCCAATTGAATACCATTGGCTAACCCTTCTGCAAACTCACCTTCCTTAAAATGGTTAATCATAACATCTCTAGTCGCATTCCAAAAGTTTTTAGGGACTTTTAAGTTAATTCCTGTATCTCCTAAAATGGCTAGTTTCCGATCTTCTACTGCGAGGTAGATCAACACGCCATTTCTCAATTCGGTCTTTTGCATTTCTAATTCATCAAACATAAATGCAGCGTGATCTAACACCTCTTCTTTACATTTTTTTTCTATATGAACTTTAATTTCTCCAGATGTATTTAATTCTGCACCTTTAATTGCTGCAACTATTAATGCTTGCTGCATCTCTGTAAATAACTCTTTTGCCATAATATTTCAATTAGAATGCCATCCTGATTAAAAAGCAGTGCAACCGAATAATTTTTTGAATCATTGGTTACTTATTCTATCTTAAGTAAACCGATTCCTCTGTTCCGTTACACTCCAATCGGAATGACCATTTTTTTAAAAAACGCTACTTCTGGTGCTTTAGCCTCCATTGCTGCAGTTATCGTTTCCTTTTTGTGAGCTTCATATCCCTATACTATTTAACAGGATAGGTAGTAAATCTGTTCTTCTTTGAGGAGCACTTTCAACGTTTGCCATTGGGTAATCGAATCTTCTTTTCACTTGACCCTATTATTGTATCCAAATGAAGACCACATTACAGTAGCAAAAAATAGGATGAATACTGTTTTAACTATTTTTTATACTCATTTAAAAAGACCCTTTTAAATTCGAATCATCTTTTAAGGTTAATGGCCATTAAAGAGGTGTTTTCGATTAAAGAAGTTACTGCTTCTCATCCCCTACAATACTATTTATCAGCACACTGAGTTGATCAATAAAAAAGTTATTTTGCGACTAGCTTCCTCAACTTATATTTTTTCTAATCAAAAATCATGCTATTTCTAACTTAAAATTTTACCAGAAGAGGAAAGCAATTAGGTAGCTGCTACATAAAACGACACTTCCATTTTTACCTTTTTCATGAAAAAAAAAATAATGGCTCAATTAATTGAATTGAGCCATTATGGTTTATATTAATTCGATACTCTGATTGATGAATTTAGTCAACTCTTCCCCTTTCAACATATTTTGAGAAAGTAAAGCTAGGTCCCTTGTACGTTTAGTAATTTCAGTTTGTTTCACTTTATCCTTCTCATTTAAGATTTTACTGATTAAAGGATGATTGGTATTGACTACTAAATTGTAGGCTCCTCCAAACATCTGCATTCCTCCGCCACCACCAACAGCTTGCATCTCCTTCATTCTTCTCATAAACTCAGGTTGAACAATAGTCATTGGCTGATCCGTTTCACTCATGCTCTCAAACTGAACAGAAAACTTAGCTTTCTCAACAACTTCTTCTATGACAGGTTTCAACGTTTCTTGTTGTTTCTCATCTAATTTTGATGGAATCTTTTCATCCTTGTCAATTAACTTATCAATTGTATCTGCATCAACTCTTGTCCAAGTTGTATTTTCTAATGTTTGCTCTAACTTACCAACTAAGTGAGAAGTTAAATGGGTATCCATTACTAAAACTTCGTAACCTTTTGTTGTCGCTGAATTAATAAATGAATGCTGAGCAATTGCATCAGAAGTGTAGATGTAAACTAATTTATCATTTTTATCTTTTTGAGCTGGAGTAATTTTCTCCGTTAACTCATCCATAGTGAAATACTTACCACTAGTGGTTTTATATAATGTGAATTTCTTCGCTCTTTCAGCAAATTTTTCGTCTGATAAAATTCCATATTCGATAAAAATCTTGATATCATCCCATTTCGCTTCAAAATCAGCTCTATCTTTCTTAAATAACTCTTCTAATTTATCTGAAACTTTTTTAGAAATATGGCTTGCAATTTTTTTAACTGCTCCATCCGCTTGTAAATAAGAACGAGAAACGTTTAATGGAATATCTGGAGAATCAATAACCCCATGCAATAAGGTTAAGAAATCAGGAACAATCCCCTCTACATTGTCCGTAATAAATACTTGTTTAGAAAACAATTGGATTTTATCCTTTTGCATTTCCATATTTGCGCTAATCTTAGGGAAATATAAAATTCCTGTAAGGTTAAAAGGATAGTCAACATTCAAGTGAATGTTAAACAATGGATCTTCAAAATTCATGGGATACAACTCCTTGTAAAAATCGTTGTAATCTTCTTCTTTTAAAGATGTTGGAGTTTTAGTCCAAGCCGGAGAAGGATTATTAACGATGTTATCCACCTTAATTTCTTCTTGCTCTACTTTACCGTCTTTATCTTTTTTTCCTGCTACATTATCAATCCATTCAGATTTTTGTCCGAATTGAATTGCAACTGGCATAAATTTACAATACTTATCTAATAAAGTCTTGATTCTTGCTTCTTCTAAAAACTCTACAGAGTCTTCAGCAATGTGTAAAACGATTTCAGTTCCTCTATCCGATTTATCATGATCTTCTATCGTATATTCTGGACTACCATCCCATTCCCAAATTACCGCTTGCTCATCCTTAAATGATTTTGTTTTAATTTGAACTCTTTCAGCCACCATATAAGCGGAGTAAAATCCTAAACCGAATTTCCCGATAATTCCAGCAGCATCTTCTTGATCTTTGAATTTATCAACAAACTCTTCAGCTCCAGAAAACGCAATTTGATTGATGTATTTTTCTACATCATCTTTAGACATTCCAATTCCTTTATCTTTTACTGTTAAAGTCTTTGCTTCTTTATCTAAGGTAATTTCAATTCTATCGTCACCAATATCTCCTTTAAAATCTCCCATAGAAGAATAGGCTCTCAACTTCTTGGTTGCATCTGTAGCATTTGCAATCAACTCTCTTAAAAAGATTTCGTGATCAGAGTATAAAAACTTCTTAATAATTGGAAAGATATTTTCCGTGGTTACTTTAATTGTTCCTTTAGCCATTTTTATTAGTTAAATAATGACTCGCCAAAAGTGACAAGTCAATTGTTATTATTTTTAATTTGAGGAACAATAGTCAAAGTGTATGCCATTAGATATTTTATGACATTATGACTGAAAACCAATGTTGACAATGGTTTTATCCTGACAAAAAAAATTACTTTCTGACAAACTCTGAACATAAAACAGCAGTGGCTGTTGCTACATTTAACGATTCTGCTTTTCCAAAATTTGGGATTAAAACTTTTTCCGTTACAAAAGGTATTAACCCTTCAGAAATTCCTTTAGACTCATTCCCCATCAACAAAACAGCTCCTGTTGAATTTAATTCTTTTTGATAAACATTTTCGCCATCTAACAGCGCTCCATAAACTGTTAATTCTTTGTGTTTTGTGAAAAATTTTGCTAGATCGGTATACACAATATTCATTCTAAAAAATGAGCCCATTGTTGCCTGTAAAACTTTAGGATTATAAAGATCTACAGAGTCCTCGGAACAAATAATATTTTGAATTCCAAACCAATCAGCGGTTCTAATTATAGTCCCTAAATTTCCAGGGTCTTGAATTTTATCTATGGCAATATTCAATTGAGAAGAAACCTCAATTAATTGAGGTGCTTTCTGTTCAACCACCGCCAAAACTTCATTTGGTGTTTTTAAAGAAGAAATACGCTGCAACTCTTTTTCTGAAACTTCTAAAATGTTCGCTGAATCAACTTCTTGATGGTTATCCATCCAACTTTTAGTTGCGTAAATAGCACTAATTTGATAATTAGAGCGCAGGAGTTCTTGGACGAGTTTAACCCCTTCAACAATAAAAAGACCTCGTTCAGTTCTAAACTTCTTTTGTTTTAAAGAACTAACAAACTTTTTTTGATTCGTACTAATCATTAGTTAATCTCAAGAATTTTAAATTCAGCTCTTCTATTTACTTGTCTTCCAGCCTCCGTATTATTAGCTGCAATTGGCTTGCTTTCTCCAAATCCTTCAGCCATTAATCTATCCTTGTTAATTCCTTTAGATATAAGGTACTTTACAACAGCTTGAGCTCTCCTTTCAGAAAGTATCAGGTTATACTCTTCTAAACCCTGAGCATCTGTATGACTTTCTATTTTAAGTTTTATACTTTTATTTTCATTTAAAATAACCGAAAGCCTGTCCAGTACAACTTTAGATTCCGATCTTAAAACAGATTTATTTAAATCGTACAAAATATTTTCTAAGACAAATGTATTTCCAACTTCCATTTGTTTTGGCTCTATCACTTTATCAATATTCTCTAAAAATAGGGTGTCAATTGTGTTGTTATCTTTGGCAAGTTCTGCGGCTAATAAATCTTGAAGTGTAGTATTATTTTGAGTAATTAGATTGGAATCATTGTAGATTCTAAAATCTTTATGGATAACAATATACTCGTTTAAAGAATCTAATATTATTGAATCCCTAACGATCTCCCCAGATTCTAACTCTACTTCAATTTCGTAACTCCCAGGAGTTAAAGCCATCACATATTTTCCTGATTCCATATTCGAAAGAAATCTCCCTTCAATTTCTCCATTGTCTTTTCTATAAAGAGACATTGAAGATCCAGTCAATTGATCATTGAAGTAAACCTTCCCTAAGAGAAGAGCCAATACTGGTTTCTCCATTTGACCGGCACTAATTTTAAAAATATCCTGTTCCCCAATACTGTTCACTCCACCACCAGAATAATACCCTGTTTGTCCATCAGCAGCCAATACAAAAAAGCGATTGTCATCAATCGTATTAATTGGATACCCTAAATTTTCAACATTACTAAAAGAACCATTCCCGTCTGTTTCTACTGAAAAAATATCATAGCCTCCAATACTTGTATGCCCTTTAGAACTAAAATATAAAGTTTTGTTTGTTGGGTGAATAAATGGGGCATCGTCATTGTAAACAGTATTTACCGTTTCCCCTAAATTTTTAGCCAAGCCCCAAGAGCCATCTTTCTGGAGGTCTGACATATAGATATCTCGTTCTCCTAAGCCCCCCTCTCTATCACTCGAGAAATATAAAATTTTACCATTTGCAGATAAGCTACAACTTCCTTCCCAACTTTCTTCTTGATTTACATCTCCTTTAAGCTTTTCAGGTTTCAACCAATTTTGGCCAACTAATCTACTTACATAAATATCTCCTCCTCCAGCTGCTTTATAAACAAATAAGGTTTGTCCATCCACACTTAATGCTATCGCAGCATCATGGTTTTCACTATTTATATTATCACCAATACTAGCAGGTTCAGTCCAAACTCCATTTTCTTTGTACGAAATAAATACATCTTCGGAATATGCTGCAGACCCCATAGAGGTCTCAATCTTATCTGCTCCTTTTGTTTTTATACCTCTATAAGTATAAATCATTACGGATTGATCTGCAGATATTACAGGTACATATTCCGAGTATTGGGAATTAATTGGAAATTGAATATTTTCAACAAGATTTTGAGTAATTGTATCTGCCAAAACTTCTTTGGCATTTTGACAATTTTTAATCATTTGTTTCGCTAAGTTCTTTTGAGAAAGATCTTCCTTTTCAGCTCTAGCCAAAAACATATTAAAAAAATTTACGGCTTTATCAAACTCATAATTAACCGCATATGCTTTGGCCAAATAGAAATTACACAGGTTATATTCTGGATTAGTAATTTTTACTTGTTCAATTATTTCAATTGCTTTTCCCTTTTGTACAGGGTCGTACGTCAAGCAAATACCCATCATTAGTTTATAATATAAATCGCTAGGTTTATAATTATACAGTTGAGTAAATTGATCTAAAGCATCAATATAATTTTCATCTTCAAAACTAAGAGTTGCTTTTTCACCAAGTTCATTGGCTTCATTTCGTGAAAGTTTTTCTTCTTCTTGTCCGAAGCTGTTAATTGAACTAATTAATAACAATAAAATAGTTAATAATTTAAATCCTTTCCCCATCCTTGTAGTAGTATTAATGACTGTTATTCTGCTATTAAAATAATAATCGCAAAACTAAGCACTAATTTTATAATCAAACAAATTAAGTGCTTAAATCAATAAACCGCTACAAGCAAAAGAAGTTTTCTTTTATTTATGAATACAACCTTTATTTACTTTCAATAATTGTAAATTCTATCCGTCTATTCTTCTGTCTTCCATCCTTATACATATTACTAGATACAGGGTGACTTTCCCCATACGCTTTAGCAATTAATCGTTCTTTATCAATTCCTTTAGAAATTAAATAATTAACAACACCCTGAGCTCTTTTTTCAGATAGTTTAAGGTTAAATTCTTTAGACAATCGATTATCTGTGTGACTTCCTATTTTAAGCTTTATCGTTTTGTTCTCCTTTAAAATAATTGTAAGGCTATCTAATAAAATTTTAGATTCAGCGCTCAAAAAATATTTATCTACAGGATACATAATGTTTTTAAAGACAAATGTGTTTCCAACTTCCATTTTTTTCAGATTGATTTCTTGGTTAATATTTTCTGAAAATAAATTTTCATTTTTGTTAATTGTAAGAGCATTTTGTAAAGAGGCTCCAGTTTGTAAACTATTATTTTTTTCATTTTCTTGTTTAGGTTTTAATTTGGATGTTACCACCAGATTATTAACATTTTCACTCTTCGCAAATTTCAAATCTATTATCTCTTGAAGGTTTGGACCTTTTTTCTCAATTAATTTAGGATCGTTATAAAATTTAAAATCTTTTGCTACATCAACGTACGTTGTCAAACCCTCCAATGTTAAAGAATCTATAATTGATTCACCCGATTCAAATTCTACACGAAGTTGATAACTTCCTGGAGCTAAAACCATAACGTATTTACCTGTTTTTTTATTTGAAACAAATTTTCCTTCTAAGTTATTGTTCTCAATATTGTATAGATAAATCGTAGAACCTTTAACTTTTTCATTAAAATAAACTCTACCTATGAGAAGAGCTAAGACAGGTTTTTTTATTTTACCGAAATTAATTTTAAAGATATCTTGCTCACCAATACTATTTGCTCCAGCCCCAGAGTAATAACCTGTTTCTCCATCCGCAACCAACACAAAAAATCGGTTATCATCAATCGTATTCATTGGAAATCCTAAGTTTTTAACACTTCCAAAAGAATCATCTCCATTATTAACGGCAGAAAATATATCATAACCACCAATACTTGTATGGCCTTCAGAACTAAAATACAATGTTTTATTTCCCGAATGAATAAATGGATCATCTTCATTCTGATCCGTATTTATAGCTGCCCCTAAATTTTCAACCTCTCTCCAAGAACCATCAGCTTGTAAATTCGATCTATAAATATCTCTTCCTCCTAGGCCCCCTTTTCTATCACTTGAAAAATATAAAGTTTTACCATTTGCAGACAAACTACAACTGCCCTCCCAACTGCCCTCTTTATTTACATCCCCTTTTAACTTTTGAGGACTTAACCAATTCTGCCCATCCAAAGTACTTACATAAATATCACCTCCACCATCAGACTTATAAATAAATAACGTTTGTCCATCTGCACTTAAAGCAATCGCAGCATCATGGTCATCGCTATTGATATTTTCACCGATACTTACAGGTTCAGTCCAATCCCCATTTTTCTTATACGAAATAAATACATCTTCGGAATACGCCTCTGATCCCATTGATCTTTTAATGTTTTCAGCTCCTTTCGATTTTACACCTCTATAGGTGAAAATCATCATAGATTCATCTGCAGATATTATCGGTACATACTCCGAATATTGAGAATTAATTGGATATTGAATATTTTCAACAGTATTATTAGTCACCGTATCTTTGAACATCTCCTTCGCATTTTCACAATTTCTAATCATTTGTTTGGCTAAGTTGACTTGAATGATATCGTCCTTCTCAGCTCTATCCAAAAACATATTAAATAAATTTATCGCTTTATCAAATTCATAATTAAACAAATATACTTTGGCCAAATAAAAATTACCAAGGTTATATTCAGGATTCTTATTTTTTACTTGTTCAAGTATTTCAATTGCTTTTTCCTTTTGTGAAGGGTCGTAGGCCATGCAAATGCCCATCATTAGTTTATAATATAGATCGCTAGGTTTATAATTATACAATTGAGTAAATTGATCTAAAGCATCAATATAATTTTCATCTTCAAAACTAAGATCTGCTTTTTCAGCAAGTTCATTCGCTGCTTTTTCAGATAAGGTTTCGATATCCTGACCCCAGCTATTCATTGAACTAATTAATAACAAAAAAATAGTTA
>JAWUVT010000121.1:0-16013 GCA_034112225.1 Flavobacteriales bacterium | reverse complement strand
AGCCTATGATCCAGTTCGTGTTCCTCAGAATCAACTTCACAGTCTGGCTTACTTCAGTAGATACCTCACGACAAACCACCTTACCTCTTGCTTTGCTTTTGGTAGTTCCCCCATTCACAAAGGACTTTCACCTCTTGGAACATTCTTTTTCAAGAACTATATTTGCCATTTAAGGCACACACAATGGCTATATGACAATGGAGGCTGGTGTACAAAAAGATAGAACAAAAACAAAACTAACTTTTGGTCTAAGCAGAAAAGTATGTAGTTATAAGTTCGCCACTGCACATCTCCGATACCTTAGGGTTAATTAAAAACGATGAAAACATATCTTATTCTTATACTAATTTCAGTATCCTCTTTTGGATACATCCCAATAATGACAATCCTAAAATTAATGGAATTGCTAAGCATTATTACACCAATAAACCTATCGTTTTTTTAGGTATCGATTTGTACCTAAACGACACCTTTACATGGTCAACAACAAGCGATTTTGATGGCAAACTCACTCTAAACACAAATGTGCAACTAAATGCTAATGAACTAATTAGTATTGAGTTCAACTGTGCAAATGACTTTTACAAAAGAATCCTTCTTAAGGATACATGATTAAAGGACTTAGTAATTACATTGAAAACCGACATTTGTTTAACTCGGGAAGAAAAGAAAAAATGGAGAAGTAAAATTCCTTTTCGATCTGGAACAAAACAGGAGCCCGAAGAAGAGTTTAATTTTGAGTTATTTGAATTTGACTAAATAAAAAAACCTAAAAATCTATACTATTGCATTTTGGTTGCGAGCAGTTTTAACTGCTTGAAAAGTTATTTGATTAGTGCCCTATTTTTTGTTTGTAGTTTTATTTAAAATCTAACAAGCTGCATTCTTGCTTTAGCCTTTTCCGTGTTTTACTTTTTAGGCACAGCTCAACTTAAAAAGCCTCACAAAAATTATTACTTTTAAGCATTGAACAAACTGAATGCACATTATCTAAAGTAGCTTTGGCGGACATTGAATAAAACGTGAATAAAATTGAAAATAATCAATAGACATATTGCTAAAACAATTTCTTCGAGCATAAATATTAATGGACAACCAGAAATCATATGGGACAACATTACCAATGTGCGAATTGAACAGTTTTCCGATCCAATGACTTTTAAACTTCTTGGAATCCCGAGACCTTTAAGAGCCGACCTATTGACTGAGGGGAAAGGCGGTCAGCGAATTGCATATTTTGACACTGGAAAAAGGTTCATTCAAGAAATAACAACTTGGGAGCCTTTAAAAGAATATTCGTTCAACTTTAACCCAGAGAAGGGTTTTAAAGGGGGATACTTTTTTGACCTCTCAGACGGCATTTTCAAAGTTCCAAATGGTTCATACTTTCTGATGACAACTCATAAGGTTACCAAACTTCAACTTTCAACGACTTACCCCCTTGATAAACGGATCTTCTTTTTGTTTAATATTCCTGTTCGCATGATTTTAAAAGCTTTCCAGAGCTATCTATTGACAGCCATCAAAAAGAATAGCGAATAAATGGGAAGTATAAAGTTTACGGCAAGAATAGAAATTAATTGTGAGTCAGAATTTGCTTTCGATTATACACAAGACTATAGTCAAAGACTGGTTTGGGATACTTTTCTTAAGAAAGCAATGTTAATTGAAGGAGCGTTAAAGGCAAAGAAGGGCGTAAAAGCATATTGTGTTGCTAAAAACGGTCTTGGCATGGTAACAGAGTATGTTACATTCAACAGGCCTAAAGCAACAGCAATTAAAATGAGCAAAGGACCTTTTATGTTCAACTATTTCTTGGGTTCTTGGACATTTAAGGATGTAAATACGAACTTAACCGCAGTAATTTTTTTGTATTCATTTAAACTACGGTTCCCATTCAACCTTTTCAAAGAGTTGATAAAGAAAAAATTAAAATCTAATGTTCAACAAAGACTTATTGACCTCAAAACTAATATTGAAATAAAAACACGACCCGTTAACACTAAGTAAAATGTATTAAAACGCATTTCACATTAAACGTTGTAGTGCATTATAATCTCAAACAAAGAATAGTATTAAAAAAAGCGTATGAAAATCGAGTGTAAGTACTGCAAAACCAACAATGATAATGAAGTTATTTTGTGTTATAATTGCTCAAAACCTTTATGGAATAAAGAGGAGCTTGCTGAAAGAATTTCCAATCGCCTTTACCGTTTAGAGCAAACCTACCAGCAAGAAGTTGAAGCGATAAGAAAAGACATTTCCGAGTTTAATAAGATTGAAGATTCAACCTCAGAATCATTTGTTCTACCTGAAAAGAAAACTACTCCAATAAAGGAGGAGAAGGTCAAGGAAGAAGTTAATCTCCACTACAAAGATACCGTAATTCAAACTGAACCGCCCAAGATCAAGACCAGAGAACCTTCAACACCATCACCATTCGATCTTAAGGTTAAGGAATTATTGAGACCAATAAATGAGGGCGTTGAATTATTTTTAAACGCTTACACCAAATACAAAAGTGAAGGAAAACTACCCATATTCTTCATGACAATGGCTGGTATTGTGACTATCCTTTTTGGTTTTGGATATTTAATGCAGCTTTCATTAAAATATTTGGGAGCATATCAGGAGCCATTTAAAATAGGCCTTGGTTTTGCTTCTTCTATTCTTATAGGTGCTATTGGAATTAGGCTTTCACGAAGGGAGAAAACGCTAAAAGAATATGGTTCTGCTCTAATAAGTCTAGGAATTATTCTCAATTATCTCATGATCTATTTCATGTCAGACTTAGGAAGTTTCCCGGTTTTGTCTTCAGGTATTCTTGGGTTTTCTTTAATCTGTATAAACACACTTGTTTCCATCTTTTTTTCACTTAAATACGAAGCCAAAGTAATTTCATCTATTTCACTAATTGGTGGTGCATTTGCACCACTATACCTTAACGCAATGGGAGATGGCAACCTCTACTTCTTATACCTTTGGCTTCTTGCCGCGGGGTCTTGTTACGTAGCCAAGAAAACAGATTGGAAAACACTTAACTATTTAACATTTGCGGTAACATTAGGTAGTCTTGAATTTATGGTTTTTAACCAAAGCCCAAGCCATCTAATTTACACCGCCTATTATCACCTTTTTGCCTATTTATTTTTCTTCCTAGCGTTATTTGACGGATTTAGACTAAAAAATAGTTTAGACAAAGCTGATATTGTTATACTGGTAAGTAGTTTAAGTATTTTTCTCTACAATTTATTCAGTGCCTTTGAAAGTAATCTGTTTACATTAGGAATTGTATATGCTATTAATGGGCTAGTTTTTTCCTCATTAATGCTGCTCAAATGGAAAGACTTAAGCAGAGATACCAAGTTAGTTCTATTCGTAGTTATTGGGGCTTTAATTGGTTTTGCTATACCTTCCATTTTTGACTGGAAATTAATGGGTCTTTTCTGGTCTATTGAAGCTTTATTACTTGTTATTCTTGGGTTTCACTTCTCCCTACCTACTGTTAGAAAGGAAGGTTATATTCTGTTGGCTATTGCTTTTGGTAAACTCTCACTCAGCAGTCTATCAATAATAGCTCATTGGGACGAAACAATATGGCATCAAGGCTTCTTAAACTACATGGCTTTAGGTGCCGTTTTTTCTTCCATGTGGTTCATTGGGCGAAAGCAGCAAAAAAAACTTGTTGGTTTTGAGAATGCTCTTTACTCATATACCCAGGAATTAGTTCCTTTATGGTTGTCCTCCATATACCTTATCATAGGGTACAACTTGATTGGAGAATGGATTTTCAATCTATCCATAATGCCTTTATTCGGTTTTATTTATTGGAAAAAATATTTCAACACTCAATTAAGTGACCTACTTGGACTTAGCCATCTCTTGCTTTTTCTTGCTGGGTTCGTAATTTCAATTCAAACAACAGGTTCATTTCATATTTCAGATCAAAGACTATATGCTCAAATAGCAATAATAGAGTTTCTTGCTACGCTTTGGGCGCTTAAGTCTTTTTACAGAATGCTTGAAATAGAAGATGGGAATACGTTTCGTTTTACGCATAATTTAAGAATTACCTTCTTCTGTCTTCTGCCTTTACTCTTTATCAATTTGGTTAGAAAGCATGCTTTTGAATTCATAGAATTAGGTTTATGGATTGGAGCAATAATAACCTATTTCTTATCCAAAAAATTAAAATACCCTGCACTTCAAATAGAGCTTTATCTGCTCTCGGTAATTGGGTTTTTTCTTTGTTACATGGATTGGGATCCTGTGGGAATCCTCTCAGGTATTGCCTTCATTGTTTCTATTGTTATGGCTGAGAAAGCGATTACTTATGAAACCCTTCAAAAGTCTACTTACAAACATTACATAACCATACTCCCTTTTGTATTCACAGTTTTTGTTGGAAGTTTTATATTTTCATTAAATGAAGATTTTTTGCCCCTTAGTCTTAGTATTTCTTCATTTTTACTATTGGCTCTTACTTATTTTTACGATAAAATTGGCCCCATAAAAAACAACTTTAAGCTTGCAGGAAACATTGGCTTAGTATTAAACCTCTGTAGTATCCTCTCATTGGTATTCTATGAATCTATCCTATCAATGATATTTTCAATTCTTAATCTTGTCATATTCTCACTTCTACTCCATAATAAAAAAAACTGGTTTCCCGTTCTTTATGGCCAATCCTGGAATAGCGTATTGGTGCTACATCAAATGGAATGTATTCTAACATACAGCTTAATTCTTACATTTGTTGGGATCAGCGTAACCGGTCCTCTTGCTTCAATTTTGTTAGCTGCTCATGCTATTATTTTGCTATTTGTTGCGATGAAAAACCAGATTAAAATTTTAAATAAAATTTCTATCGTACTCTTTGCTGCTACCTTGTTAAAAGTAGTCCTTCACGATATCAACGATTTTAATACCACTCAAAAAGTTTTTGTATTTATTATCCTTGGGTTAATTCTATTAGGAGCTTCATACGGCTATGTTAAACTTGCTAAACACTTTGAAAAAAAATAAATACACTACAAAAAAACTATTAACCCTAAAAAGCAACCCTAGCGTTACAACCTTATGGACTACCTCGTAAATTTGCACCTATTTTTTCTAAGCTGTTAGTTTAATAAATCCTCTTAGCTGGGTTTGCCTGTAGCACTTTTTCCCATTTGGTAATGAGTGTCTAGGAGGAAGCTTCTTCTTTTCCAATCTAAATAGGAGGTTTATTTGTGTAAAAAATGTAGGTTGCATCTTTCTTGTACGTAAATCAGAAAAACTAACGGTTAAAGTTGATACTTTTTCTAATTTCACACACTAAAATTAATAACCAACATCTGATTTATAGCTGCCCCATAAATGTTAGTGTACACAATATCGGAAAGCTATCCTTGCATTGGTCTCAACTAGAGAAACAGAGCATAAGCTCTATATTCCATATTGTTTTAGTAATCTTATAGAGATTACGATTAATAACTGATCATTACTGGAAATAACCACAATAAAATATTGTTTGATTTCAACGTGCTCACGTTTAACGATAGCGACTCGCATCCATTAAAATAAAATAATGAAGTATTTTTTTTCAACACTTATTTTTTGCTTGATATCTGCGCTATGCGCTTCACAAAGCACTAACATTTCAGGCACCATAAACACTGCTACTAAGGTTATCGAAATTTCAGGCGATACGATCACCATGGTTTCTTCGGTAGGTTTTTCTTTAGGAGATCAAATCTTAATTATACAAATGCAGGGCTCTGCTATTGACGAAAGTAATACGGCAAGTTTTGGGGATATCACGAGCATGAATTCGACCGGGAATTATGAATTTAGAACAATTTGTACTGTTTTGAACGGAACACAACTTGTTGTGAATGGCATTGAACGAACTTATGAGCCTTCAGGAATCGTTCAAGCGGTTCATGTTCCCGTGTATAACGATGCCGTAATCACTGCTGTACTTACTGCATCTCCGTGGAATGGATCTACAGGAGGAGTTCTAGCCTTTGAATGCACCGGAACATTAACCCTGAACGACAATATAGACCTGCAAGGGCTAGGGTTTCGTGGAGGAGGAGTAACGACCTCTAGCTACTCCTGTTCTTGGTTAATCGATCCAACTGATTATTTCTACAACATCTCCACAGGTGAAGGCGCAATGAAAGGAGAAGGCCTCGCGCTGTACATCCCTGGGAAAACAGGAGGTAGAGGTGCTCAAGCGAGTGGTGGTGGTGGTGCAAATGACCACAACGGGGGCGGCGGTGGCGGGAGCAATGCTGCTTCTGGGGGGCGTGGTGGTGAAAGAATTAAAAAAAGCACGTTTACTTGTAGCTCAACTTCCCCAGGTGTTGGTGGAAAATTAAACCCCTACACGAACACCCTCAACAAATTATTTTTAGGGGGAGGCGGAGGCGCAGGTCATGAAAATAATCCAGGAACTGCTACAGCAGGGAGAAACGGGGGTGGGATTGTTCTCCTCAAAGCAGCTGTCCTTATTGGCAATGGTAATTCTATCAACGTGGATGGGGCTTCCAACCTTGTTCATTCTTCTGATGGTGCTGGTGGTGGTGGTGCTGGCGGATCCGTTTTACTTGATGTGCCCACCTTCTCAGGAGCTTTAATTGTCAACGCTAATGGAAGTGATGGTGGAAATGTCTCTAATGTAGGATCTTCAAATTGTAATGGCCCAGGTGGTGGTGGAAGTGGTGGCGTATTGTGGATCAGTCAAAGCTCTATCCCTTTAGGCATTTCACCCAACATTACAGGTGGTGCTGCAGGAATAACTGCTGCTACCACTCAAACCAACTGCACATTAGGTGGAAACAACAATGCCACTGACGGAAATACAGGCCTTGTACTTACAGGACTTTCTTCATTTGAAGCGAATTGCAATATATCTACCACCATCCAATCCACTACAATTTGCAATTCGGATAGCATGTATTTATCTGGCGCTTGGCAATTGTCAGCTGGCACATTTTATGATACGATTAGCTCAGGTTGTTGTGACCGCATTATTGAAACAACGCTCACCGTATTGCCTGAAATCTCAGACACCATTAACCAAACCATTTGCGCAGGTGAACAGGTTGTGCTCAATGGGACAATTTACAACGCTACCATAACAGGTGCAATTGAGATTTTTAATGCCGTTGGGCCTAACAATTGTGATTCTACTGTTCTTCTCAATTTAACGGTATTGAATGCTATTGATACCTCCATCTCAATTTCTGGAAATACCTTAACCGCGAATCAGACAGGAGCGAATTACCAATGGGTGGATTGTAACAATGTTAACCTGGCAATAGATGGCGCAACAGCTGCTCAATATACCTTTACTGATTTTGGAACCTATGCTGTTGTCATAACTACTGGTGCATGCTCAGATACTTCAGCTTGCTACACCGTCAACACTATTGGAATTTTAGAAAATAATTTTGAGCATCAACTGCGTCTCTACCCTAACCCAACGTCTGGAAAATTCGCAATCGATTTAGGGAAAAGATATCCAACTGTAACAATTAAAATAACAGATTTAGCTGGAAAATTAATCCATTCACAGCATTCTACTGAAAGCAAATTGTTGCATTTAAAAATAGAAAAACCTGCGGGTCTTTATCTCTTAATGCTTGAATCGGGAGATCAGAAAGCAGTGATTCGATTGGTGAAAGAATAAAACAAGTCTTCAGTCAAAAATCAACTACATTTTAGCTGGAATCTTGTTGATCATTTCAAAATAAAGCATGGCTCAAACGTAAAAGTTAGGGCGTAAAATAGACAGAGTAGTCTTAGCATAGAGAGGGAAGAGGCACAAGGGATAAAGAAAGAGGTATACAAACTCATTTTCGTGATTTGCAGCTGCCCCAAATATTTTTCTAAAGAATATGAATACACGTTCGTCCAAGAGTTAAAAAAGACGCCATGGTGTTCATGAAAAGCATTTACAGTTCCAACAAAACACAAACCAATAAAAGAAGACCTAAAATATTTTTTGGAGGGCCTTGAACGCTTCAAATTAGAGATACGACTGTGTACCAATATGAAGCGATACTTATTACGCGGTCTAAGCTATTAAAAGAATAAAAAACAAGAAGAAAGCATGGAAACAGGCTAAAATAAAAAAGTGAGCGAACCCCACCGTATTCAGATTGCCAATAGGCCAAATATGAATACGGTGGGGTTTAATCCCGATGTTCAAAATCTGATTATAGGAAAAGTGAGAATTGATGTGTTGTTAATTTATGGATCCGCTGTTTCTCTTAATGCTTCTTTATAAAGAAAGAATTCAGAACTTCGCCCACACCACTTTCTTTGCCAACCAGGTTTGGCTAATTCCTCTTGCTAAAACAAATAAAATCATTGCCAACCATAATCCGTGATTTCCAAAAAGGGTGGAGAATAAATAGTAGGAAGGCATAAAAATGATAAAAGTAGAAAATAGCATGGTGTTTCGCATGGCTTTAGAAGCGGTTAATCCGATGTAAATTCCATCCCACACGAAAGGAACAACACTTAAAAGTGGAAACAGAACCAACCACCAGATGTAATCCATCGCAAGTTCTACTACCACTGTTTGATTGGTGAGCACTTCTAAAATATTTCTTCCAACAACAAGATACAGCAACGCATAAAGACTTCCTAAACCAAATCCCCAGTAGAAACAATACCGAATTGCTTTTTTTAAGTTTTTTTTATCTTTGGCTCCAAAATATTTTCCACTTATTGATTCTGCCGCAAAGGCAAAACCATCAATTCCATAGGCAGCAATAGCAACAAATTCTAATAATAAAATGTTGGCTGCACCAATTAAATCTCCTTCTTTTGCCGACATTATTTTAAAGAACGATAAGGAGAATATTAAACAGAGGGTTCTTATTAAAATATCCGAATTAACCCCAATAAACTTTTTAATGGCTTCTATTTCAAAAGTATTTCGAAATGCTTCTTTGACTAAGTTTTTCCGATAGAAAATAAAAAAGAAGAGGAGTGCCAAACCAAAGCCGGAATATTGAGCAATTAAAGTTCCGTAAGCTACTCCTTCTGTTTCTAAATTGAGATGGGTTACAAAGTAGTAACTTACCAAAACATTGATTACATTAATAGAAATGGTAACCACCATGGCCAATGTGGCATTTTGCTTTCCTAAAAACCAACCAATAAAAGCATACAGCCCCAATGTTGCAGGAGCCGCATAAATCCGAACATTAAAATAAGTGGTGATCTGATGATCAACCTCAGCATTGGAATCAATTAAATACAGCGAGAGTTGGAGCAATACATCCTTAAATACAAAAAGTAAGGCAGCACCTAAGAAGGCGATAACCAATCCTCTAAATAACAAACGATAGGATTCATTCACCTCTCCTTTCCCTACTTCTTGAGCAGTCATACCAGTAATCCCCATTCGTAAAAAACCGAATGCCCAATAAATAAAATTGAAAATCATTACTCCAAACCCTATGGACAGAATGTAAGATTCATCATTTAAATGCCCCATTAAAGCCACATCAACAAGACTTAACAAAGGCACTGATAGATTGGCTAAAATATTCGGTATTGCTAGTTTTAAGATTTCTTTGTTCAACGAGGATCTAATTTTGAATGCAAAGCTATGAATTTGGAGGTTAACAACATTTAACTACAACAGTAAATTCACCATCGACCAGCTCTTCAAGTGCATGCCCTAATGAATCAACAACTAAGGCATTTCCATTCAAAAACGATAGTCCCAACTGGAAAAAATGCTTCTTAAAATATGGAGAAAATGAATTGGTAGTCTTTAATACAACATTGGTAGAACTAAAGAAAACTGTTTGGATGAATCTATTTCCATCTATTGTGTACAATTTTCTGAGGAGAAAATAAATTGGAGTCAACAGCTTTTTTTTGAATAAATACTAAACTATTAATCAGATAGATAACACTATTTTTCTACCCGTTAGGTTGGCAGAAATCTTACTAAAAAAAGGAAGCCAATGCTTCCTTTTTTTAGTTGTAAATTTATCTCAAATAACTTCTTCACTTCGATTTGTAGTCTTCTTCGACAAGCTCAGGAGTGCATTTTTCGGGATGATATTAGTCCGTATCATATTGCGCAGGACGATCTCTTGTTAAACTATTTTTACCGCAGCGAAAACGGGAACAGCAGGATATTGATGCTTAAGCTAAACATTCTTTTACTAAAGCAGAAATTAATTTTCCATCTGCTTTACCTTTTAATTTTCCCATCACTGGGCCCATTACTTTACCCATATCTTGTGGCCCTGCTGCTCCAACTTGAGCGATGGTGTCTTGAACTACTGTTCGCACTTCATCTTCTCCCATTTGTGCTGGAAGATAAACACTCAACACTTCTATTTGAAAATCTTCATCCGCGGCTAAATCAGCTCTGTCTTGTGCTGTAAATATCGCAGAAGCATCTTTGCGTTGTTTGACTAACTTCTGCACGATAGCTAAGGTCGCCTCTTCAGTAACTTCGCCACTTCCATCTTTAGTTGCTTCTAACAGAATTGCAGCCTTAACGGCTCTTAATGCTTCTAGTTTTCTTTTTTCTCTTGCTAACATCGCTTTTTTGATGTCTGCATTTATTATTTCTGACAAGCTCATATTCTTATTTTATAGTTCTAATTCAAAAGATTTATTCACTCCTTATTATTTCTAATGGTGTTGGTGAACATCCGTTTCTTTGTTCTGCTATCGGCCCAATTGGAATGACATATGATGAACAAAAAAGTCGCTTCGAAAACCCGATGAAGCGACTTAATATTTTTTATTGCTTTAATTTATTTTATCCTTGGTCATCGCTCAGGTAGACAAAGAGGACATTAATCTACATTATCGTGCAGAAAAGAATTATCGTCATTCAATTTTGGTTTCCCTTCTTCATCGCTAGATAAAGTAAATCTTGAAATTGGATTTTCTGAGGAGTGAGTTACCTCATCCAAGTTAATTTTTCTTCTCTTATAAGCAGGTTCATTTTCTAAATCATTAATCCCCGAAGGAGTTTTCATTCTCATGCCCAACTCTTTAATCTTCATGATTCTTTCTTGAGAACGTTTCATTTGCTCTTCATCTGGCAATCTGTTGGTGTAAACAGGTCCTTCTTCTGAAGTTTTCTCTACATTCTTTTCTTTCTGTGTAAATGTAATTTCTGCTGTTGGCTCTTCTGGAATTTCTTTGGCTACGGATTCTTCATTTAAGCTCCAAACTACTGATTCAGTATCTTGAGCAACAACGTCATCCTCTTTCTCGTCTTTCCCCTCTATTGTTGGCTCTACCAACGTGATATCGTTATTGTTTGCATCAGCGTCCACAGGCTGATCAGTTAGAGCCTCTTGGGCTTCTTTAGCTCCCCAATTCCAAGTCGCTTCTTCTGTTTTTGCTTCTAGCTCCTCCTTATTTTCTTCTAAATTAAAAACAACTCTTTCGGTCACCGGATCATCTTTTTTACTTTCTACTGCTGGAGTTTCTGTTTCAAAGTTTAATGTTGGCTGCTCTTTAACCGTTGTTTTTAGGGTTGGCTCTTCTACTTCATTAGGCAACTCTGTTTTATCAGTAAGCTCTTCATTTAGTGGAGTAGTAACCGATGTAGAAACATCGGAATCTAAAGTCATGATCACTTTTTCTGGTTTTTTCCCCAACTGAAAGCTGTCCGTATTATTTGCTCCAAAACCTGTAGCAATTACGGTTACCGAAACTTTTTCTCCTAAACTTATATCTGTACAGTTTCCCCAAATTACATCCGCAGTTAATCCTGCTTCATCTTGAATAAAATCGGTAATATCTCCAATTTCATCCATTGTAATCTCTTCCGTTCCTGAAGTGATGTTTAATAAAATATAGTTCGCTCCTTTAATCTCATTGTCATTTAATAATGGAGAAGCCAATGCTTTGGTTACAGCATCAATTGCTCTACTTTCTCCTTCGGCAGTTCCAGAACCCATAATTGCAGTTCCTCCACCTCTCATTACCGTCTGAACATCTCGAAAATCTGTATTTACATAACCTGTAACGGTAATAATTTCAGAAATTCCTTTTGCAGCTACGGCTAATATATCATCGGCTTTAGCAAACGCTTCCCCCATTTTTAAGTTGCCATACATCATTCTCAACTTGTCGTTGTTAATGATGAGCAAGGTATCTACACTGTTTCTTAATGCTTCTAAACCTTCATCGGCTTGTTGCTTTCTTCTTCTACCTTCAAACGAAAAAGGGATGGTTACAATCCCTACCGTTAAGATGCCCATTTCTCTTGCTGTTTCAGCTATTACTGGCGCAGCTCCTGTTCCTGTACCACCACCCATACCGGCAGTAATAAATACCATTTTGGTATTGTTCTGTAAAATTGCTTTGATGGCTTCTACATCTTCTATAGCCGCATTTTTTCCTACTTCAGGATTTGCCCCCGCACCAAGACCTTCGGTTAAGGTGGTTCCCAATTGAATTTTATTGGGGATAGGGCTTTGCTCCAATGCTTGCGCATCAGTATTACAAATCATAAAATCTACGCCAGTTATTCCTTGGTTGTACATGTGGTTTACAGCGTTGCTACCACCTCCACCAACACCAATAACTTTGATGATTGATGCCTGATCTTTTGGTAAATCAAATTTCATAATATGGGCTTTTATTGTTATTAGTAACTAGGCAAAAGTGAATAGGCACTAGTTTTATTTTTTTTTACTTCTATCATCTGCGAGTAACTATTCACAAGAAACCAGCAACTTTATTTTAATTCTCGTTATCTTCAAAAAACTTGTGACCTACATCCAATACTTTTTTAAAGAAACTTCCTTTTTCTTTTTTTGAATGACTGACAACATCTCCAGAATTTGATGTGCTTTTATGTGAAGCGGCATCAAAACCTTTAATTACTAATCCTACCCCGGTAGCAAACATTGGGCTAGTCATTTCTTCTGCATTTCCTTTTGCTAAATGCTCGTTAGGATATCCAATTCTAGTATCCATACCGGTAACATATTCTAACAATTGAGAAATGTGTTTGAGTTGAGACCCTCCTCCTGTAACTACGAGTCCACAAATCAGTTTGTTCTCGTACCCAGAGTTTTTAATCTCGTAATAAATATTTTCAATCACCTCTTCCATTCTTGCTTGAATGATTTGAGCTAATGTTTTTAAGGAGATTTCTTTAGGATCTCTTCCTCTTAATCCAGGAATTGAAACGATTTCATTTTCTTTACTTTCACTTGCTAAAGCAGAACCAAATTTCACTTTTAAAAGTTCTGCTTGGTTCTTAATAATTCCGCAACCTTCTTTAATGTCTTCGGTAATCGAGTTTCCTCCAAAAGGAATTACTGCTGTGTGTCTAATTATTCCATCTTGAAAAATGGCGATGTCAGTTGTTCCTCCACCGATATCAATTAAAGCAATGCCTGCTTCTTTTTCTTCTGCACTTAAAACGGCTTCAGAAGAGGCTAAGGGTTCTAAGATTAAATCATCTACCTCTAAACCTGCTTTATGTACACATTTATAAATGTTTTTTGCGGCGGCAATCTGTCCTGTAATAATATGGAAATTGGCTTCTAAACGAACCCCTGCCATTCCTATAGGATCTTTAATTCCTTGTTCGTTATCAATAATATATTCTTGAGGTAAGACATGAATAATTTCTTCTCCGGGAAGCATTACGAGTTTATACATATCATCAATCAATGCATTAATGTCTATTTGACTAATTTCATCATCAATATTATGTCTTACTTTGATCCCTCGGTGTTGTAAACTTTTAATGTGCTGACCGGCAATTCCAACATTAACGACTTTAATGTCTACTCCCGATTTATTTTCAGCATCTTCTACTGCCAATCTGATGGATTGCACTGTTTTATCAATATTCGAAACTACACCTCTAGAAACTCCGATAGATTCCGATTTACCCATCCCCAACACTTCCATTTTACCGTGCTCGTTTTTACGCCCAACGATAACAACAATTTTGGTGGTTCCTATGTCTAAACCGACTACTATTTCTGATGCTGTGCCTTCCATGTTACTCATATCTTTTTGTACAAACCACTTGATTTTTATACTTGAGATTAATGACAGAATATTCATTCCATCCAGTTTTACTCAGTCCTTTTTTATAAAAAATCATCAACTTTTCAAACTTCCCTTCTAAATTCTCTATTCCTCCAAATACAATTTTATGATTTCCTACCTTGGGTATGAGCACTAAATCTAACATTTTATTAACATGTATTTGTTCAATCTGAGCTTTCCAAAAATCAGATTTATCGATATAATTCGAAATTTCATAGATATCATCTAACATGGTCTGGTCTCGTAAGGAGTCTTCTAGCTGGTTATAGTTTACTAAATAACGTTTGGCATAAGGTTCGTTTGGCATTCCATTCACCACCAATAACCGTGCAGTATATCTAGTTGAAAGCGGCATTAAAGCGCCCATCTCATCGATATAATAACCCAAACCATTTTCGGGAAATACACGAACGATTGGTCTTCTTTGTTTAATGTTGATCACCAACTCCCCATCAACTGTTTTATAAACTTGGGCATCTTTCACAGAATGATTGTTGGCCAATTTATTTTCAAGTACGGTCACATCAAAACTATCCAAAACAAAAACACCGGTATCTTCCCTATTTAAAACTTGAGCCAAAATATCAGTTGCATCAATGAACCGATTGTCCGTGTCGTAATCGATATGCACTATGGGCTCTTGAAAGGTTCGTTGTTTTTTTGTAACATTTACAAACCCCAACACCACCACAATCAGTACAATTGCAATCCCCCAAATTGATATGTTTACTATTTTATTCATAAGTCCGTTTCGTCATTACAATAAACCTTTCGGTATCCGCTGGAGAAACTCCACCATCTTCTTTTTCAATAGGAGATTGCTTTATTCCGTTTCACGACATTCGTAATGACGGTTCTATTTTTTAATTTCTTTTTAAAGTTAAGTTCTAATTAAGACAGCATTTTGTTTAAAAAGCTCAAATAAATGATGCGATTGATCGCTAAGAAGCATAGCAACAAACCATTGTTTCAAAGTTGTTTTACTATTTTGCAATTCCCCCACGTAAGCATACCAGTTCAAATAGTTTTGTAAATACTTAGAACTAACGCCATTGAAAGGCCTTAAGAACCCTCTTAGCTGAGAATGCACATTGTTTACCTTCTGCAGGTGTATTGTTTTATCATCTTTGTCCACATGATCTTTAGCCAGTAATCGTTTATGTTTTAAGTTCTCATTGCCTTTTGCATACGCTCTGTAAGATGGATGTTTATCAGTTATTAACGTTGATTGCTTTGCTAGCTTTCCATCTAAAACTTTTGCGATTTGTTCTTTACTAAGTCGTTTGCTTTCTACGGCTTTTAAAATCTTTTCTCCGTTGCGAGATACCGCAGCAACTATTTGTACCGTTGTTATTTTTCCACCTTTTTGATTTCTCTTGAAGTCAGAAGATCGTTTTCTTGACGCTCTTGTTAAATTTCTATTTCCCTTTTCGTTTATTGCTAACTCTAACTCATCGCACTCTATTTCATCTGCTAACTCTTTTGGTGTGAATTGAGATAATGAACTCAAGATCTTATGCCGCCAATCAAAACTTGTCTGAATACTTATGTTTAGCTCTTTAGCTATTTTTTTAATAGACATCCCTTTCTCCATACAGGTTAAGTAGGATTGCCATTTTGATTTAAGTTTTATATCGTAAAGCGCTGTCCCAGTAGTTTCACTATACCATTTGCTGCAATCTACACAGCGATACATCTGAACACCTTTTTGCTTACCTCTTTTATGTGTTTTTATACTAGAACAATGTGGACAAGGCTTCTTACCTCTCTCTTGAACAACTTTATCTGTTGCTTCGGACAATACTTTTCCCTGTAATTCTTGCTCTAGCAATAGCTCTGACAATAACGCGTTTTGACCACTTAGAGTTAATTTGTTAAATATAGTTTTTACTTCTTGCTCGGTTACCATCTTGTGAAATTAATACTTTTAGCTGACTTAACTAGAACTTAAC
>JAWUVT010000120.1:0-11163 GCA_034112225.1 Flavobacteriales bacterium | reverse complement strand
ACTGCTGAAGAATTAGAACATGGTCACGTTCACGGAGCTGGTGGTCACGAACACTAGAATTTAGATAATCATCAATAAAAATCCTCTTAACTAAATGGTTAAGAGGATTTTTTTTAGGATGTCTTGTCCTAAAAAAAGTGGACTTAATTCAAAAAAGTAAAAGTAGTCAACAATTCATTTAACGTTAAAGAATCCCTTGATACAAAACACCCCTTAAACAGAACTTCGATAAATTCTCCACCACAAACTAAAGTCCCATTCAAAAAAAAGAAGGTTCCTTTTCCAGATTTTTTATCCTTCTTAAAATTCCCAACATAACTTAAAGTACCATCCAAAAAAAAGGATTTTCCTTTGCCATGCCTTTTACCATCCTTCCAGTCGCCTTCATAGGCTATTTTACCATCAGAATGATATAACTTTCCTTTTCCATTCCTTGCATCATCCTTCCATATTCCAACATATCTAAACTTACTAGCCCAAGTTTGTGTTCCCAATCCATCTCTATTATTAGACTTCCAATTCCCTAGATATTCACCACCATCCGAATCTAGTCCAGCACCATATCCATGCTTTTTATCATCCTTATAAGCCCCTACATACTCTACAAGACCATCAGGCCAAAAAGTTATTCCTCCTCCATACCTCATTCCATGCTTAAAAGATCCTTCATATTTTTTATTCCCATTCGCATAAAAAAATTGTCCATCTCCATTCATCTTCCCATCCTTCCAAAATCCTTCATATTTTTCACCGTTAGAATAAGTAGTTGATCCCTGTCCCTCCCACTTCCCATCCTTCCAATCTCCTTTATAGATATCTCCAGAAGTATAAAAGGCATTCCCTTTTTTCGGACTAGACCTTATCACACTTCCTTGATACAACCCGTGTCCCTTAGAAACAATAATGGTGACATTTTGGGAGATTATATTTTTTTTGCTTGTATTACAAAATTCAACAAGATGATCTCCTGTACTAAATATTTGTAAGACCTTTTCATTCTTAACTTCAAGTTTAATAGACCGCATAACCCACTCATTTTCAAATTTACGTAGATCGTAATTCGCTTCCTCTATATTGAAACAACCTTCAGAAAAGTTTACTCTCATTAGTTTTGGAGCCTTCTCATTGGGTGAACTCTCTTGGTGAAAATAAAATACACTTCGCCCATTTCCATCCTTGGTGATTACTAAGTTGTACTCTTTGTCCTTAATTTTAAACATTAATTCCCTCATTTCTTTGTGAATATTAAATATAACAAGAATATTTAAACTTACAAAAAAAGCCATTAACACACGAAATAACGCTACTGGTCTAATAAAAAAAACTTTACCTAGTGAACGATAAACATCAACTACGAAAAAAAATAAACTTAAAAAAATCGAAATAAAAAACCTGTACCAAATGAATAGTATAGGTTTTTTGCTTGTATGTCTATTCCAAAAAAGCTGGCTCCACAGCTTAAAAGGGTTCAAACTATCATTTAAAGTTAAAGAATTCCTTGATCCAAAATCCAAAAACAACACTTCGAGAAATTCTCTTGCTAAAACTCATCTATTTACTTTTATTTTCACCTTCATAAGCAAGCTCCCTCTTAAAACCCTTCTATGCTAGTTTATTCTTTTATTCTAATAAGCAACCTTATCCCTTTTTCAGAGAGGAGATCTTTCTCCTAATATTTCTTATTATTCATCCAATCGGTTATTACTTCTTCTGAATGAGTTGAATACAATAAGCTTCCTCTTTACTACGTTGCTCTGGCAGATTATACTTTCCGTTTACCAAAAGAGTATCTCCAAGATAATTTCCATCAACACTGGAAACCTAACTCCAAGACCTTCTCGAATCGCATCCCAATACAACCAGCCAAAGCCCCATATTCTTGAACAGTCCTAACTGAATAACATTCCAAAGAAGTTCCTTTAATTCTAATGATTGTAACAGAACCTTCTATCAAGTTATTATCGTCGAAAAATTAACCTAACAGACTTTGTCATGCTCTAAAAATAACAAGCTCCATAAAAAGACTCCAATCCCTACCCCGATGCGTATCAATTTCAACGCTCACTTGCCCACTTTATTTTTATTTATTGGTGAGAAGAGATTTTTAATATCAACAAGATAAGCTGACGTCCCCTCCTTCAAAAGATTCCAAATCAGAATCTTCTGCTATTTTCATTTAAAACTATCAGCTGGTAGAACCCATTCTGATCCTCTTTTTTGTGGTTGAATCACTACCACAGCTCCGTCTTTTTTTTATGGATATCCAACACATTAGCTCCGTTCTCCATTCAGCGTTATAACTAGCTCTATTTACATGGCTATACTTCGTCTATCCATGCCTCTCATTATTCATAAATGAACCCTAATATTCAGCACCATCTTCATCAATAATTACCACAGTTCCATCCACTGTTTCCCAAAAGAGAACTTAATCAACTCCCTAAAATTGGTGTTAGAGGCTTTGCAACACGTAAGAATAAAACTTAGATCGCAAGAAATTAGTTGTCATTGTAATCCTTGAAAAAAATTGCTAAGGCGTTGGATAAGTCAATATATAGAAATGTTATCCTTTATTTTTTCTACAAAAAACTTCAATATCCATCTTTTAATATGCTTCTAATGAGGAGATTTCTATAAAAAAATTATAATTTACCTCCGCGTACGCCTCTTTTTTTTCAACTATTAATTTTAGTGAAAAAGCTTCCCACGACTTGTTTTAGCTAACTTTTTTCATCAAGTGACTCCTTTCAATAAACAAGCTACTATTTTCATTACCAGAACATCAAATCTCTTTATTTGATAAGTTGAACTAAATTCCCTATAAAAAGGTAGGAGTTAAAATATCTATTGGCAGTATTTTTATTATTAGGAATACTTAACAAAGTAAAATAATTTTAAATCATCAAGAAAAACATTATCAAGAAAAAAAAATATACTCAATTAAAATTTTATGAAGACCTAATCAATTTATTTTTAGTCAATAGCTACTACTACTAATAATGTACAATAAATTAGCTGTAAAAAATATGTAACTGAGATGATTAACAAATGACAACAAGAATAAGAACAAGTAAAAAGGTATTACCTACTGTATTAAGTATCAATAAAAAAGTGGAAAAAACACAAATTAAAAGTAAAAAATTAACAAAATAAAGCAGCAATGAATCTAACAAAAACATTAAGAAAAACAGGTTATAACTTAATTGAAGGACCGCTAAGAAATCATATACTTTTACAATTATGGTTAGAAAAACCTTCTAATGAGGTAGAACTGTATTATTCAAATATAGAACATGCTTTTTTGAATGATAAACAATTGAATGAAGTGATAACTCCTACATTAGATATCAACGCTACAATAAAAGATGAGTATCAATTCAATATTGGAATGTCATTGATAGACGATATTATAAAATCTTTAGGCTTAGGTACGTTTGAATTATCCTCAGAGATTGTGTCTGGAAAAAAAGTAACCATTAGTTATGATCATGCTATAATAAAAGAAATTCCAACGGGTGAAATTCAAAAATATCTATCTAATGCAGATTTTAGACACCCGAACAATGCATTACTTAAGAATGCAAATACAAATAATCTATTGGTGGTATCAGGCGTTATATTGGCTAAAAATCTTATTGTTGAAATTGAAACTGATTTTTCTTTAGATATTTATTTAATTTTAAAACTAAATAAATCTGTTGATAGAAAACTTGACTTTTCAATAGTTAACACCAAAAAATTAAAAATGGTATCTACAGGAAAAATCTTCTTCCCTATTGCTGTTAAAGCTGAAAGAATAATTTTTGACAAAGGACATTTTATAAGTACAAATCTTTTAAAAGATAATAAAAAACTCTTTTAACTACATCAATAACAGTGCATAAAATATGACAACGGATCTCTGCCCTTTAAAAAAAATATTCTCAAAAAAAAGGGGGGAACTTTAATGAATGCATATCAATTTGATTTTATTAGACAACTTACGATAGTTCGCAATGGAAAAGGCAGCTTAAAAGTAAATTTGAATAACTTACTAAAATACAGGTGATGTATTGCACATGCCGTAAAACAGCTTTTTAAAAAATCACACTAAACCGTTAATTTATGGCATAGTGGGATCTTAAACATAGGCTTTAAAATGATGGAATTGAGTAAGACTTAGTTCATGTTTCGCTTATCTAACTCTACTTTTATTTTAGAGGCTTCTTCATAGTTTTCACTCTCTATTGCATCTTGTAGTCGCTTGTTTAATTCCTCCAACGTTAAGTCATCATAGCTGAGCGATTTAGGTTCTTCAAAACCAACAGAATCCTCTTCTTCAACATCCTCATTTCCATTTTCTAATCCATCTTGATTCGATTTTGACTCGTCTAAAATAATACCTGCCGTAGATAGAATAAACTCATGTGTATAAATCGGACATTTAAACCTTACTGCTAAAGCAATAGCATCAGAGGTTCTGGTATCTACCTCAACAATTTTACCATCTTTTTCGGATAATAGTTTCGCGTAAAAAATACCTTCTACTAAGTTATAGACAACAATTTCTTTTACAGAAATATCATAAACATCTGCAAAGCTCTTAAACAAATCATGTGTTAATGGCCTGCTTGGAGTCATCGATTCTAACTCTATCGCAATTGCCTGAGCTTCAAACCCGCCAATAATTATGGGGAGTCTTCTTTTAGCACCTTCTTTTTCTCCTAAAACTAAAGCGTAAGCTCCTGTTTGTGTTTGACTATAAGAAAGTCCAATGATCTCTAACTCTATTTTATCCATAAAAAAAGAATAACGTCATCCTGTAAAAAAACAGGATGACGATTAAATTTAAGGAAATTAATTTTCCTATAATAAGGTTTAAGCTTTTAATTGCTTAATTGCTGCTAACATTTTTGGTAAAACTTCAAAAGCATCTCCTACGATACCGTAATCAGCTGCTTTAAAAAATGGAGCTTCAGCATCGGTATTGATCACAACAATTACTTTACTTCCATTAACACCTGCTAAATGCTGTATTGCTCCAGAAATACCTGCGGCAATGTATAAGTTGGGTCGAATCGCTATTCCTGTTTGACCAACATGTTCATGGTGAGGTCTCCAACCGATATCTGCAACTGGACGAGAACAAGCTGTTGCTGCTCCTAATTCTTTTGCTAAATCTTCACCCATTCCCCAGTTCTCTGGTCCTTTTAAACCTCTACCTGCAGAAACAACTACATCTGCTTCTGTTAAAGATATTTCTACAGATGCTTTTTTAATTTCTTTTACTGTAATTCCAGTACTTGGAATCTCAACAGAAAATGCTTCAACGGTAGCACTTCCTCCAGTTTCTACTTTATCTAAAGAGTTGGGTAAAACAGAAATTATTTTTGTTGCTGTAGTCATTTCAATTTCAGCAAAAGCTTTACCTGAAAATACTGCCTTTTTCACAACATTTCCATTCGGTAATGCGATAGCACCTGTAACTAAGCCAGCATCTAACTTCGCTGATAAACGAGGGGCAACAGATTTACCGGTATAATCATGTGTAAAAACAATAGTGTCTGCAGCTGTTTCCTTTGCTACTTCGGCAATAATATGAGCTATTTTTTGTGGGTCGAAATGAGCTAAACTAGTATCTGCAACATGCAATACTTTTGATATCCCGTAATTTCCTAATGCTTCTAATCCTTCAGCAGGACCTGCTACAATAGCAATGGCATCTGTTCCTGTTAATTGGGCCAATTGACCTCCATAATTCGCGGCTTCAAAAGCATTTTTAGTTAATGCTCCGTTACTTGAATCTGTATATATTAAAACTGACATATCTTTTTTATTTTGAGGGTAAAGAAAAAGAGAAGAGCTTATCGACTTAAAATGGTTTCTTGAACTTATTAAACCCAAAATCAATTTGTCTTTTTTCTCTAATCCATCATCTAATTTCTTTTTAACTTAAATTGCTTTAGCTTCGTTGTGTAATAATGCCACTAACTCTTCTGCGGAATCAACAAATTTACAACCAGATTTTGCTGGAGGCAATGTAAATCCTTTAATCACTGTAGATGTGCTGGCTTCATATGCAGGAACAACGGTTAAAGGCTTACTTCTTGCGGCCATAATTCCTCTCATATTTGGAATACGTGCTTCAGACATTCCTTTAGCCGCACTCAATACAAATGGGGTATTTACTTCAATCACTTCAACACCACCTTCTATTTCTCTTTCGATAGTTGCCGTATTTCCTGCAATATCTAACTTAGAAGCTAAAGATACATAAGGTGCATCCATTAACTCCGCAACCATACCAGCAACTTGAGAACCATTGTAATCAATCGTTTCTTTTCCAGCTAAAACCATATCAAAACCTTGCGCTTTAGCATAGTTAGCGATTTGTTTTGCAACATAAAGTGCATCAGTTGTTTCAGCATCAATACGAACAGCTTCATCAGCTCCAATTGCCAATGCTTTTCTTATCACCGGGTCGCTATCTGCAGCTCCAACATTTAAAACGGTAACAGATCCCCCATTTGCTTCTTTCAGTTCTAATCCTCTAACTAGAGCATACCACTCATCGTAAGGATTTACAATAAACTGAACTCCAGCTTCATCAAATTTCGTATCCCCATCAGTAAATGCAATCTTTGCAGTTGTATCTGGGGCTTTACTTATGCATACTAATATTTTCATATCTAATTGTTAAAGATTACCTAAATTCAACTACGAAATTAATAATAAAAACGGTCAAAAATGGAAATAAAACCGAACTTCTAGCGATTAATTCATTGAATACAAACATCGACATCCTTTATCGCATAAAGAGAAATAAAAAGATAGAAATCGCTTACCGTTGATGAGGTTTCACTCCTTGAAAATTTACACCGATTGAAAAGAATTATTCTTTATTTTTAGAGCAAAAGAAACGAACCGGGATCAAGAATAGCGGTAAAAGTCATCGAACAAAATAAGTGGATTGAATTCGGTTATCCGGGTAATGAATTAAAAAGAAAAGCCATCACATTCCTTAAAATACAGAGGCCATACCAACCATTGAGTTTCTATGTATCTTAGCGAACTCTAACGGCCATATTAAAATAATACTTCGAACTGTACCTAGTTTTAATCGCATTCAACCTTTTCTCTTTTTTATTATCTTAACTTTCAATTTAAATTTTAAAAAAATGAAATCCTTTAACCTCTTTTTTTTACTGGCTATTTTACCTGTAAATAATTCTTTATTTGCACAACAAACCGTTGGATTGTTTTCCAACACAATTAACTCCTATAATGGATACACCTTGTTTGCACCTATAGCCAGTACAACAACTTATTTAATTGATAATTGTGGTGAAAAAGTACACAGTTGGAGCTCTACATTTAAACCTGGACTCTCGGTATATCTGCTTGAAAATGGAACTTTATTAAGAACCAGAAATACAACGAATACAACTTTTTCTTCTGGCGGATCAGGTGGTGGAATTGAGATGATTGATTGGAATGGAAACGTAATTTGGGAGTATACAATTTCTTCCTCTTTGGAATGTCAACATCACGATATAGAATATTTACCTAATGGGAATATATTAGTGGTTGCTTGGGATTCTAAAACTCAAGCAGAAGCAGATCAAGCTGGCAGAACAACTTCTGGGACAACACTTTGGTCAGAAAAAATAATTGAAATACAGCCCGATTTAATTAATGGTGGAGGAACAATCGTTTGGGAATGGAAAGCATGGGATCATTTGGTTCAGGATTCCGATAATACAAAAGATAATTTCGGAACGGTTTCTTCTTCTCCAGAACTACTAAATGTTAATTTCACATCAGGAAATCCAAGCGCTGAGGATTGGCTTCACGTGAACTCTATTGACTACAATACTGAATTTGATCAGATTATTTTAAGTAGTCATAGTTTTAGTGAGGTTTGGATTATTGATCATTCTACAAGTACAGCTGATGCAGCAAGTCATTCTGGAGGTAATAATAATAAAGGAGGCGATTTATTATACCGCTGGGGAAATCCTCAAACCTATAATCAAGGTACGGTGGCTGATCAACTTCTTTTTAAACAACATGATCCCAATTGGATCTCGGATTCATTAACTGATGGAGGGATGATCATGGTTTTTAACAACCAGGTGGGTTCTCCTTCAAGCCATTCGGAAGTAAATATAATAAACCCACCTGTTGATATGAATGGAAACTATTCTTATGCTGGATTAGCTTATTCGCCTTCAAGTTTTCAATGGAGCTACCAATCTTCTACTCCTACTAATTTTTATGCCTCTAATATTTCAGGCGCACAAAGGTTGCCAAATGGAAATACTCTCATTTGCAATGGTCCTTCTGGAACATTTTTTGAAGTAGATTATAGCGGAAATACAGTATGGGAATACATCAACCCCGTCAGTCAATCGGGTATTGCTACACAAGGCAGTACGGTTAATCAAAATAATGTTTTTAGAAGTTATAGGTACCCCATAAATTATAGTGGTTTCAGCGGTCATCCATTAACTCCGCAAGGGTATATTGAAAGTGGCTCTACATTTAGTTGCGCTTTATTTACGACTGGAATGAATGATCAATCGTTGAAAATAGAAACTACTTTATACCCCAACCCTGCTCAAAATAGTATTACAATAGCAGCTAGTATCCAGCTTAAATCAATTTCTATTTATAATGTGATAGGAGAACTAATCGTGGAGCAATTAACAACTGAAAAAAGCAGCACAATAAACACAACAGAACTTCCTAATGGAATTTACATTGCTAAGCTATTGCTTCATAATGGTCAATTTTCTTTTAGAAAAATAACAATTGCAAAGTAATCTCTACTTGCCATGAACACCAATTTTGGACTTGTTCCCTTTTGGTCTTGATCTTCCATAAAGCTTTAGGATAAGAGGATACTAGAACAGCCACTATAAAAAAGCCCCTTACGTTGTAAGGGGCTCATCCGTTTTAAGCGGAGATGGAGGGATTTGAACCTAAAATAGTATATTTACTAAATAATCAACAGGAACATAGTATTACGAATATTTTAAGTGCTATTTTATTATTTAATATACCTTTGTATTATAATAAATAACAACATTACTCGCACCGAGAATAGCACCTTAATAAGGGTGAATTATTCTTTCAAATTAAAAGAACCCAAATCAGATAAAGACACCCTTATTTACTTTACTTCATTTTTCAATGATGAGGGAAAGTCTTTTATTTATTCAACAGGAGAGAAAATAAATCCAAAAGAATGGGATTTTAAAAATAAACGACCCATCAATTTAGCGGGAAGAAAAAAAGATGCAGATATTAGAAGGTCTATCGACACACAATTATCTCGTTATGCAAATTTATTTAAAGAAGTTACTACACAACGAAAATTAGTTCGAGAAGCTTTAACTATTGATCAAATCAGAGAAGAGTTTAATTCAGAATTTAAGAAAATAAGTAATCGTAGTAATGATTTCTTTACAATTTATGATAGATTTATCAGTGAGAAAAAAAATGATAAAACCGATCAGGCAAATAGTATTTCTACAATCAGAAGGTACGAATACAATAAAACATTATTAGAAGGATTTCAGACTAAGAGTGGATACGCATTAAGATTTAATACTATCAATAAGAAATTCTACAACACTTTCATACACTATTGTGTTGAAGAAAAAGAACATTCTGCCAATACATTGAGTAGGAATATTGGATTATTCAAAACTTTTATGTTTTGGGCAATGGCTAATAAGTACACATATAATGATGAATTTAAAAAATTTATTAAAGTAAAAAGGTTTGCAACGGATGAAATTGCTTTAACTCTTGATGATGTTGAAAATATTTACAATTATGACCTAAAAGAGAATAAAAAATTAATTCGTGTTAGAGATCTTTTTGTGTTTGGTTGTTCTTCAGGAATGAGGTACTCCAACTACTCTACTGTTAGAAAAAAAGATATAGTTAATGGTTTTATAAAAGTGATGGATCAAAAAGATAAAAGTAAATCTCTATCAATACCATTAAATAGATATTCTAATGAAATTTTAGAGAAGTATGATTATCAATTACCACAAATATCAAATCAAAAATTTAATGATTATATCAAGGATTTATTTGAGGAAATGGAATACAAAGATCTAATTAAGAAAACCATGAAATATGGTAATGAAATAGTTGAAACAGAAAGTCCATTTTACAAAAGAGTAAGTTCACACACTGCTCGAAGAAGTTTTATAACTATAATGAAAAACAAAAATGTTCCAGACAAAATTATCATGAGCTATACAGGACATAAGAGCTTAGAAATATTTAACAATTATTATCGTCCAAATGAGGAGCACCGAATTAATTTTATGACTTGAATTCAGCCTTGTTAAGTAATTAAGTATTACTCCCAGTATAGTCCCAATAATTATAAGTTGATACCAAAATATGTTTTTAGTAATGGGATGTCCGCTAATAAGTTTGAAATTGAATAGGAAAAATGAAGTCTGTACTTTGTCAATAGGCTCGTGATAGTCACAAGAACTTTCAAGGTTAGCGGCATAAATAAAACCAGCAACTAAGGTCAAAATTATGCTTGTAATTATAGATTTTACTATTCTTTTCACTTGTTCGTGCAGTATATTAAGTGATGTGTTACAATGACAACTGTATGTTGCGTTTTTCAGTTCATTAAGAGCTTAAAAGTAATAATTTTTGTGAGGCTTCCCAAGCTAAATAGTGTCAAATAGGTAAACCCTTAGCAAGCCCAAAGCAAGGATGCAACTTGCTAATTATTAGCTAAAAACTGCTAACAAAAATTGTGTCGCTAACTCACCAAATTCTCAAAAGTTTAAAACTGCTAGCAACCAAAATGCAATATTACAGAGAGTTGGCAAATCGTTATTTTATTGTTTTACAAACTTTTTTGTGACTGTTCCTTCGTCAGTTATTAATTTAATAAAGTAAATTCCATCGGATAAATCCGTCACATTTATAACGTTTGTGTTTTGTTTAATGGACATAATTATTTTACCAGTAATGTCAATAATAGATATTTCATTAATGTTTTGTCTTGTGTCAATTTTTAATTGATTTGAAGTAGGATTTGGGTAAATCGTAACTGTTAATAGTTCAACAGGTACTTACTTAACCTATTTATGGGATTTTGGAGATGGAAACACATCACCCCTGCAAAACCCGAGTTAT
>JAWUVT010000119.1:0-11454 GCA_034112225.1 Flavobacteriales bacterium | reverse complement strand
TGGGATAAATCCTCATCATGAAAAGCAATCAAGTGATTGTCTTTCGTTAATTGGATGTCAATTTCTAATCCATCAGCACCTAAGTTTAACGCTTTTATTAAAGACTCATAAGAGTTTCTGGGGTATTGGCTAAATATCCCCATGCCAGAATGACCAATACTAAAAATCTTGTTTCCATTTAAATTTTGGATGTCAAGTTCTTCTTTACTACAAGAGAATAAAACAATTGAAAATGCTACTAAAATGATTCGTCTATACATATAAAATGAGTTAAAAAGTATACCCAATTGAAATTCCTCCCCAGTGTTTGTACTCTTTATAGAATTCAATAATTGGACTGTAATTTATTCGATACATAAAACCTCCACTCGATTTTTGATGCCGATAACCAATGGTGAAGTTGGGATGCATGTTTATGGATCTTTCGGGACTGAAAGTTGTAGAATTTGCTTTTACTAGGGCTGAAATTACCTGGCCTAAACCTAGCTCTAAATTGTGCTTGTTTCCGTAAAGTGCATTTATTGATAAAGGAATAATAATATCGGGATTAAATTGAGCAGTAAAATCAGTAAAATTATAAGTGCTAATTCCTAACCGGGCTCCAATTTTTACTTTTTTTATTTGAATGAGTTCTCTTTCAAAATTTAATGAGGCATAACCTGCAATCCCTAAAAGTTCAAGATAGAAACTGTTTTTTTTTGTAGATAAGCTATCCACTTTAGCTTGAGAAACAGCAGATAGGAAGATTAAGAGTAGGATAAAAAATGATTTCATATTTACAAGTTACCAACCAAATTTAATTTGGTTGGCAAATGTAGGGTATAAAAGATGAAAAGGAGAAAGTATTAAAGCAATAACAGTTTTAATCTTTTTAGGGCTTCTTTATTTTTTTCAGAATGGATGGAGTTGAGCACCATTTCTTTCTCTTTACTGGTAAGGTGCCAACTGAGAGAGATTTCATTTTCTAAATTGTTGAGTTCAAAATCGATTACATCAATTGGCTGAGTAAAGTCACTGCCCAAATAATAAAGCATTTCATCTAAGCTATAATCTTGAATAGGGAACAAGTTTTTAAAGATACTTCCAAGAGGACTTAAAAAGTTTTCGGTAAGGCTTCCTAAAGACTTTTTATTCACAGGAATGTTCTTTGGTTTATCCCGTAAGGTTACAATGACAACTCCACTTGTGTTTTCATTGATCCAGTCTTTAAAGGTGTGGATGTATTTATAAGTGGTTAGTTTCCCGAAATTATCTCGCATACCAGCATCTATAACATTAATTTTTGGTTCTGAAGGCAAAGATACTCTGGGCATAATAATAGGGAATGTTGCACTCATTCTTAAGGCACTACTAAACTTTAAATTCTGTGCATCTTGATTTTTAAACAATTTGCTAAATTCAAAATTTTCGATGATGGATTGGCTTTTCACCAAATTACGCGAAGATGTTCTGGTTAAGAATGTGACAGGTTGTGAAGAAATTAACATCCTTCGAGCATCATTAATTACAGTTGGGGATAAAATGACGATAGGAATATCAGCATTGAACTCTGGTTGAGTATAATCTCTAATTCTTTTATCCAATAGAAAATTGGTGTTTTTTAGTAATTGTCTTTCAAAAGCATAACCTCTATCTTTTGTGTAGGAGTAGTTTCCATCTTGATACGTTTTTAGTCGAAAGAAAAAGTCGTTGGTAGCAATGCTAAATGCTATCGGGTTTAATAAATCTTTAGAAATGATATCTATGTATTTAGGAGAGTATATAGAATGTTTTAATTTCTCTTTTTGCAAATAAATTTCACGATAGTAAGAAGCTCCAATCATACCTCCTGAAGAACCAGTGATCAGGTGAGTTTGATTAAATAGTTTTCCATTGGTCATGCTATCGGAAGTCTGTAACATGCAAAATGTCCAAAGCATCGATCTAGAACCACCACCACTTGTGTTTACAAATACAATTTTTGGTTTTGAGCTACTGTTATTTTTTGCTTTCCAGTTTTCGAGTATGGCAATGCTATTCTTTTTATCATGAATTAAGTTAGGGATATTGTTCCGGATTTCATTCAGTTTACTCACCGAGTATTCCACTTTTTCAGTGGTGTAATTCAATCCAGTAGCCATACTATCATAAGTGAATTGATCACTTTTAGAAAGCGAATTCACAATAAAAAATAAACTAATAAAAGCAATGGTGGTCCATCCTTTTACCCAAGAGTAAAAGGCACTGGTTAGGATAAAAACGATAGTAAAAAATAAAATAATACTTGCTCCAGCAGGAATTATAAAAATGGGATTCTCACTGAATAAACCTAAAATAATTAACGCAACAAAAATACCGGTTTCAAATAGGGAGGCATTGAGATGGTTTTGAGAAGTCACCGACTTTAACATTTTTTTATCATAATGAGAAATGTCATGGGCTGCTCTAACAATAAAAGGGGTATGCAGGTAGGTTTCCACGTGCCAGATGGAACTATTTTTAACCGTATCATAAAGGCTATCTTGTTTAGTAAAGAGAGAATTCATTGGTTTATCGCCATCGCTAGCGGGAGAAATTCCTAATTTTTTGAAAATGTTTTTATTGGTTTTAGAAAAGTAGGTGAGGGATATGATTATGCTGGTAGAATAGCCTATAATTATTGCAAAACTATAAAAAGTAATTTCCCAACTACTGGAATGTTCATACTCTATTTGGTAATGAATAACTTGTAGAATATAGTATACTAAAAAGATAAAAGGCAGTAAGGAGTTGTTAATACAGAATTTAACAAAAGGTTTTTTTAATGCGGCAATAAAAGGAAATCGTCTACTATTAATGATATAGCTACTGATGTTGAAGGTCATTACAAATCCACCAATAGAAAACCCAACAATACCATAAGACCAAAAGCTAACGGTATCTAGATATTCAGGAGCTAAAAAAAGGTGATGGATACCGTATTTACTAGCGATACCTTTACTAACAAAACCAAATAGAATAACCCATAGAATGAGTAATAGGTGATTCCTTTTTAGATTGGCTAAAAGTAATTGTAAAGGAAAAAAAAAGATGAGTTTTCTAAGCATTATCGTAAAATGTAAAAGGGTCTCTTAGAGCTCTTTCTTATACGTGTAAAACTCTACTTTGTTTGGATTAATATTTTTTCTTTTCGAAGAGTTTACCGATCCCCTCAATTCCTTTTCTTAGAAGATCAAAATAAAGCGAAATCGCCAAAAAGAGACACATGATCCAGATCACTGAGATGTTCACCAAAAAGGTATCATAATAAGAACCAAAAACTCTTTTTTGAGAAGCATAAAAATGAGATCTAAAACCACTTGGAGTTAAATAAATAGGATCTGCTTTTTGTATTAAGTGCCCATCCAACTCTAAAATTTTACTCATAGAGTTTTTGTCTTTTACGTAATCAGATAAAGCATCATTTGTATACTGATCTTTCATCTCAATAAATTTAGCTCTGGCTTCTGGCCCTTTATTTAATTTAGCAGTTAACGCATCTTTGTCGTTGTAGGCTTTTTTATATTTTTTAAGATAAAAGTGATTTAACGCCGCGATATAAGATTGAGTAGCACTAAAAACAGCATTGTTTATTTTGTCAAGATAAAGGCGCTCTACGAATTTAAACGGGACATTAGGGTTTCGTTTAAGTTCTAGATTAATCTCATTTCTAAGCAACGCTAAATTGGCAATGAGAACCTCTCTTTTTTCTTCGTTACCAAAGTTGTTTTGAGTACTGCTTAGTTTTGCAGTTAATTCACCTAACCAGAAATTTTTTCTAAATTCAAATTTCTTAAAAGCCTTATCTAATTTAAAGAATTGTTTTTCGAAATCGTTGTCCTTAAATTGTCGAATTGCGATGGCCTCATAAGCCCATCTTGAAGTCATTATTTCACCTACAAATGGAACGTTTTGTTGAACAGTAATTGTTGGGTTTAGTTTATCAAATTTAACCATTACTCCACTTAAGAGTAGTTGTGGTATCACTAAAAATGGGATTAAAATGTAAATGGTAACCGCAGAATTAAAACTAGAAGATATGTTTAGCCCGAGCATATTTGCAAAACAAGCGGTAGTAAACAGCACTAGCCAATAAGAGAAATACATTCCTTTAATATCCAGAATTAAATTCCCTACGATAACAAAAGAAAGCATCTGAATCGCCGAAATGAGAAACATTACACTAATCTTTGAAGCCAGGTAACCACCTTTACTGAGGTTCAAAAACTTTTCTCGTTTTCTAATCTTTTGATCTCTAAATATTTCTTCGGCACTTACTGTTAATCCAATAAATAGCGCAACAATTACAGACATAAATAAGTAGGCCGGAAAATTCTCATTTTCTCTAAAGATGTAACCCACTTCGTTATTGGAGTCTGAGCTAAAATAACGCATTAAGTAAGCTAAGATAAATGCCAAGAAAGGAGCTTCTAAAAAGTTGATTAATAAATACTGTCTATTGGTTAACTTCGATAAAACATCTCGAGTAATAAAAACTTTAAACTGTTTCCATACGTTGGGGATGTTCGATATAATTTTTAGGGCTTCATTTGTTTTATCAAAATCGGTTAAGTGTTGAGCAACTTTTTCTTTGTAGAGGCTATACCATTGAGTTGGATTTACTTTACGATGTTTTGTAGGTTCGCCATATTCATCAACAACTCTTCCCTCAATAATGTCAAAAATTTGTTCCGAATTAACGTTACCACAACTTAAACATTCACTTTCATCACTGTTAACGTGATTGGCTAACTCTTTAAAATAGACAACTGCATCTACCGGATTTCCATTGTAAATAGGGTAACCACCAGTATCTAAAATGAGTAAGTTGTCAAACATTTTGTAGATGTCTGATGACGGTTGGTGAATCACAACAAATACCAATTTACCTTTCAGAGCAAGCTCTTTCAATAAATCCATAATGTTCTCAGAATCTCTTGAAGATAAACCAGAAGTTGGTTCATCCACAAAAAGAACTGCGGGCTCTCTAATTAACTCTAAAGCGATATTTAAACGTTTTCTTTGTCCACCACTAATGGTTTTTTCCATTGGACTTCCCACCTTCAGCTCCCGAGCTTCGTAAAGTCCAATACTATTTAAAACATCAACAACCCGTTTGGTTATTTCTGTGTCAGACATTTTAGCAAAACATAGTTTTGCATTGTAGAAAAGGTTTTGAAAAACGGTGAGTTCTTCAATCAATAAGTCATCTTGTGATACGTAACCAATAACCCCTTCAATCTTATCTTGTTCGTGGTGAATGTCAACCCCATTAATCGTTATTTTACCAGTAGTAGGGACATAGGCACCATTTAATAAGTTTAATAAAGTAGATTTTCCAGCTCCACTGGCTCCCATAATACCCACCATCCTTCCAGATTCTTCTGAGAAGCTGAATGGGTGCATTCCTTGATTTCCACCTTTAAATTTATAGGTAAGATTTTCAACATTAAAGACTATTTTTTCAGCATTGTCATCTGTAAAATAGCAGCTTACAATATCAGAATAGTAAATGGGTTGAACTTTCGAACTTCGAATAGAAGATCCTTGGTTAAGAATAGAGGAACGATTTTTACTTAATAAAATACCATTTAAATAAAGTTCTGTATCACCAAAATAGCGAACAAAGAACATGTTTACCGTTTCAACTTTTATAATCCTAAGACTATTAGATACTCCTTCAGAATAAATATGGTTGCTATGTTTAAAGGTATTCTCTTTCTTCGAGTTAATAATTAAGGACTGCTCTACATCAAAATTTTCGGCTTCATCTTTTGCTACAAAACTCTGACAAAGCTTAAATTCGTCATTAGGGATATTAAAAGTTTCGGCAACGGTAATAATAAACTCCATTTCTTGTTGTGATGGAGTTTTATTGGCATAGATAAATTCTAATAATCGAATGAGAACAATTATCTTTTGTTTTTGAGCCAGTTCTTCATTAATCTGAGTACAGATTAATAGCACTTTTACAGAGTTTACCGAAGTACGTTTTTTTGCTTTTCCGCTTTTCGATTTTCTTGTTTTGGCCTCTATAAACTCATCGTAGAGTTTTAAATACTCATCAACTAATTGCTGATTCAGTTGTTGTTTCAAGAATGTTTCAACAATTTCCCTACTATTAACGGAAATATCTTCAGCTTCAGATACAATGGAAAATAATTGCATTAAGGCTTTTAATATTCTTTCACTCATGGTAAGCTCTTTCTAAAAGGTGTTTATTGAGGTCAAAAAAGGCATTATCAATTGAATAATGCCTCTACGTTTAATAAATGCTGTTATTGTTTAAACCCTACTAATAAAACGGCACATCCAGATGCAGAAATGTTTGGATCTAATTGTGCTTCAATCATACAATCTAAGGTGTTCGTAATCTTAAAATCCCAATAAGCAGCATTCTCATAATCGATATTGGTAAACAATAAATTTCTCTCTTTATCGTAAACAGAAAACAATAAGTTGCCGTCTGTTAAACCACTACAAGCTGCAAATCTATAGGTACTTCCTCCGTAAAGAGTCATGTTAAATTCTGCCATTTCATCTCCTAATAACAAAGATCTATAGTCTTGACCATCAGAGATAAAAGAAGAGGTAATGTGTTGGTCACATAAAGATGCAATAGAGTCACACTGTGCAAAAGACGCTGTGTAAGTAATTAATCCAATTACTAAAGCTAATGATTTAAGTAGGTTGCTTTTTTTCATGTGTTTTTTTTATTTGTTTTACCCATTGAAACGGATACATAAAAGGCATTTCTTCTAGAGATCTGCTTTCTATTGTATTTGCTTTCAGGCGGTTTATTATATAAGGGCTTAATTAACTAATAATGGCAATTCTCATTGCCATTATTTTATCTGAAATCGCTTTTAACTGCGCTGCAGAAATAGTAACAATTGTTGTACTGTTAACCGTTGTCGTTTTTGTTGCAACATCAACTGTTGGCTTAACAAAAGTGTAAGAGGATTCCACTTCTTCGTAAATTTCGTTTAACTCCATTAAATGGTCAACTAAAACAGTGATTTCTGGTTTGACGTAATATGGAGTTAATAATTTAATGAGGTTATAAACGGTTGATTTTTGTTCTCCAATTCTTTTTACTAGCGCTTCATTTTCTGTAATTGCAGCAATACTTGTTGCAAAGTATAAACTTTCTATCCAACCACCAGCTAAAATTAAACTGCCAATATCGTTTTGTTGATGATCTTTTAAAAATCGATCACTTGCTTTATAAGCATCAGAAACTAATACCAATAAAGAATCTTGGTTTCCAATGTTTTTTTCAAACCTTTCTACTAATTCTAAATCAAAAGCACTACTAACGCCTAAATCATCAGCAATAGATTTAACAGCTGTTAAAAAAGAAATAGCATCTTGAGTTTGATCATACATGGTTACATAACCTAGATCTGCACCATAGATGCCTAAATTAATGGCCTTTTTAACGCTGGTAGCATAATTGGTTACCATAGAAGGCTCGTTTAAAATGTCTTTATTGTAGTTGATGCCTGCATCTTTAATTAATAATGCAGTTTGGATAGGTGAAGGGATACTAAAAACTTTTCCATCAATTTCCATTAGTTGAACATTGTTAGGATCTGATTCTTCGATAGGGGCTTCTATTTGGTCGTCACTTAGTTGGTTTTCTCCACATCCTAGTGCAAAAAAAGCAACAATAGCAAATGTAAACACTTGGGTTTTTAGATTCAAATATTTCTTATTCATTGATATTATTTTAGAAATTTTTCGTTTTATGCAAATAAACACAAAAAACTTCAATACTAAAAACTTGGATACTAGAAACTAGGCTCTATGTCAAATATAATGGGCAATCAATTTTTAATTTGCTAAAAGTAAAGTCACCTCTATTAATAAAATAGCTTTTATTAATAGCACGTCTTGCTCTTTTTTTTGATCCGTTGTATTTTAGAATTTAAACCTTTTAATTCTTCAGGATTAATCCTGTTTTACATAGAATTAAGGAGACCACTCCAATTAGATTTATTTTTTTTAACTCTATCAAAGGAGTAAATTCCTTTCTCATCTGCTATGTCACACCAAAACACTATGTAGCTTAATTCTTCTTCTTCTTCTTCTTTGTTTTTTGATCTCCCAGAAATCATTAAAAAGGTGCTTTAACCAATAAGTTTCTAGTAATTTAGGATCACATTTCTAATTCAAGTCTCGTTCATGTTCAATTCTCGGAGATAGTTGGTGCTAAAAAGCTGTATTTGTGTTTCTTTAAAATGATCCTTTCCAATCCTTATCAAGCTTCCTTTAATTATCCATTGTTTTCTTTAGGGAATAGTTTTCAAAGGTTAATCACTAAATAATTTTGTGCGAAACATAAAATACAAAAGAATTGAAAGTGACACGATTGCAACACTAAGGTTGATGATTGCATAGTAGTAGTCTTGAAAGATAATTTTTCCGATAAAAAACAAAGTAGAATAGGTGAGTGCGGTAGCACTTATCCAACAACATATTAAAGCGGGAATCTGAGATTTTGTTTTTGGATAGTTTAGTTTTTCTCGGATAGAATTCCATGCCCCTTGCGGTTCAACTTGCGTATAAAACTTTTTTAAAGTTTCGTCAGTTTCTGGTTTTGTGCTAAATGTTACCATTAGCCAAACTATTGTTGTGAAGAGGGTAGTGCAAAGAAGAATACCTTCATTGGCTATAAAATTGTTTTGAATTTCATTTGGAGCAATTTCTATTGCAAACATTGGAGCTAAAACAAATTTACTGATGGTGTATCCTAGAATAGGCGCAATGGTGGCAGAAATTTCACTCCAGATGTTAATTCTGCTCCAATACCATCTTAAGATTAAAACGGCTCCAAGTCCTGCAGATGAGGCAATTAGGAAGCGAGCAGCACCATCAATGGTATCAATAAAAGAAGTGATCACGAGTGCAATAAGCATAATGATAACGGTACATATTTTACCTGTTTTTACGAACTGTTTTTGCGTTAAAACTTTCCCTTTTTCCTCCGCGTGTCTTTTGTACAAATCATTGGTTAAGTAACTTGCACCCCAGTTTAATTGGGTAGAAATGGTACTCATATAGGCCCCTAAAAAAGCGGTAAATAAAAGACCTCTAAGTCCAGTGGGCATAAAGTCTCGCATGGCCATCACAAAACCATTTCCAGCCTCATTCATCGGTAAATCAGGGTAAACGACTAAAGCGCATAATCCCACAATAATCCAAGGCCAAGGACGAAGAGCATAATGTGCAATTTGAAAAAATAAAGTGGCAAAAACGGCATGCTTTTCATTTTTGGTACTCATCATTCGTTGGGAGATGTAACCACCACCACCGGGCTCATTTCCCGGATACCAACTTGCCCACCATTGGATGGCTACAAAAGAAAAGAATGCACCAATCGTTAAACCAAAAGTGCCAATGGCAGATCCTGTACTGTTAATGGTTGGAAAAAAGTCAAATCGCCATTCAGGTAACTTTTCTTTTAGGCCTACTACACCTCCCACTTGTTCAGAATTTAACATGATCACTGCTAAGATTAAACATCCAGCCATTGCTAAGATAAACTGTAGGGCATCTGTTATCGCAACACCCAATAATCCTGAAAGTGAAGCGTAAATAGCAATTAATACCATCAATACACCAATGTACATAAAGGCAGTGGAGTAATCAATGTCTAAAAAGATGATTAAAATTTTAATCATTGCGGCATTTACCCAGCCTATAATAATGGTGTTAAAGAAGATGCCCAGGTAAACGGATTTAAATTTTCTAAAGGTTTTAGCCGCTCTGCCAGAATAACGCAATTCTAAAAACTCTAATTCTGTTAGCACATTTGCTTTTCGCCACATTTTAGCAAAAAAGAAGGTGGTTAACATTCCTCCAATCAACATGTTCCACCATAACCAGTTGCCAGAAACGCCATTTTTTTTGATTACTTCTGCCACCCAAAGAGGAGTGTCGGCAGCAAAAGTGGTGGCCACCATTGATATTCCGGCAATGTACCACGGCAGATTTCTTCCTGCTAAAAAGAAGTCTGTTAAAGAACCACTTGCTTTATTTTTAAATTTTAATCCGATGTATAATGTTATCCCTAAAAAGACGGCAACAATAATCCAATCCACTAACTCTAAAACCATAATAAAATATTATAAGCGAAAATAATAAAGTTTAAGGGTAGTATTAATGCACTCAATTATAATTTATGCACAATAAATTTAGTTTCTTTGAGGTAAATTTATATTTCGACAATTAATACCGAAATTCGTTAGCAATAATTGATGAGTCATACGATAGACATACAACAAATTCAGCGTTATTCTAAATTAGAATTAATTGCCAAGCAAATTGTGGAAGGCTTTGTAACGGGCTTGCATAAAAGTCCATTTCACGGATTCTCTGTTGAGTTTGCTGAGCATCGTATTTATAATCCAGGAGAATCTACAAGGCATGTGGATTGGAAGCTGTATGGAAGAACTGAAAAGTTGTTTGTAAAAAGATATGAAGAAGAAACCAATTTAAGATGCCATATGGTAATTGACGGTTCCTCCTCGATGTACTTTCCGGAGATAGATTATAAGCAAACCGACTCTTTTAATAAAATAAAATTTTCGGTTTATGCTGCTGCTGCATTAATGCATTTAATGAAAAAGCAAAGAGATGCTGTAGGGTTGAGTGTTTTTTCTGATAAGCTTGAATTACACACTCCAGATAAATCCAGTATAATGCATCATAAACGGTTGATGCATGAGTTGGAGAATTTGATTAACCAACCCAACATTACTACAAAAACAGCTACAATTAAAGCTTTACATACCATTGCTGAAAGTGTTCATAAAAGGTCTATGATTGTTTTGTTTAGTGACATGATGGAGAATGTGGATCAACAAGATGATTTGTTTGAGGCCTTACAACATTTAAAGTATAATAAGCACGAGGTTATTTTATTTCATACGATAGATAAGGAGAAGGAGATTGATTTTAAATTTGAAAATAGGCCATATCAATTTATTGATCTTGAAACAGGAGAAGAAGTAAAGGTTCATCCGAACGATGTAAGAGAACAATACACTAAAGAAATAAAAAAACGCACTGAAAAATTAAAATTACGCTGTTTACAATATGGAATTGAATTCATAGAAATGGATGTAAATCAAGGGTTTAACAAGCTCCTGGAAACCTATCTAATAAAAAGAAAAAAAATGATGTGATTTTTTTTCTTTTTTTTTGTTGCAAGTTCAAATGAAACTACTATATTTGCAGCCCTTAACGAAGGAAACGATCTTTAAAATATTGCTTTAAACTGTCAAAATATTACTATCAATAGTAAGGTCTGGTAGTTCAGGTGGTTAGAATACCTGCCTGTCACGCAGGGGGGCGCGGGTTCGAGTCCCGTCCAGACCGCCAACAGTTTGAAGTTCAGTTGAAAAGCTCCATGGAAACATGGGGCTTTTTTTTGTTCGCACGTTTTTCGCA
>JAWUVT010000118.1:0-33111 GCA_034112225.1 Flavobacteriales bacterium | reverse complement strand
GTAAACCCTTAATTAGTCTATGGTTGCTGGGTGTTTTGTTTGTTTTTTTAAATTTTTAATTGTTGAGAATATATGCATTAGAGTGCAAATAGTGGCAAAACCCTTCCGTCAAACCCTTCCGTATTATCTTAAACCCTTCCGTCAATATTTGCGATGAAATAAGACTCTTTTACCAAACACCATTTCTGATGTTATGGTAGGAATGATGAGGTAAGGATTTTTAGAAATTTCAAACTACACTTAACAAGATGAGTACATAGTTCGCTGTCATTAAAACGTAATTATACTCATCCAATGTAAGGTCAGTATAATTAGCATTGTTATTCCAGCGGTAGAAGTACAAAGTATTTCCCAGTACCACGCTCTTCCATACCATAGTCTCCAATTTCTATCACCAGTCGATTTTCTGAACTTTTTCAAGGTTAACTTCGCAGCAATTGCTGTTATAACAAGAAATATAGATATTGCAATTATCCAAAATTTAGTCTCATTCATCTAATTTGCTTTAGTTGTATAAATGCAAAATAATTAAATTTAATAATTAATACACCATAAATACCGTTTTTCTTGTTAAAGGCTTATTTGGTAGGTTATGGTAGTAGTGATGAGGAAGCAATACCTACAACAATTTCTGATGTTGCTGTAGTATGTGGGAGAGTATCTAAACCCGACCAAAGAACCCGACCAAAGAAAAAGCCCTTTAAACGAAAACGTCTAAAAGGCTTGATATGATTGGTGGAGAATATCGGAGGCGAACCGATGACCTCTTCATCCCGAAAGCATTCGGGACCAACTGAGCTAATCTTCCATAGCGATAATCCATTCAATATATTTCCTGCTTTTTTTCTTTTTGATGGCATTTTCTCTTTGTATTGCTTCGGTTCTAGAGTTAAATGTTTCATGATGGACCAATACCCAATCTTTTGCTCTAGCAGTAAATTTAGAGATACCTGATAGGTGGTTGTTTAATCGAGTTTCAATATTGTTGGTTTGTCCAGTATAATAAGTATCTAGTTGTTTTGAATAGATGATGTAAACGTAGTAGCTCATGAAAATGGATAAAAAAAAGGATAAGGATTAATCCTTATCCTTTTAGTGGAGAATATCGGAGTCGAACCGATGACCTCTTCACTGCCAGCGAAGCGCTCTAGCCAACTGAGCTAATCCCCCATTTTTATATTTCTTACCTGATCAACGTAAAAGTACAACATTTATCTGAAATGTAACTAAACTAGTAGTTTCATAAAGAGCAAACATTGAGAGGCTCACATTTGCCAGCGATGCGTCCCGAAAACATTCGGGACCAACTGAGCTAATCCCCCATTTTTATATTTCTTACCTGACCAACTGAGCTAATCCCCAAAGGAGGTAAAAATACTATTTTCATCTAGCTTTACCAAGATTAAAAACGAACGAACTAATTAATTTTTAAAGACTCAATAAAGGCGTTTAATTTGGTGAGTGCTTTTTTTCCATTTTTTCTAAAGACATTACTCACAAAAGCCCACATAACTAGTCGCTTAATAGGAGACTTTGCTTTCCAATACACTTCTGTTTTTAACTTACAACTGTTATTTGTGAGAGGGGTTAGGATGTAAAATTGAAACAGTTCATCTGCAACAGGGATGTTTGACGTTAACTCTCCATACACCAACTGACCAGCGTTTGCCTCTTTCGTTACTGTTTTAAAGTTGAGGTGTTTGTCGTTAATTACACAAATGTGTTCGGTACCTATTCGAGTAGTTTCATTTTCGTTATATTCGAATTGATCTACACCATCCACCCATAAATGGCGGTACTTGTAATTGGTAATGTACTCCAATAATTCTGAAGCAGAAATAGCGAATTTTTGTTCATTTATTATTTTAGAAGGCGTGTTAAATACATATTTTTTTGCTTGAGAAAATGGACTCAACATTAATTTTTCCGGATCAATTACCGCATAGAGATAATCGATGTTTTTTCCATCATACTCATTCGCTCCTTTTTCAAAAGCATAGCGTTTACTCTGATAACTCTCTAATAAGCCAATATCATTCGCTACATCTTTACTCAGTAACACATAATTATCGCTGTTCACCGAGTTTTTCATTAATCGATGAGCTTCAATAACTTGTTTTCCAAAAGGTTTTCTATTCTCTTGAACGGATATAAATTGGAGTTCTCCTGAATGGATAATAATTTTTAACCCCAAATTTGGAGCTGAGGAGCAGGCCTTACACGGACAAATCCTATTGGTTTCTAACAGTTTAAGATGACTATAAAAAGAGGTGAACATTGTTTCTACCTGAGCCAATAATTTTTCCAAGGAGAAGATCTCATTCTCTTTATAAAAAAATAAAGCATCCCCTTCAACTTCGGCAAGCTGTAATTGATACGTGTTCGATTCTATTAAAATTTCTAAAAGTTCAGCAATTACATGTTGACTGTGTTCAACTTCAGTGGTCTCAATAAATTCGGTAAACCCAGAAATGTCAGGAATAAATAGGAGTGATTTTGTAGGTTCTGAGTTGTCCATGGTAAAGAAGTATTAAGACATATAAAATTACATAAATATGACCTGGGTATAAAATAATGTTTTTAGAACAAGAGCTTTTACTCTTTGCAAGCATTGGCGTAAAAAAGAGCAGCTATTATTTTTTAAAAAGATGATTTTACAAGTTTTGTTGTAAAATATCTTTTTTTACGGTACATCTTAGTAGATTTGGAAGAGAATAGCATTAATCAGATATGAAAATTAGAAAAAATAAAAACACGCAACAAGTAGAGTTGCCCTTACAGTTTTCTGTAAGTTTTGAGAAGCCGTTTACTATCATTGAAGGGTATGCTAGCGAAGATTCAAAAGATCACCCCTTCCATAATTCAGCAAAAATCTTGGTGAACGAGATAAAAAAAACACCAGAACTTCTTACCGGAATTAATGAGATCTCCTTATTAGAGAATTACAAAGATCAGATTGAGATGATCTTACATCCTTTGTTTCCGGATTCATTAATGAACAATGAAATTAAAGCTGCGAGTATCCCCTTTTCGTTTACTTCATTTATGTTTACAACACGATTTGAGGAGATCTTAAAAGATGCAGGAGATGATTTTGATATGATGCCACGTAACTTAGAAAATGATCTTTTTTACATTCATGCCTGTGCAATGATAATGGGAATGTGTCATGGTTATGTTATCGGTTTAAGACGGCCTTTCTTTTTTGATATTCCAGATAAAAATGGAGACATTAAAAATTATAGAGTGGCATTCAATGCCGATATGGCAGAAATTATTCCTACCGAAAATGCGCCCGAAATAACAGAAGAAGATTATCATTTATTATTAGACAATTTTGAAAATGTAGAATTGTGGAGAGAAAAATTCCCTCCAAATAGTTATATCTTTAAAGGATTTGGAATAATGAATCTATTTGATGTCACTACCGATGAAATAATTTCTGACATCAGAACAACTTTGTTACGAAGCGATGATGGATTACTGTTGGATTTACAAAAAAATCTTTCCAGGTTTTTTAACATCAAAGATTTGATGCTGGGGTTTTCGCTCTTCGAATTGACCGATAACCATAAGAACATTGCTAAAATTAAAAAGTCGGATAGTTTAGCGTTGGATATAGGTTTAGAGAATGACTTTGGAGATTTTTTCTGTTCAGGTATTGTTGAAAAAATATTTAATAAAAGAGAATCTTTAACGATTTCTAATGTAGAAAAATATGGCGAATTAACAGCACAAAATGGATTCTATAAGCGGTTGAAGGCAAAAGGAATAGGGAGTATTATTTTAATTCCAATAAAAGCGAATTCCGATAATGACATTGCCGTTTTAGAGATCGCCTCTCCTCGACCTTTTGAGTTGAATTCGATTAATCAAAATAAATTAAAAGACATTCTTCCCGTTTTTGAATTGGCGGTAGAACGAGCAACAAAAGAACAACAAAACATTTTAGAAGCCACCATTCAAGAGCATTACACCTCAATTCATCCTTCAGTAAAATGGCGTTTTTCTGAAGCCGCAGAAAAGTATCATAACGATTTGCAAAACAAAGTGGAAAACGTAAAATTAGATGAAATAGTTTTTGAGGAGGTTTATCCACTGTATGGACAATCCGATATCAAAGGATCATCTGTTGCCAGAAATGAAGCAATACAGGAAGATTTAACCACTCAATTAGAATTGGCGATAGGCGTTTTAAATGAAGCTAATAAAAATGAAGAATTACCTATTTACGATGAACTCATGTTTAGAGTAAATTCTTTTCTAACCACAGTTAAATTCGGATTAAAAGCAGGCGATGAAGTGGGAATCTTAGACTTCTTTAAACGAGATATCTATCCTGTTTTTAATCACATTAAGGAATTAAGTAAAAGCTCCGAAACTCTTATTGATACCTATCTATTACGTTTAGACCCCGAACTTAAAGTGGTTTATGAAAAAAGAAAAGCCTATGAAAAAAGCGTTACTTTTTTGAATGATAAAATGGCTAATTTTTTAGATGCAAAAGAAGCAGAAGCTCAAGGCATGTTCCCTCATTATTTTGAACGCTACAAAACCGATGGAGTCGAGTACAATATGTACATTGGTAATTCATTGGTGAAAAATGGAGGCTTTAACGATTTGTATTTGTATAATTTAAGATTGTGGCAATTACAAACCATGTATGAGGTTGAAAACATAGCCTTTTTAGCTCGGAAAGAAATGGAGTTTGATTTGGAAGTCGCCTCATTAATCTTAGTCCACAGCAACCCTTTAGCCATTAAATTTAGAATGGATGAAAAACAATTTGATGTAGATGGAGCTTATAATATTCGGTATGAGATCATAAAAAAACGGATAGACAAAGCACACATTAACGGAACAAAAGAAAGGTTAACTGTTCCAGGAAAAATAGCCATTGTTTATTCCCAAGATAAAGATGCTGTGGAGTATATGAAGTATATCAAATACTTGCAATCCAAAAACTACTTAGGGAAAGTAGAGAAATTAGAATTAGAAGATTTACAAAGTGTTTCAGGATTAAAAGCATTAAGAGTGGAAGTGATTTATCAAAATAACTATGATGAAAACGAAGCCATTACCATTGATAAATTGATTAAAGAAATACAAATTTAACCAAGCAGTATGGGTCAAAATATAGAAATCTTAAAAAAAACAGAAGAATTTGTTTTCGAACTTTTTAAGGCTGCAGATACAAGTAGACTATTGTATCACAATTTTATACATACCAATAATGTGGTACTCGCATGTAAAGAAATAGGAGAAGGCTCTAATGTCTCTGAAGAGGAATTAGAAGTACTCACTTTATCTGCGTGGTTTCATGACGTAGGTTATTTAACCTCTTGCGAGAACCATGAAGAAATAGGCGTGAAATGTGCGCTAGAATTTTTAACTAAAGAAGCGTACCCTGTAAAAAATATTGAGCGAATTGTGGGTTGTATTATGGCAACCAAAATGGGCGTAACCCCTGAAACGTTGTTGCAAGAAATTATTTGCGATGCAGACATGAGAGGTCTGAGTAGTGATGCCTATACTAATCGATCCAAATTATTAAGAGAAGAATGTTTATTTTACAAAGGAGAAGCTTTTATTGGTAAGGAGGAGGAGTGGTTGGAAAAAGAAATCATTTTTTTATCTAAGCACAGTTATTACACCAAATTTGCAGTTTTAAATTATACACCCAATAAACTTCAAAATATTTTAGCTCGAAAAGCAGAATTTGAGAAACAAAAAGGTAAATCTGGAGATCAGGATAAAAAGAATAAATTAAAAGAAAAAGAACTAAAACTTAAAATTGAAAAATCGGAAATCCCTGAAAAAGGAATAGAAACGATGTTTCGTACCGCCCTCAAAAATCACATGGAATTAAGTGCTATTGCTGATAATAAAGCAAATATGATGCTAAGTGTGAGTGCCTTGGTATTGTCCATCGTAATTTCTTCTTTGGCCTCTAAATTAGACAAGCACAGTGAGCTAATTGTCCCTACTATTTTTATTGTATTAGTTTGTTTAGTAACCATCGTATTAGCCACCCTATCTACTAGACCTAAAATTACTGGAGGAAAATTTTCTACCGAGGATGTGAAAAACAGAAAAGCAAACTTATTGTTTTTTGGAAATTTTCATAAAATGAAAGTTGACGATTACGAATGGGGGATGAAAGAACTCATGAAAGATAAAGATTATTTATATGGAGCTTTAATAAGGGATTTACATTCCTTAGGAATTGTTTTAGCTAGAAAATACCAGTTTTTAAGACTGTGTTATTTAATATTTATGTACGGAATGATCATCGCCGTAATCGCATTTGGAATTGCCGCATTAATAGGGCCGAGTTCATTATCCCTTTAAAGAGAAATACAGTCTATGAAAAAATTATTTAACAGAGAATTAAGCTGGTTATCGTTTAACTATCGAGTACTACAAGAAGCAATTAATGTAGAAGTCCCATTAATTGAGCGTTTACGGTTTTTAGCCATTTATTCCTCTAATTTAGATGAGTTTTATCGCGTTAGAGTAGCCTCTTACATCCATGTTTTGGCCATGCAGAAAGCGCAAGGTTTAGCGCAAAATGTAGGGATTAAGAAATTATTGAAGAAAATAAAAAAAATCGTTCATAAACAACAAATCGAATTTGGTAGAATTTTTAGGGAAGAACTTATCCCTCAACTAAAAAGAGAAGGCATTTATTTAGTCAATGATTCGGAAGTGAATGAAGACCAAAAGGCTTTTTTAGCGCAGTATTTTAAGGAGAATGTTAGTGCTCACTTAAAGATTACCGACCTGTCTAAGAAAACTAGATTTTTAAAGAACAAGGGTTTATATTTTACGGTAGAAACGGTCTCTGAAAAGAGCGGGGATCAAGGGTTGTATCTGGTCAATATTCCAACAGATAAAACCGATCGTTTTGTGGTTCTTCCGAGTAAAAAAGGAGAACAAGTTATTATTCAGCTTTCAGATGTGATGCGTTTGTTTTTGGATGATTTTTTTCCAGCGAACAAGGTGGTGTCACTTTATGAAATTAAAGTGACTCGCGATGCAGAGTTGTATTTGGAAGAAGAAATTGCAGAAACAATAGAAGAACGTATTTCTGATAGTTTACACAAAAGAACAATTGGTGACCCTTCTCGTTTTTTGTATGATGAGTTAATGCCTAAATTAGTATTGAAAACTGTTCGTCAGAAATTAGGAATTAGAAAAAACGAATTAGTACCTGGTGGGCGCTACCATAACTTTAACGACTTCTTTGGTTTGCCAGTTGATGCAGCAGCAGATCTGGTGTATGAAGATTTTGAGTCCATTGATCACCCTCAATTAGTGGGTAAAAATTATATAGAAACTATCGCTAAAGAAGATGTTATTTTACATTTTCCTTATCAAAATTACAACCATGTTTTAGAGTTTGTTGAAGAGGCTGCAGCCGATGATTTGGTAGAAGAAATTAACATTACTTTGTACAGAGTGGCCAAAGAATCTCGTGTTTGTAAAGCCTTAATTAAAGCAAGAGAATTGGGTAAAAAAGTTGTTGTTTTTAATGAAGTAAAAGCACGCTTTGATGAAGAACTCAATATCTATTGGGGAGATAAAATGAAAGCTGCAGGAATTGAGGTGCTGTATAGTTTTGAGGAAATTAAAGTACATTCTAAAATATGTTTGATAAAGCGAAGGGAGAACGAAAAATTAGTTGAATACGCTTATTTTGGAACAGGAAACTTTAATGAAGCTACAGCTAAAATCTATTGTGACCATGCTTTATTAACCAGCAATACAAAATTGACCACCGAACTGAATAAGGTTTTTGAGTTTTTAAAAGGAAACATTAAGGAACCAACATTTGAGTATTTGTTGGTGGCCCCTTTTAATATGCGGAATCAATTTGAAGCATTAATTGATAACGAAATAGCCCTTGTAAAAGCTGGAAAAGTAGGGAAGATGACTTTAAAGATGAACAGCTTACAAGATAAAATGATGATTCATAAATTGTATGAAGCCAGTAACGCAGGAGTTAAAATCACGATTATTGTTAGAGGTATTTGTTGCTTAATTCCTGGTGTGGATGAAATGAGTAAAAACATTAAAGTGATTAGTATTGTTGATCGTTATTTAGAACATGGAAGGATTTACTGGTTTAATAATGATGGCGATGAAAAACTTTATTTAGCTTCTGCGGATTGGATGACCAGAAACTTAAGCCGAAGGGTAGAAGTGGGGTTTCCTGTTTTAGAAAAATCACAAAAGAATGAGATTAAAAAATTAATCAAGTTGCAATTACAAGACAACGTTAAGGCTCGAAGTTTAAATAAAACTCAAAGTAACCCCTATAAAAAATCAACAGCAAAAACTAAAGTTAGAGCACAGTATGATTTCTATCATTTTTTAGAAAAGAAAAAGTTAGTCTAATTGAAGCGTTAAGCTTAAGCCATTCGCATTATTCGCATTAAAAGGAGCAAGCGAAAGCTTGCTTTCTTTTTTCTTATGCAACTGTGGAATCAACCAACCTATAGCAGCACCTACTGCAAACCCCGTAATTACATCAGAGTTAAAGTGTTTGCCCCCCTTAATTCTAAAATAACCAGTTGCAGCAGGCAATGCTGCGGCAAAAGACCATGCGGCAATTTTTTTTCCGAGAGACATATTGGGGTGATAATCGGTAATGACTTTGGCCATAAAAAAAGAAAAACTAGCCGTTTGAGCTGTATGACCAGAGAAGAAAGAAAGCTTACTGGTTTGATCGGTTCTAAGTTTATCAGAAAATTCAGGGTTATAAGCCAAGGGGCGAGCTCTATTAAATGAAAATTTTGAATTTAAGGTTAATGCACTCGTAATAGAAAGTACTTCAGCTCCCATTATTAAGAGTGGAATAAAATCGGATCTTGTATTGTGGTTGGATAAAAAATAAAGAGGTAATAAAGCCCCAGTAATTAACGTATAATTACTGAAAGCTCTTGCAGTAGAAGAATTATTAAAAACGGCACCCCTATCAAAACTGTTAATTTTATTCGGATTCAAACGATTTAACTCTTCAAGGGTGTAAGGTTCCTCCTCATTTATGGACTTGATGAATAACCCCGTACCCAGTAGTCCTGCAGCAGTAGCTATGTAAGAGATTTCGTTTTTGAAATTAACGGTATAAGGGCTTTCGTTGGAATGCTTTCCATCAATGCAACGTTGACACTCTTTTTTCGCTTTGTGATGCTTATGCGTGTCTGTTTGCGCATTGAGGTTTGTCATTAGTCCTAAAGCAATAAAGCTAGCGTAATATTTTAATGGATTCAACACGTTATTTATTTTCTAATTAAATGATTTCCCTAAACTAAATAAAAATAAATGATTTTCATCATCTGAACGGGCAATAGATAAATTCAATGTAAACTGTTCCTTGAGTAGTACCCAGAAAAAACCTCCACCAAAACCATTGTGCCATTTTTCAGAACTATCATTCGTGTCGAAAATACGACCCGTATCATAAAACCCTCTTAGTCCCATTCTTATGGGGATAAAAGAAGACGAAAAATTGGCCAACTGAATGCGTAACTCACTGTTTAAATAGGCGGAAGATTTACCCGTAAAACGATTCTTTTTATACCCTCTTAAATTCGTACCATTTCCAAGATACACTAAATTGTAAAAAGGTATTTTACCATTACTCATAGACCCTCCCGCTTTAATTCCTAAAGTAATTGGGGATGGGAGGTATGCCGTAAAATAATGTTCGATAAACCCTTTGGCAATATGATAGGAACTATTATTGTTGGTGGTTATCCATCCATTTTTATAATTCCCAACAATACGAATGCCTTTTTCTGGAAGGTCTTTTCGGTCTCTAAAATCAATATTAAAAGCCACGGAACCTATTAAAATGTTATTGTCAATTGTTCCAAAAATAAGAGGAGAATTAATATCAGGATCACTAAATGCAATCGTATTTTTATCAATTTGGGCTGCGTTATGCTGGAACTCTACATTCGCTGAAAAGCTGCTTTTTTTCCAAAACTCTCTTATTAAACCAGTGTTCGCAGAGTAGGAGTTATAAGTCGTTTTGTAAAACCCTTTACGAGCTAAGCTGTTGTTTTTTAAGGTGCTATTTCCAATGCCAAAAAAATTAGCAAAATCATGATGATTGGCAATAAGACCACCAATGTTAAAGTCCCATTTCTGAAAGATATGATGAAACCTACTGTGGTATTTAAAAATGTTATTTTGCTCGGTGGAGAGCTCTAAAATAAATTTATGTTTAGCAGAATAATCAAGGTTTCCAAACTTTTCTCTCTTAGTAAAAAGAACTCCAACTCCTGTACCAAATCCATTGTCAGGACTATAATTCATAGAAAATAAAGGAAGGTATCTATTGTATTCAAATGCTGTAGGCTGAAAATGATATAACTCATTATTCCAAGTATTCATACGCTTCGCCTCATGTCCTAATTTAAGGATGCTGTTGTTCGAATTTTCATAAATTTTGGTTTGTTTTCCAATTCCTTTTACAAACGAATTGTCGGTGATTATATCTGCGCCTTCACCACCAACAATAATGATCGGAATAGATTTTTTAGCAGTTCCAGTAATGTTAAAAACATCATTTTCAGACAGCCCATACAGCCGAATCTCTTTGGTTTCATTTGGATAAAAGGTTCTCTTGTAAAGTAGTTTTTTGCCTTTTACAGTATCCGTATTCTCCTTAATCGAGTAAATTGAAACCTCAACCGTTTGCTCTTCGTTTCTAATGACCTCAAAATATTCTTTTTTGTTCGTTCCAGTAATGTCAACCTGTTTAGCTAATAATTTATAGTATTGCAAAGTGTATTTGTCCAGCTCTTTTATCCGTGCTTTTAGTTTTTCAGCTATCGTTTTACCAGATAAATTATAGATTTCTAGCGGTAAGCTTTTTGCAGCCTTATGAATTACATCGGCGGTTAATTGAGTTTGAAGATACCGACTCGCATCTAACCAATCTTGCTTATCCATTTCGTTGGTTAAAAAACGATCAGGATGACGAGCTACCCACATTAAACTTTTCACATCATTAATTTTATAACCAAAATTTTCGCCAGACTCTAATGCCCATTTACGATCAGTTAACCAAGGAATTAGTCCATCTCTCCGTCCAAAAACTAAATCTCTATCTCTTGGAATTGCGCTGTAAATGGTTCCCGTATCAGATTTGTAACCCGCCCATTTCCAATTGTCTTGGTGTTTTCCATAATCACCAATAAGAAGATCAAAAACACGTGCTTTACCGTATTCTTTAGCATCTATTTTATGGTGGTAACTCTCGTAAAGCTTTTGGTTTAATTGATGACTTTGTAACAACTTATCGGCATTCGCAAAAGCATGCTTAATTTTTTTAGATTTTTTTTGATGCTCCTCTAACGTTCCTAATAGCCCTCCATACCTATTCAGTTCCCCTAAACCAGTTTGCGGCAAAACGTAGAGTACCGGTCGAGCATGTAAAATAGAAGTGTGATCCAGGAGTTCGCTAACAATTAATCCACCATAAGGATGTTGGATGGAAATGTTGTCTTGAAGTTGCCAGGCAATTAAGGAGTTTTTTAATTCGCTATTCAACCCTCTCGTAGCATCTTTATTTACAGATCGGAAAGTGTAAGAATAACCATTTTTTCCGTACATTTTTACGGAAGTAGTTTGATGCCCTCCGCCTCTAGCGTAAGCCGTTAAACCTTCAAAAGTAGTGTCCATATTAAGTATAGGAACATCAATAACCTGATTCCAACTGTCCCGATAATGCTTGCCAATGAACAGGTTTTTAAAAAAAGAAGAACGGTAGTTTCCCGCATTTATTTTTATCGATTCATTACTTTCATTAAATGTGTTTCCTGAAACATTATTTAAGATGTTGTTGCCCGATACTTCTTTGTTGTCGGTTGTTGGATGGTACAATTCAATTTCCTGATCTTTGCTGAAAGTAGCATTCACATAAATGTAATTGTTGGTGGCAATTTTACCATTATCAAAATACATTAGCTCTGTAATGCCAGGGTGAGTTGATGAATATTCGTTAGGTTTAATTCTAGCGGTTTGCTTCGCCTTTTCAGGAAGCCCATTGTTAATGTAGAAGTTGTTGTTCTCTTTAATAATTTGAGTGTTAAACGCGTGACCAGATAAACAAACTACGTTCTTTTTTACAGAAATTCTGTTGAGCATTGTTTTCCTAATGCCATTAAACCGTTCATTAATAATATCGGTTGTTCCTCCAATATTTTGATGAAAAGAAGCCATAAAACTTCCTGCAAGAGGTGTTGGAAATAAATAGTTTTTTAAAGACGGTCGGGTGTGTTCTATTAAAGGAAAATGACCAGCAATTATCAAGTTTTTTTCTTCCGTTTCTGCTAAAGCATTTTCAAACTCAATAATAAAATCCTTTTTAGTGTTAATGCTACAAACACCATCAATAGCTGTTGGTTTGTTAAAAGGATGATTCCACCACTGGGTATTAATCGTCATTAGTAATAGATTAGAATTTAGTTCAATTAACTCTGGGCCAGGACAGCCATTATCTAATATCCATTTTACGTTCTTTAAGCGATCGTGTTCCACTAGTTCTTCTAGCTGCAAAACCTTCTTTAACCCATTTTTCTTAGAATTATTCCAGTCTCTATCCCCCGGAATAACAATGGTCTTTGTGTTTTTTAAGGAGGAAAGTTTAGCGAGAAAATCAAACACCTTTAAAGAGTCGGCACCTAAATTAGTGGACTTGTTTTTTTTAATTAAATCCCCATTTAAAATTAATATTGCGGGGACAGAAGACGAAGAAATTAATTTTGTTAATGCTGCAGCGTACTCCTTTTTGTTTTCAATGTCAACAATGTTTCCGATGTTAAAGATGCGATAGTTTAAATGACTGGAGTGTTGAGCAATGGTCTTCAAGTTGAAACTTAGCAGTAGCATAAGTAGGACTAGAGTTCTCATAATAAGACGCCAAGGTTTATTTTTAGAAGAACCCCCTCTTCTTCCTCATTAGATTTTTCAGCATTAATTTGAAGCGTTATAAATTCTTTATTGAGAGGAGTAATGTAAACTCCCCCTCCATAACCATGATGCCATTTAGCCGTTGTAAATTGGTTTTGTTCTAAAATTTGACCCACATCATTAAAAAGGATTAAACCATAATAGAAGGGTAAGAAGTCAGATTTTAATTTACCGAAATGCAACCTTAAATCAGTATTTAAATAGTTGGAACCTTTTCCTGAAAATCTGTTTTGTAAAAAACCTCTAAGGTGATTAACTTGGCCTAAATTAGCCAAGTGATAGTAAGGAATGTCTTCGCCAAAGCTTCTTACACCTCCCAATTTTACTCCTAGGGTTATTGGAATAATAAGTTTACTTGTTCCATAATAGCTCAATTCTCCGCTTACGCTTCCGAAAAGTTGTTGGTTAGCCATCAGTGACTTATTTGCCAGCCTAAGGTGTAAGCCTCTCGTAGTAAAAGTTGGATTGTCTCTAAAATCTAGCTCTAAGTTGAATGTTGCTCCTGCGGAATTTTTAACCTCTAAACTTTTATCAGGAAAAGCATCAAAATAAGATTGGGCTGAATGGCTTTCTGACAATGATTCTATGACCCCGTTTATAGAGAATTTACTACGTTCCAAAAATTCTATTTCTGCTTCTAAAGAAAGAATAAGCCCTTTATATCGCGTGTTGTAAAAACCATTGTCTTCAAGACTGTCAATAAGTACGGTATTGTTTCCAACACCAAAAAAGTTATAAAACCTAAAAGAGTTCCCATAATCAATAGTTCCCGTAACAAACCAGTTGCTTCGAGCTAGGTGATGTCGGTGCTTAATTACAGCTTGTATGGCTCCATTGGTAGTAAAAAATAATTTGTAATTACTAATGCTTTTATATTTTTTATGACCAAAACCATGAAGGGTTTGCTTTAAAGAAAATCCTCCACCTATACCATCATCAGGGTTAGATAAAAAGAGTGGAATAGGAACATAAGTGCCGCTTTTGTAAGCTTTTTGGTTGTACTCATTAATTTCAGTATTGTCAGAAAACAGGACTCTAGTTTCTTTATCGGAGTCAATAACAGCACCATCATTATCGTCATAAACTAAGGTTTTTTTAGTGCCATATTTCACAGAAGAATGGTCTACGATGATGTCTTGTTCAGCACCTCCAATAATTCGAATTAAAGAGTTTCTGTTGCTTGTTCCGTGCACATAAAAACTATCAACACCACCTAATCCATAAAGTCTAATTTCTTTAGTCTCAGAACGTTTAAATGTTCGGTTAAAAAGAATTTTGTTCGCTAGCTTATCACTACTCACCTTTACGGTAGTTGTTCCATCTGAAAAACGTTCAATGTCAAAGGTTTCTTTTTTATTAGTACCTAAAACATCTACCTGTTTAGAAAGTAGGTAGTAGTATTTCTCTACAAAATCACGCAAACCTTTTCTTCTTGATTTTAGCTTGTCAGCGATGACTTGTCCTGATTGGTTTTGGATTTCTTTTGGGAAGGAAAGTTGTGCGCTATCGATAGTTTTATCAGTAATTTCTGCCATTAATTCATCAGTTATTTGCAACCAATCCTCTTTGCTTAATCCAGAGAGTAACATTCTGTCCATGTGGTTCCCTTTCGTTGTTAAACTTTCTAAGCCTGTAAATTTATGGTCAAAGTTTTCGCGAAAAGCAATCCCCCATTCTCTATCTGCTAAAAAATAGAAAAGGCCATCCATTCTCGAAAAAGCATGATCCCTATCTTTTGGATAAATTTTATAAACAGTTTCCGTGCTATCTTTTTTGTATCCTAGCCATTTCCAGTTGTCCTCATGCCTGTCCCAATCGCCAATAAAAATGTCAAAAATCCTTGCTTTAGCAAAAAGGAAAGTATCAATATGATGTTTTGGAGAATTATAGATAGATTTAAAAACGCTAAACGATCCATCCACTTTATTTGCATTGGCGTAGCTGTAAGTTAAATCGTCAAGTTCGGTAGGTTTAAGTTCTAACATTCCGAACATTCCAGCAAATTTATCCCTGTATACTCCCAGTTTAGGATCATCGGGCATCACATAAAGCTTCGCTTTTTCGTGCTCTAAATTGGTGCCGTCTAAGAGCTTAGAAACAAACATTGCTCCATAAGGATGTTGAGTGGCGGTCATATCCTGCGTAATGCCTTCCACTAAATCAATTCTAAATTCTACAGGAATTGACTTGATAGGGTTTTTGTTAATTGACCTAAATGCATATTTTCTTCCGTGTTTATCGATAAACTTTAACGAAACAGTTTGTAAACCACCCCCTTCCTTAAGAGGTGTTAAACCTCCAAAAGTGGTATCTAAATTAAGTGTGGGTATTGCCAGAGGTGTGGTCCAAGCATCGCGATATAGTTTCCCGAAGAATATTTTTTTCAGCGAGTTTGCCTTATAATTCCCCCCATAAAACAACCCGTCTTTTGTATTTTTAGAATTATCACTCAGAATAGTGACTTCTTTTTTGTTTTGTCTTAAAAGATGATCGTTTAAAACAAATTTTGACTTTTCAGGATACGTATTTGTTTTTTTATCATAATGAAAAACTTTACTCCAAACACTATCTGTTCCAACCTCTAATTTTATATACCCTAACTCATCACTAGCGTGCAGCGTGTTCTCAATTTTATTCACTTTAGAAGTCTTTAAAAGTGCGCCAGAAATAACTTGATAATTAGCATTTACTTTTAGTACTTCCAGGTCATACTCATGACTAGAACAGACAATAATGTTTTTATGATGGCGCACAATACTTTCAATATCTTTAATAAAAGTGGTGTAGGCTTGGCTACTCATGTCTTGTTCGTTTCCAACATTTCTTCGATAATTCAAATAAAATGTCCCGAAAACTGGTAAAAAGGTTTTGTTGTGCGGTTTATCATGCCTAAAGGGAAAGATATGCTCTATCATATTTAAGGCACCACCGTAAACACCACCAGAAATAATAGGATGATGCGTCATAATAATCACCTGTTTTCCTGCAGCCTTTTCAATGGCCTCATCCAGCTCATCTAAAATTTGCGACTTTGTGATGTTTTTGCAATCAGAATCTACAGCTACTGTCTTTCGAAAAGGGTGAAGCCACCATTGAGAATTAATGCCTATAATCCTAATGTTCTCTCCAATGTCTCTGATGTAGGGCCCTGGACAATCTTTTGAAGGAATAAAAATGTGATGACCTAGCTTGGCATTAAAGCGCTTTTCTAAAGCCGCAACGGTATCTAATCCATAAGCGCTCGATTTGTCCCAATCCCGATCTCCCGTAACCGCAATTATTTTTCCATTTTGCTGTTCAATTCGTTTAAGAAAAGCGATTAATGAATCTTCTTTGACTAAGTTTTTTTGTCTGATATCTCCTAAAAGAAGAAGGGTAAATTCCTTCCCATTACTTTGTTGATCTATGGATTGAGAAAAGTGACGTAATCGTTTTTCTAATTTTGGGCCTTTTAAGTTGCCGAGTAGATAGATGTCAGAATGCTGTGAATACCCATTTAAAAATAATAGGAAACTTAAAATGGATAATATGTTCTTGTGAAAATTCAAAACGATAAAAAAGCAAAAATAAGCTTAATATGTAAGATAAAATCTTTGAAAAAATACGATTCATATTATTTTTTGTAACTAAAGATGTCGCGGATTTTAGTAGTTGCCAAAAGGAACGAATTGTGGAGTGTAGATGGATTATATTTTTCCAACACGATTTGAATTGAACATACAATACTTATATTTGTTTTTCTTAAAAAGTAGAGTTATGAGCGAAAAAATTAGCACCAACAAAGCACCAAAACCAATGGGATTATATCCACATGCACGTAAAGTGGGAAACTTATTGTTTCTGTCGGGTGTTGGACCAAGAGCCGCAGGTTCTGGAAGTGAAGAAGCAAAAATTCCCGGGTTAAAATATGACAACAACGGAAATTATGAAGCGTTTGATTTTGAAGCGCAATGCCGTTCGGTTTTTGATAACGTGAAAATTATTCTAGAAGAATCAGGCTCAAGCTGGGAAAATTTAGTGGATGTAACTACTTTTTTAACAGACATGAAACGTGATTTTAAAACCTACAATAGAGTTTATGCAGAGTATTTTGAAGGGAACCAACCCTGTAGAACTACTGTGGAGGTAAATGCGTTGCCATCTCCTATTTCTATTGAGTTAAAGTGTATGGCTACCCTTGACGAATAGCTTTTTACAGCCATTAGTCCTGGACTTAAACAGTCCGTTAAACTTCCATCAGCTGTAAATAAAGAACATCCTTCTAAATCTCCCCAAAAGGGAGATTTTTTTCGTTAAATTCGCACCTATTAAAAATTGACATGAGCCAGTATAAAACATATCCAAAGCTAGATTTATCGAATGTTGCCAAAGAGGTATTAGACAAATGGGAAGCAAATAAAGTATTTGAGAAAAGTATCTCAACAAGAGAAGGGAAGGATCCTTTTGTGTTTTATGAAGGTCCTCCTTCAGCAAATGGATTGCCGGGCATTCACCACGTTATGGGAAGGGCCATTAAAGATATCTTTTGTCGGTATAAAACCTTAAAAGGATTTCAAGTAAAACGTAAGGCAGGATGGGATACCCACGGTTTACCCGTAGAGTTGAGCGTAGAAAAAAAATTAGGAATTACCAAAGAAGACATTGGCTCAAAAATTTCTGTTGACGCCTACAACAAGGAGTGCAGAGAAACAGTGATGCAATACACGGACATCTGGAATGACCTGACCCAAAAGATGGGCTATTGGGTAGACATGGAAGATCCATATGTAACTTATGAAAATAAGTACATGGAAACCGTTTGGTGGCTATTGGGACAGCTTTACGCGAAAGGATTGATGTATAAAGGATACACTGTTCAGCCTTATTCTCCTGCAGCAGGAACAGGGTTAAGTTCTCATGAAATTAACCAACCAGGTTGCTACAAGGATGTAAAAGATACAACGGCTGTTGCTCAGTTTAAAATTAAAGACACGAGTAAGTTAGGGGTTGATGAAGCTCATTTTATTGCGTGGACAACCACCCCTTGGACTTTGCCTTCCAATACGGCTTTAGCTGTTGGAAACAAGATTGATTATGTGTTGGTAAAAACTTTTAATCAATACACACACCTTCCAATAAACGTTATCTTGGCGAAGCCTTTACTCGGCAAACAATTTTCAGGAAAGTACGTTGAAGCAGAAGAGTTAAAGTATACCGAAGGAGATAAGAAAATCCCATTTCAAGTTGTAAAAGAAGTTAAAGGGGCTGATTTAGTGGGCATGCAATACGAACAATTATTGCCGTATGCATTGCCACACAAAGATGCTGAAAAGGCATTTCAAGTCATCTCCGGAGATTTTGTAACAACAGAAGACGGGACAGGTATCGTTCACATTTCACCAACTTTCGGACAAGATGATGCGCAAGTAGCAAAAGATGCAGGAGTACCAGCAATGTTAGTGTTGGATGAAAAAGGAAATGAAGTTCCTTTAGTAGATTTACAAGGACGACTCAGACCCGAAATGGGAGAGTTTGCGGGAATGTATGTGAAAAACGAGTATTACAAAGAAGGGGAGGCTCCAGATAAATCTGTTGACGTTCAATTGTGCATCAAATTAAAAGAAGAAAATAAAGCATTTAATGTTGCTAAATACGAACACAGTTACCCCCATTGTTGGAGAACAGATAAACCCGTATTGTATTACCCCTTAGATTCTTGGTTTATAAAATCTACTGCCGTAAAAGACAGAATGATTGAATTGAACAAAACGATTAACTGGCAACCAGAAAGTACTGGTACAGGTCGTTTTGGCAACTGGTTAGAAAACTTAAACGATTGGAACTTATCCCGTTCACGTTATTGGGGAATTCCAATTCCAATATGGAGAACCGAAGAAGGAGACGAAGAAATTTGCATCTCCTCAGTAGAACAATTAAAAGCAGCAGTAGAAAAATCTATTGCCGCAGGCTTAATGACTGAAAGTCCATTAGCCGATTTTGTTGTCGGAGACATGTCTGAAGAGAACTATAAAACCTTTGATTTACATAAAAATTATGTAGATGAAATTATCCTGGTTTCAGCATCAGGTCTACCCATGAAAAGAGAAGCCGACTTAATTGATGTTTGGTTTGATTCAGGATCTATGCCTTATGCGCAACAACATTATCCTTTCGAAAATAAAGAAACAATTGACAATAATGAATTCTTTCCCGCCAATTTTATTGCTGAGGGAGTAGATCAGACAAGAGGTTGGTTCTTTACCCTGCATGCCATTGCAACAATGGTGTTTGATTCTGTAGCCTATAAAAATGTAATTTCTAATGGCTTGGTATTAGATAAAAATGGCGTTAAAATGTCTAAGCGATTAGGCAACACGATTGACCCATTTGAAACCTTAGATCAATACGGAGCAGATGCCACAAGATGGTATATGGTAACGAACGCATCACCATGGGATAACTTAAAATTTGATATAGATGGCATTACGGAAGTGCAACGAAAGTTTTTTGGAACACTTTACAATACCTACGGATTCTTTACTTTGTATGCCAATTTAGATGGATTTACTTACAGTGAAGCTGAGGTTGCAATAGCAGAGAGACCAGAAATTGATCGATGGATCATTTCCAAACTCAATTCTTTAATTGCGGTGGTAGATACTTGTTTTGAGGAGTTAGAACCTACAAAAGCGGGTCGTGCCATTCAATACTTTGTAAATGATGAATTGAGTAACTGGTATGTACGTTTGTGTAGAAGACGCTTTTGGAAAGGAGAGTATTCTCAAGATAAAATAGCGGCTTACCAAACCTTGTACACCTGTTTAGAAGTCGTAGCACAATTGTCTTCACCCATTGCTCCATTTTACATGGATCAGTTGTATTCTGATTTGATTGCAGTCAGCGGAAAAGGAAATGCCACTTCAGTTCACTTATCAGATTTTCCCGTTTCAAATGCTACAGTCATTGATACAGATTTAGAAGAAAGAATGGCAATTGCTCAAAAAGTTTCTTCCATGGTGTTAAGTTTGAGAAAGAAAGAAAGCCTAAAAGTGCGTCAACCCTTACAAAAAATAATGGTGCCCATTTTAGATGAGAAGTTTAAACGGCAGTTAGAAGAAGTAGAAGACTTAATCCTTTCAGAAACCAATGTGAAGGAATTAGAATATTTAGTGGATACAGCTGGTGTTTTAGTAAAAAGCATTAAACCCAACTTTAAGACTTTAGGACCAAAATATGGTAAAATAATGAAGCAGATTGCTGCCGTTGTCAATCAATTTGGAGCTGATGAAATTGCGGAGTTAGAAGTTAAGGGTTTAAAAGAGTTGTCAATTGAAGGCCAAGCTGTTGTCTTGGAGTTGACCGATGTTGAAATATCTACAGAAGATATCCCTGGATGGTTGGTGCAATCTGAAGGAGGAATAACAGTTGCTTTAGACATTACCTTGTCGGAGGAATTAAAGAAAGAAGGGATGGCTCGAGAGTTTGTCAACCGTATTCAAAACCTTAGAAAAGAAAGCGGTTTAGAGGTAACGGATAAGATTCATTTAAAAATCTTAAAACACAACGAAATAAATGAGGCGATTAATAAAAATAAAAATTATATTTGTTCAGAGACTTTAGCAGGTAAACTTGATCTAGTCGATGAAATGGAAAAAAATAGTGGAGTTGTAGTAGAACTAGAAGATGAGGTTAGTACTATGATTTCAATAGAAAAACTGAACTAAAAAATAAAAAAATGGCAGAATTAAGATATTCAGATAGCGATTTAGCAGAATTTAAAGCTTTAATTGAAGCTAAAGCAGAAGCAGCAAAGGTAGATTTAAATGATTTAAGAGGTTCTTTATCTCACAAAGACGATAACGGAACAGATGACACTTCTCATTCATTTAAAATGATGGAAGAAGGAGCCGCAACACTCTCAAGAGAAGAAGTTGCTCAATTGGCAGGAAGACAAGAAAAGTTCTTGAAATCTTTAGAAAACGCTTTAATTAGAATTTCTAATAAATCGTATGGCGTTTGTAGAGTGACAGGAAAGTTAATCCGAAAAGAAAGACTATTGGCTGTGCCCCACGCTACCTTAAGTATTGAAGCAAAGAACGCTCAAAACTAATTAAACGCTATTTTGAATTTATCAAAATAAAGTGTTGAATTAATCCCGCTGAAATGCGGGATATTTTTTTGTTGAAGTGAAGTTGAAAAGAGAGAGTTTGTACCCTATGAAAAAAATTAGTGCCATTATTTCTAACCCGCTAGTTGTTACCTTGTTGGTTTTAATAGCAGATCAATGCTCAAAATTGTGGGTAAAAACCAGTATGAGTTTGGGAGATGAATTTCCTGTTGTTGGAGATTGGTTTTACATCCATTTTATCGAAAATAATGGCATGGCTTTCGGCATGGAGCTCGGCGGAGATTGGGGAAAGTTAGCGTTAAGCTTATTTAGAATTGTTGCCATAACTGCTGGAGGTGTTTATATCTTTAAGCGTTTACCCAAAACGGCACACAAAGGATTGAAAATTAGTTCAGCGTTAATTTTTGCTGGAGCAATTGGCAATATGATTGATAGTGGAATTTATGGGATCATTTTTAATCACAGCTTTAATCAGATTGCTACGTTTATGCCTGAAGGAGGCGGTTATGCCCCCTTTCTCTATGGCAGAGTAGTAGACATGTTATACTTTCCTTTGATTGATGGCGTTTTTCCAGAATGGATGCCCTTATGGGGAGGAGAATACTATCAGTTTTTTAGACCCGTATTTAACATTGCAGATGTCTCTATTTCTTGTGGAATTGGACTTATCTTTCTGAAGAATAAAAAGTTTTTCCCAAAGGAAGAAGAAACGAATGTTGAGGTAGAAAAGGGAACAGTATAAGATAAGCATCTACTTATTGGATAAAGCGCTTCAATATTGATTGAAGGGCTTTTTTTTTGACGTTGAATAAATTACCTTTGCCAACTTATTTAGTAACCTGCTATAGCTTGATCGCGAAAGCAGAGTGAATTTATTGAAAAAAAAGCCTAAAGAAATACAGATGGAAAAAAAAGTAAGAGTAAGGTTTGCACCGAGTCCGACAGGACCATTGCATATCGGAGGAGTACGAACAGCATTGTATAATTATTTGTTTGCCAAAAAAAATGGCGGAGATTTTTTATTGCGAGTAGAAGACACAGATCAAGCACGTTATGTAAAAGGAGCAGAAGATTATATTTTAGAAGCGTTAAAATGGTGTGCAATAACACCTACAGAAGGTGTTGGAGTAGGTGGCGATTATGGCCCTTACCGTCAATCCGAAAGAAAAGAAGAAGGAACCTATAAAAAATATGTGGACCAGCTATTGGAAGCAGGAAAAGCATATTACGCTTTTGATACCCCAGAGGAATTAGAAGAAATGCGCGAGCGTTTAAAAGCTGGCGGAGGTTCGTCACAATCTTATGATTCAGCATCTCGTCAATCCATGAAAAACTCATTGACTTTACCCGCAGAAGAAGTTCAAACAAAAATTGATGCAGGAGAACCTTTTGTCGTTCGGATTAAAATACTTGCCAACGAAGAAATTAAATTTAAAGACCTCATTAGAGGCTGGGTAGTAGTAGACTCTTCTCATTTAGACGATAAAGTATTGTTTAAATCTGACGGAATGCCCACCTATCATATGGCAATCGTGGTGGATGATTACTTGATGAAAATTACCCATGTAATTAGAGGCGAAGAATGGTTGCCTTCAGGTCCCTTACACGTTTTGTTGTATCAATATTTAGGGTGGGACAATGAAATGCCAGCATTTGCGCATCTCCCCTTAATCCTTAAACCAACCGGAAACGGAAAGTTGAGTAAAAGAGATGGTGATGCTGGAGGATTTCCAGTATTTCCAATCGAATGGAAATCACCAGAAGGAGAAATTTCATCAGGATATAGAGAAAATGGATACTTTCCAGAAGCACACCTTAATATGTTGGCGTTTTTAGGGTGGAACCCCGGAACAGAAGAAGAGCTGTTTTCTTTAGAACAATTGGTGCAAGAATTTTCTTTAGAACGGGTTGGGAAATCTGGAGCCAAATTCGATCCAGATAAAACGAAGTGGTTTAACGAACAATACTTAAGAGCAAAATCGAATGAAGAATTAGCACAACTCCTAAAACCTTTAGCTGGAGAGGTGTCCGATGAATTGTTAGTAGGGGTTTGTGGATTAATGAAAGAAAGAGTTTCTTTTGCTCAAGAGATCTTAGAAAAAGGAAGCTACTTTTTTGAAGCACCAACAACATATGACCCAAAAACAGTAAAGAAAAAGTGGAAAGAGGATTCTGCTCAAATCGTAGGAGAATTAATTGCTGTTTTTTCCACTACTGATTTTAAAAGTGAAACATTAGAAACCGCTTTTAAAACTTATGTTGAAGAAAAAGAATTAGGCTTTGGAAAACCAATGATTGCCATTCGATTATCAATAACTGGAGAAGGCGGAGGCCCTTCATTATTTGACATTATGGAGTTGATTGGAGAAGAAGAATCTATTGCCAGATTAAATGCAGGCATTCAAAATATTAAAAAAGAAGCAGTAGCTTAGGTCGATGTTGTCATTCCGATTGGAGTGACGAAGAAGCGAAACAGAGGAATCTTTTGAAGAAGAGCGATGAGGTCTAAAGATGCCTCGGCCTTGATTGCTATGACAGTTGGCTTTACAATAAAATAAACAACCATTATGGAGAACGTGGAAGAAGAAAAAAAAGCACTCAACTTTGTTGAGCAAATAGTAGAAGAAGATTTAAAAGAAGGCTATTCAACAGCGAACTTGAAATTTAGATTCCCACCAGAACCCAATGGATACTTACACATTGGTCACGCCAAAGCTTTTTGTTTAAATTTTGGATTAGGAGAACGATATAACGCTCCCGTTAATTTAAGATTTGATGATACCAATCCCTCCAAAGAAGAACAAGAATATGTAGATGCGATTAAGAAAGATTTAACTTGGATGGGCTTAAAGTGGAATGAAGAATGTTACTCTTCAGACTATTTCCAGCAATTGTATGCTTGGGCAATTTTATTAATCGAAAACGGAAAAGCCTATGTCGATTCACAATCCTCAGCAGCTATGGCAGAACAAAAAGGAACGCCAACAAAACCTGGAGTAGATGGTCCTTTTAGAAATAGAAGTGTTGCCGAAAATTTGGACTTGTTTAATAAAATGAAACAAGGAGAATTTAAAGAAGGAGAACACATTTTAAGAGCCAAAATTGACATGACTCACACCAATATGTTAATGAGAGACCCAATCATGTATCGGGTGATGCACAAGTCTCATCACAGAACAGGCAGCGATTGGTGCATCTACCCTATGTACGATTGGACACACGGAGAATCTGATTACATAGAGCAAATTTCACACTCCTTATGTTCCTTAGAATTTAAACCACACAGAGAATTGTACGATTGGTTTTTAGATCAAGTTCACAGTGAAAAGGTAAGGCCCAAACAAAGAGAGTTTTCACGGTTAAACTTAAACTATACGGTAATGAGTAAACGAAAGCTCATGCAGTTAGTCGAAGAGAAGATTGTAACCGGTTGGGACGATCCAAGAATGCCTACCCTTTCGGGATTAAGAAGAAGAGGCTATACCCCAGCTGCTATCCATAAATTTATTGATACCATTGGGGTCTCTAAAAGAGAGCAAATGATTGATGTTGCCTTATTAGAATCTTGTATTCGTACAGATTTAAATAAAACAACCAATAGAATAATGGCGGTATTAGACCCTTTAAAATTGGTAATTACCAATTATGCAGAAGGAGAATCAGAAATTGTGATGGCCGATAACAATCCTGAAGATGAAAATGCAGGACAACGAGAAATGGTTTTTTCTAAAGAGATTTATATCGAAAGAGGAGACTTCCTAGAGGAATGTCCTAAAAAAGTTTTTAAATTAGGAATCGGAAAAGAAGTAAGGCTAAAACACGGGTATATTATTAATGCAGTAGAAGCCATTAAGGACGAAGAAGGAAACATTGTGGAGGTAAGATGTACTTACGATTCAAAAAGTAAAAGTGGTAGTGGATCTGAAGAAAGTAAACGTAAAGTAAAAGGTACATTACACTGGGTTTCAGCCTCGCATCATGTTACCGCACAAGTAAATGCTTACGAGAGACTGTTTACCGTTGAAAATCCTGATGCAGATAAAGAAGTAGATTTTAAGACCTTTATCAATAAAGACTCACTTTCCGTTTTAACGAATTGTAAAATTGAATTGGCGTTGGCTGCTGCTCAACCGAATGAACGTTTCCAGTTTCAACGCTTAGGTTACTTCTGTGTAGATGACGACTCAACGGCTAATCACCTAATTTTTAACAGAACAGCTACCTTAAAAGATTTTTCAGCGAAGAAAAAATAAGTGAAAAGAGAGGAGTAGACAGTCGTCAGTTATTTTAACTACTGTTTACCAATGCTAGATAATGACTACTATTTACTGAAGACTGATTACTTATGATATGGGAAAAATATTTGTAGAAGGAATAAAGATGTATGCATTTCACGGTTGCTTTAAAGAGGAAGCCGATATTGGAACAAACTTTCAAATTGATGTAGTTTTAGATGCGGACTTATCCAAACCAGCTGAAACAGATAATATTATGGACGCGGTGAATTATCAGGCCGTATTTACAGTGATTAAAGAGCAGATGGCCATTCGTTCTAACCTTTTAGAACATGTTGCTCAACGTATTATGGAAACACTTTTTCAAGATTTTCCAGAAGTCTCTAAAATAAAACTGAAAGTAAGTAAGTTAAATGTTCCACTAGGTGGGCATATTGATAATGTTGCCATTCAAATGGAAAATGAACGCGGTTAAAGAAGGGACTCAAGCTAAAAACTGCTCCAAGTGCAATGTTGAATTTACTTGTCGAAATTCAGGAAGTTCGTGCTGGTGTAATCGCCATCAATTGTCGCAAAAACAGCTGACTTATTTAAAAGAAAATTATGACAATTGCTTGTGTGCGTCTTGTATTGTTGAGCTTGCTGTAAACGTTAAATAACCTTGCCTCCTTTTTTTTAATTTGGTTACTTTTAATGTATGGCAATTGTTTTACTCTTGATAGCTTGGTTAGGCTTAACCTTACTCTTTTTATCGTTAAAGAATACAAGGCTTTCCCTTCTCAAATCAATATTAACTTTCTCGGTGATCGTATTGAGTTTAACGGAGATTTTAAGCGTATTTACTACGTTAAACTATGAAAGTTTAGTGGTGAGTTGGAGTGTGCTGGATGTCATAATTATCTATTTCTGTTGTCAAAAAGAGTCGTTTAAAAAGCTTCCTTTTCGACAACTAAAACTTAAAAAGAAACTCAAGAAGCTTACTGTATTTGAGCAATTTATCATTGGGTTTTCCATTTTCATTCTTGCCGGTATTTTTATACAAGGATTAATTTATCCAACCAACAATTGGGATTCGATGTCCTATCACATGGCAAGAATTGTTCATTGGATACAAAATGAGAGTTTAGCTCATTTTAGAACATCCATTTATCCGCAGTTAACATCAGCACCATTTTCAGAACAACTCATTTTGACCATTAATTTACTCGTAGGCAATGATCTGTTTTCAAATGCCGTACAGTTCTTTTATTTGTTAGGCTTGGTAGTAGCGATTACATTACTTGCCAAACAGTTAGGGCTCCCTAAGTTAGGACAACTGCTATCAGCCTTTATTTTAATTGCCATCCCCGAAGTTATTCTGTTAAGCTCTTCTACCCATAATGAGATAGCGCTTAGCTTTTTTATGGTCTTAGGAATTTATTTTTTAATCAAAACGCTAAAAGAACAGCACGTTTATAATTTTTTGATTTTAGGATGCTGTTTAGGAATGGCAACAGCAACCAAGCATACCGCCTACCTTTATCTCGCCCCTTTTATTGTGGGTTGGCTTTTAATTCAATTCACGCAAATCGTAAGAAAAAAACAGCAAGTAAAGATTGGGCATTATTTACTATTGATAGCGAGTTTTACACTAATTAATACAGGTCATTATTCGCGTAATTATCAATTAACAGCCAGTGTATTTGGTTCTGATGAGACAACTACAGCCTATTATGTAAACCAAAAACATTCCGTTAAAATGATGCTCTCCAATGTAACTCGCAATATGTCTAGCCAATTTGGGGTGCCAAAGCTTGCTCCTATTGCATTTGAGTTAACAAAAAGTATTCATCAATTATTAGACCTTCAGGTCAATGATCCCGCAACCACCTCTCATGAATATAGGGTAGATCCTTTAGCAACCCATGAAAATAATGGCGCAAACCCTTATCATATGATTTTAATGTTGTTGAGTCTGTGTTGGTTTGTGGCAACCCTAAAAAAAAGGAATCGCCAAATAACGATTTACAGTGCTGCCGTTGTACTTTCATTTGGCGTCTTTTGTTTTTATTTAAAATGGCAACCCTGGGCAAAATTACATGCCCCTTTTTTCATTTTCTATTCCGTTGTTATTGCTCATTTTTTAATTACAGTAGCTAAAAATAAATGGATTAAATCTATTGTGCTGATTGGTTTCGGAATAAATGCTTTACTCATGCTCTTGTTTAATTACAGTCGGCCATACATTACATGGCCTCCATTTACCTCTGAAATTAAAATTTCTGACGATCGATATAAAAAGTATTTCAGTAGGTTTTTAAGGCATCATAAAGATTTTAAAACAGTAAAAAAGTTAATCGCTTCAAACCATTTTAAAAATATTGGTTTAGCCTATGGAAGTTATGGAATGGAGTACCAATTGTTTTTAGATGCTTACAGAAGCGAGCTGAAGCCAATTCATATCAACGCCTATCCATCGTGTTCATTTATTCCTGTTGGTGGACCAGTGGATTGTATTGTCTCTACTGAAAATAGAGATTTTATTACGTATGATGGAGAAGTATTTCATAACCAAACCCCAGAGAATGAAGGTTACCTCTATTTATTTCTTAAAAAATGATTTTATAAACAGATAATATTCTTCTCTAATTTTTTTTGAAGTAAAAACACTTAACATCGTTTTGCTGAGCGATTCTTTTTCTTCCGGTTCACTGCTTTTTTTTTCCTCTAGGGTCTGCCCCGTTTTTGTTAGTTCCTCTTGTTTCTTTTCTAAACGCTCTTTTCTATTTTCAGGATTATATCCAATAAGACCATTCCCCTTAGCATAATTCTTTTTAGCAGCCTTCATCCGGCCTGCGTTTTCTTGTAAAAGACCAAGGTTGTTGTAAGAAATTTCATCCTTAGGATCTAATGCAATTGCTTTTTCATAATCTAACATCGCACCATCAATATCAGATCGTGATCGAATGTAAGCCCTGCTTGAATAACGATAAGGATTGTTAGGATCTATTTCTACAGCCCTATTCATGTCTCTCATTGCGGAAGGAATGTCTTTGTTGTGGAAATGAGAAATTCCTCGATCACAGAGCAATGTAGGCTCATTAGGCAGACGAGAAATAACGGCTGTAAAATCTTGTATCGATTGCTCAAATTGAGCCGTTTTCCGGTAACAAATGGCTCTAGTGTATAGCGCATCAGCATTGTTGATGTGGTCAACTAAGAAATTCGTAAGCTCTTTTATCGCTCCCTTGAACTCTTGTTTTTCGAATAGCGATTTCCCTTTTTCTAGTCCAGTCATTTTGTTAATGAAATTAGTTGCCAAAGTTAAGAAGTATTCCGTGAATTATTTAATTTAGAATCGTCTTATACAACTATGGAAAAAGAAACTGCAAAACTCAAAATTGAAGAAATTTCAACTCAATTAAGAACTCACAATCACAACTATTATGTGCTGTCAGAAACAACAATTTCTGACTATGACTTTGATATGCTATTAGAAGAACTTCATAAATTAGAAGAACAATTTCCGGAGTTGGCGTATGAGGACTCTCCCACCAAAAGAGTGGGAGGTGAAATCACCAAAAACTTTAAAACGGTAAAACACAAATCCCGAATGCTTTCTTTAAGCAATAGTTACAGCAAAGAGGATATTCAAGATTTTGAAACGAGAATTAAGAAGTTAGTAGAAAATGAATTAGAATACATCTGCGAGTTAAAATATGACGGAGTAGCGATTGGAATCACCTACAAGAATGGAAAATTAGTACAAGCACTCACCAGAGGTGACGGCGTTCAAGGAGATGATATTACAGCCAATGTAAAAACGATAAGATCTATTCCTTTGCAATTAAAAGGAAATGACTATCCCGAAGAATTTGAAATTAGAGGAGAGCTGTTTTACCCCAAAGATGTTTTTGAAAACCTGAATAAAGAAAGAGAAGAAGCTGGCGAAGATTTGTATGCCAACGCAAGAAATACCGCTTCAGGGACGCTTAAAATGCTAGATTCTAAAGTAGTTTCTAAACGTAAACTAGACAGTTATCTATACTTTGTTTTAGGGAAGGATTTACCCATTGAAACCCATTACGATGCCATACAAAAAGCAGGAGAGTGGGGCTTTAAAGTGCCAACAGAAAAACACCAACTGATTAAAAAATGCACCACTATTGATCAAATATTTGAGTTTATTACCCATTGGGACAAAGAGCGTGGGAACCTAAATTTTGAAATTGATGGAATTGTCATTAAAGTCAATAATTATGCCCGTCAAGAAGAAATAGGATTTACAGCAAAATCACCAAAATGGGCAATAGCCTATAAATTTAAAGCAGAAAAGGTATCCACTAAATTGTTAGAAATTACTTATCAAGTCGGTCGGACCGGGGCGATAACCCCCGTAGCAAATTTAGCGCCTGTACTCTTAGCCGGAACAACAGTAAGAAGAGCTTCTTTACACAATGCCGATCAAATTGAGAAGTTAGACATCAGAGTTAACGATACCGTTTTTGTAGAGAAGGGAGGAGAAATTATCCCCAAAATTGTTGGAGTTGAAGTTACACAAAGAGATATTTTTTCAGCACCAACAGATTATATAAAAGTATGCCCTGAATGTGAAACTACCTTAGTAAGAAAAGAAGGAGATGCAAAACATTTTTGTCCCAATGAGTGGGGGTGTGCACCTCAGATAAAAGGTAAAATGCAACATTTTATATCCCGTAAAGCCATGAACATTGATGGCTTAGGAGAAGAAACCATTGATTTGTTGTTTGAACAAAAATTAGCCAGCAACATTGCTGATTTATACGAGTTGATTTTTGAGCAATTGTTCGAATTGGAATCGTTTAAAGAGAAAAAATCAAAGAATATCATTGAAGGATTAATCAGCTCTAAAGCAATTCCTTTTGAGCGCGTGTTGTATGGAGTAGGAATTAGGTATGTGGGAGAAACAGTAGCTAAAAAATTAGCCAAACAATTTAAGCATATAGATCACATTATGAATGCCTCTATTGAAGAGTTGATTGCAGCTGATGAAATAGGAGATAGAATAGCAGAAAGTGTCGTTCATTTTTTCTCTATTGAAAGTAATATCGAACTCATCAATAAATTAAAAGGATACGGTTTACAGTTTGAATTGTCTGAAGATCAATTGGCCAATTCTACCACGAAACTCGAAGGGTTAATTTTTGTGGTGTCAGGAGTGTTTAGTAAATTTTCTCGTGATGAATTAAAGAATTTGATAGAGCAAAATGGTGGTAAAGTTTCTGGTTCAATTTCTAAGAAAACAAGTTACATCGTTGCTGGAGAAAATATGGGCCCAAGTAAATTAGCTAAAGCTGAAAAGCTAGAAGTCTCAATAATTAATGAAGACCAATTTTTGGAGATGATTGCTTGATTGGATGTTAGATCTTTTAGATAGAGTATGTTTTTTGTCTTACGATTTTAAAATTGGCTATTGAGCATAGAGGAAGGGAGGTCTTACCTATTGGATTTTCCTAAGTGCGTAATAAAAGGTTTCGCTCTCAAGCTTATGTTTAGTAGTTGGTCTTGGTGAAAATTTACTTTTCTCCGATTCTGATTTTATCTAAAATAAGGGATAGTGATTTTTCGTCAAATACATTTAGAATCTTCATTTCATCTAAAATACGAGTACTTAAGAGTTGGATTGTGTCAGATGCTAATTTTATCAGATAGTCTGCTTCCGAATAGTAAAAAGTTATGTCGTGTATGCTATTTCTATTCAGATCCAAATGAGCATAATGTTTGTCTCTCATTATTTTCATTTGTTGTAAGATGTCTTGCGTCTTAGATGAATTAATTTCATCTAGTTTTCTTTTTATTTCTATGATTGTTTCTTCATTTAGAGCGAATTCATCTTTAGAATCTAGAGTATCTTCAAGTAGTTGTTTTAATCTAAAGTTATCATTTCTTCCTCCAAATAATTTATGAAGGTCGATCACTAGCATCATCCATAAGTTTACTCTACTTCTTATAAGGAACTTGTAGCGTGAAATTATTCTATCGTGTTCGTAATTTTTCTGGATTAATAGATTTTCACCATCATGCTTATTCTGGACAATATTTGTCAATAGAATATGGATTGTATCCAATTTGGTTTTTAATTCTTTTCTATTCATCTAATTTATAAAAACGTACTTGTTGGTTATGTTTTAATTCGACAACCATTTTGTTAAACTAAAGTAGTGTTTTTTATGTCTAAATAGCATTGTGTGAGAATTAGTTTCTTAAGTGTAAAGAGGTGTCTTTCTCAGAGTTGCAGATATTCTTTTCTTCCTTGAAATTTATGCTTTATAAGTCCAAAGTCGGGAGGTTTAAAATATAATTTGTACTTCTTCCTCCTTCTCCTGAATCAAATAAAACTCCCTTTTAGATTAAGTCTTGAATATCTTTTCTGGCAGTATCCCTATGTACTTTCGTAATCTTTGCCCATTTCGATGAATGCAGCTTTCCTATAAAATTACCTTGGAGGTTATTGATCATTTCGACTTGCCTTGCATTGAGTTGGGTGGTTTTGTGGATTTCCCAAAATTTTGCCTTTATCAATATTTTTGATAGGGTTTGATTTGTTGCTTCAAGAGCCTCCGTTAGCCGTTCAAAATACCAAACGAGCCATTGAGTTACGTCCATACTTCCTTTCTGTGTAGATTCCAATATATTATAATAACCCTTTTTGGAGTTCAAAATCTGAGCCGACATACTATAGAAACGTTGATTGGTTCTATCAGCTCTGGCCAGTTGATTATCTGCTATCGTTCTCGCAATTCTTCCATTCCCATCATCGAAAGGGTGGATACTTACAAACCATAAATGGGCTATTGCAGATTTAATTACAGCCTCCATACTTTTGTCGGTGTTAAACCACTCGATAAATTGATTCATTTCCTCTTCTAGTCGTTTTGACTTTGGAGCAATATAATGTACCTTTTCTTTTCCCATTGGACCTGAAACTACTTGCATTGGTCCATCTTTGTCTCCTCTCCATTCTCCTACAGTAATTTTGTGCATTCCACTCCTTCCTGTTGGGAATAGGGCAGCATGCCATCCACACATTCTATCCTTAGTGATAGGGTTTTCAAATTGTTGAGTTGCGTCCAACATCATTTCTACAACACCCTCAACATCTCTGCTTGTATCAGGTAATCCTGATATTTCCATTCCTAACCTTCTAGCTACTGATGACCTAACTTCTTCTGGGTTTAATAATTCGCCTTCAATTTCACTTGATTTAACAATGTCTTCTGTTATTGTCTCAAGTACGGCTTGCTCTCTAAGTTCGAATCCTATACCTTCCATTTTACCGATTAATCTTCCCTGCAGATCACGTGCCTTACTCACATGTGGAAGTAGGGTGTCGTTATCCCATTTAAAGTTTGGCCAGTCGTTATTTTGATGGATGTACATTGTTGCAGTATTTAAATGCCGTGTATTATACTGCAAATATAGCGATCATTTGACGTTTTAAATTTAATTGCCGTTTTATTTACGTCAATTAGTTTGGTTTATTGCCGTTTTTTGAATTAATTGCAGTATAGAAAACTTCGTTTAAAGCGATTAATTGTCGTATTAATCAAACTAAGGTCAATTGTTGTTCAGGGTTGAAGTTTCTGATTCGCTTAAGCTTTTCTTATCTACCTGTAAATTTTCTCTTTAGCTATAAGTATTGAACTTCTTCCTGAATACTCCTTTCGTGTTTATCGCTTAATGCTTTATATTCTTCTTGTAAATAGTTTCTCGTTTCTTTTTCCTCGATAATTTGTTCTTTTATGAATTCGAAAGCTTTAGCAT
>JAWUVT010000117.1:0-14100 GCA_034112225.1 Flavobacteriales bacterium | reverse complement strand
CTTAAGTTTACATTTTGTAAATTTAAGCAATTAATCAGAAAGCACAAAAGAGCGGAATAAGGTTCCTTTATACGGTGAGAATTTTATCTGGTCAACATTGATAATCCCCGCTCTTTTCTACTAAGATTTCGTACAGTTCTGTGAGGCTTTTAGACCTCGTTTTTAAGCCTGTGCTGAGCGCAGTCGAAGTATGAAACTCCAGTAGATTTGGCTTTCATAGACTTATTTATCATTAAATTATGTGTTAGAAAATGAAAGCTTTTATAAAGAAATTATGATTGGTTTATTATTCTTATAAAGATTAAAAACTACTCCATTTAAACTAAACCCTATTTTTATCCTGCAATCAGTTATATTTTCATTCTCATTTATTTTAAAACTATGTTCTGCACCAAAAAAGGAACGTATTTCTGATACAATTTCATTATTAACTTTAATAGTTTCTTTTCCTAAAAACGAATTGTGGATTTCAATAATATTTTCTTCTAAATAAATTGTTGTAAATTTCATATTAATTGTTTTCTTGTTTTTTTTTAATGAAGCACAACGATTGGTATAATGTTAGTTGCCTTTTTAAGTAACAAATATAATAAAAATTGATTGTGCTCTAAAAAAATCCGCAGGATTTTTGAAAGTGTCCAATTAGCAGCAATGAACTATACACTTTATTACTTAGTGGTTACTGTATTTCAGAGATATTGGAATCTATTTTCTTCAAAATTTATGAAGTCAAAATTTTGGTAAAAGTGCTAAAAATTATTCGCACAATCTGTAGATTTATTAAAACTCAAATTTCATGTTTCTGGCTAAATTCCGCCATTTTATGGACAACGATTGCGTTTTAATTTGAATCTTAACCACTGGATAATCCCTAATTAAAAATGCCCTATAATCTTCTGCGTGGTGTTTATTCTGAGCTGTGCCGAAAGGTTGTTTTGCTTTGGTAAAAGCGAAAGTTGTTGCTACAGTTCCTTGAAAAAATTTCTTTCTAAAAGTTTCTTCTACAATGTTAATGAAACACTTTTTATGCTACGACGTAGGAGGGAAGCATAATGTATGTAAAAAGAATAATATGAATTACGATAGATTATTATTACACTTATTTTTTAATAATTTTCATCGAAATACTAGTATCATCTATTAGCTTCAAATTTAAAAAATACATCCCTTTATTAAGTTTGCTAATATTAATTTCTCCTGATTTAAAATTGACTTGAAACGTTTTTATTTGTTGTCCAAGAAGATTGAAAACAACAATTTCTCGTATTATTTGTTCGGAGTTTATCATCAATTTTTCTGCTGCTGGATTTGGGTATACGGTAAAGCCAACTTCATTATTAAAACTATTAGTATTTAGAACTAGATTAGAGTTTGCTATCCAATTGATAGCTAAAGAATTATCGGAATTAACATCAATAAGTTCTAGATAAAACCCATCACCATCAGCAGATTTTGGCCAAGGCGCTTTATCTAAATATTCTACTTGATCAATTAGATTCCCAAAAGCATCTGATAATACTAAATTCTGACTCTTATTCGATAAATCTCTAGTAAACGTATCAAAAGGAGCTACTCCATATTTATCTTGAAAAGTAGTTGCATCTCCTGCTAAATAAATAGATTCCCCAGCCGCAAGAGTGGCATTTTGAGGAAACTGATAGGATACGCCCAATTTTATTAAATATACTCCTGTGAGGTTTACAATGGTACTTCCTGTATTTTGAATTTCTATAAATTCTAAATCATCACTTTCTGGAAATGTCGCTGTTTCTTGCGGATTGTAATCAATCTTGGTAATAACCAAAGATGGTGTTTCTACCATATTACAACTAGAAAAACTTCCAAGATTGTTTCTGATCCAAGTAATTCTCTGCTGTATCCAACTTTTCATATTGGTTACTTCTCCTGAAAAATCATCTATTGTAGACCATCGTTCATTCTCACGTTCTACAGCTTCCGAGATTAATGTAACAGTACTATCAATTAAATCAGATATAGAGTCGTAATTTAAAGGCTCTCCAGTATTTGTAACTTCATTAAATCGTTTAGATAAATAACATTTAAAAGTTGCGTTTGCAAAAAGATCTCCCCAAAAATTAGCTCCTGTATTACTATAATTAAATTGCCATACATCAGTAAAACTTCGATCAAAACCCCATTGAAATAAATCATTACCATATGTTAAATTATAATCCCAAACTGGGCCCGCTCTTAATTTTCCACCCCGATCTTTATGGTAATAAGTACTGAGTGCGTATGCATCAACATTTGAAGCAATTTCTGCCACCAACATATAATCTACAAATGATGGCACATCAATAAATGATGGATAACCATTTATAATGTCAGAATTACCAGCAGTTCGATCTAGGTCTCGAAAGACAGATTCAATATATGCAGATTGTTCTGAAGTAATATCTTCTGATTTTGGATATTCATGAATATACCCGGCGCCATTATTGTACCAAGCCTCAGGATCATCAGCATCTGGTCTATCTGTCTGCATAAGATAGCCTCCAGTTACTTCAGGAAATGTATTCTTATCGTCAGATAGTTTTATAATGTCCACACGATCTCCATCACGTTTTATTTTTTCTGAAAGCGCGTACAAGCCTCTGTAATCACCATTAACTATCACCTCACAATATTTTAAATCTACAGCATATTGTCCCATTTGTCTTGCCATATTATAACTAATATAATCGCGCATCATGCTATCATCAAAAGCAAATGAATTTAAAATCCAATCATTCTCCTTTGGCATTCCTAGTAATTTTACGTTGTTATTCTCTGTATAGTCGTCTGATAAAGTAGAAAGTCCGTATGGTTTTTTGTCTAATGTTTGAGAAGAAGAACCTCGAATCTCTATACTTATAGCACCAGAATAATCCAAAAAATCTTCATTATTAGCATCGCTTGCAAAGTTTCTAGATCCATCGGGTCTTTTAATTATTTTCATTGAACCAAAAACTCGTGGATCATCAAGAATTTCACCTTTGTTATCTATTTCTATAATAACAATGGGTAAATTACTATCTGTAAAAGTTTGCGAATTTATATGGTAGCCACTAACAATAAATAATGTTAACAACATTAATTTTTGTAAGTGTGCTGTGTTTTTTAATATAGTAATCATTTTTTTAAGATTCTTTAATATTACTGTTTCATAAAATTTTTAAAAGCTTTTTGCTCTATTTATATCTTAATTTTTATCATAAAATTAAAATACGAGCAAATATAATAAATGAAAAGATATTTTTCATTAAACTCTTTTTATTTATTAAAACATATGAGTATTAAGAGTAGTCCCAATGTTTTTTATAATTATAGTATGTACTATAATGTTCTGCGTGGCGCCTGCCCTGAGCTTTTGCCGAAGGGTCACTTTGCTTTGCTTAAAAGCGAGATTATTACCTCAAATTTTCTTTTATTTTTTCCTTCTCAAATCTTTTTTTGAAAAATATAATGGAATACGCTTTTTACGTAACAGGGCTTGTCTTGAGCGTAGTCGAAAGGATAGGAGAGTAGTGGAATGTGTGTGGAATGGAAAAATTAAACAAATTATTTTCTTACCATAGTATTCAATTTTAATATTAGAGTATATTAAAAAAACAAAAAAGTGAGATTTCAGAATTCTCCACTAAAAATTTATATGAAAATCCGCTAAATAAATTATTACTCAACGATTTTAATTTTGTTTAGAATATTTAATTTTTTAATTATCGCAGAAAATTCAGTATTAAAATTATATTTCGAATACAATTCATTTATACAGATATTAATAGAATATATATATAGTTTTGCTTTATAAATATGAATTTAAATAATTACAAATGGTAAAAATAGTATATGTAGGGTTTGGAGTTGTATCTCAAGGGTTAGCTGAAATTATTCTAGGCTCCAATTTTTTATTACCAATACATCAAAAATTAGAGATTCAAACAGTAGGCATATTTGATACCATTAAAGGATGCAAAATTGATGAGAATGGAATTGATATGCAGGAAATTATCAAAAACGCTGAAAAAGGAGATTATAATTTATTACAACAAAATGTAATAGATATACCAAAAGCAATAAAGGAAATTGATGCGGATATAATAATCGAGGCTAGTTTTACAGATATTAAAACTGGGCAACCTGCCATAGCACATATTGAAGCTGCTTTATATTCTAAGAAGCATGTTGTTACCACAAACAAAGGGCCTTTTGCCGTTGCATACGAGCAAATTTTCAATTTGGCTGCAAAACAAAAAAAGGTGGTAGCAATTGAAGGAACAGTTATAAGTGGAACACCAATTATAAATGTTTTGAATAATGGTCTTTTAGGTTCTGGAATAACTGCTGTAAGCGGAATTATGAATGGAACTTCAAATTACATTTTAACCAAAATGGAATCTGGTATGTCTTATGAAAACGCCCTTTCTCAAGCTCAAAAATTAGGTTATGCTGAAGCTAACCCAACAAACGATGTGGAAGGCTTAGACACCTTAGCTAAGGTTATGATTCTGGCAAATGTTGTTTTTGATACTCAATTAAATCAAGAGGATATCACTGTAAAGGGAATTTCTCAGATTACGGCTAATGATGCACAACAAGCCGCTAAAGATAACCAAAGATGGAAATTAATTGGTAAGGTTTGGAAAGATGAAAAAGGCAACGTCCATGGTTCTGTAAGTCCTGAGCTAGTTTCTTCAAGTGATTCTTTATATAGTATCTCAAATGCAACAAATGCCTTAAAAGTTACTTCTAACATTTTAGGTGATACTACTATAATAGGGGCAGGAGCTGGTAAAATTGAAACTGGATTTGCTTTATATAATGATATATTATCTATAATTAATTCTTAAAAATATAAAATATTATGGTTATAGATAAAGATAACGTATCAATGGTTCCTGTTTATAACAGTTATACCAGAGAAGTAATTGGTTTAGTTCCTCAATCTACCGAACAGGATGTTAAAAATGCCCTTGATTTGGCAAAAAGAGGAGAAGCTACAGGTAGAAATATGCCAGCATCAGAAAGGATAGTTATTCTTAAAAATGCGGTAGTCATTATGGAACGTGAATCTAAGGTTTTAGCTAATTTAATAGCTACCGAAGGTATCAAAACAATAACCCAAGCTAGAAAAGAAGTTTCTAGAGCTTTAAATACCATGCAGATTTCTGCTGAGGAAGCTTCAAGAATTGTAGGTGCTACAATACCTTTTAATTCTGTAGCTGGCTCAGAAGACAGAGTGGGTTACGAGCATAAATTTCCGATAGGCTTGGTTGTGGCCATTACGCCTTTTAATGACCCTCTAAATTTAGTTTGTCACAAATTAGGACCTGCAATAGCAACCGGAAATCCAGTGATTTTAAAACCAAGTGATTATACGCCTTTAGTGGCTATTAAGTTTGGAGAAATTCTTTATGAATCGGGTTTACCTAAAGAGATGCTAACTATAATTACAGGAGCACCTGAGGTTTTCGGTGACTTGCTTGTTAGCGATGATAGAATTCGTCTTATAAGCTTTACAGGCGGCGTTGAAGCTGCCAAAGTAATTCAAAGAAAGGCCGGGTTAAAAAAGATAGCGATGGAGCTTGGTTCTAATTCTCCAGTAATAGTGCTTTCTGATACAGACGTTGAAGAAGCTGTAGCATCTTGTGTTTCTGGTGCCTTTTATGCAAGTGGTCAAAATTGTGTTGGTGTGAAACGAATTTTTGTTGGTGAAACTATTTTCGATACATTTTTAGAACAATTTAATACCCTTACTTCAAAATTAAAGATAGGCTCGCCTCTAGAAGATAATGTAGATATAGGCCCCATTGTTAGTCCTGAAGCAATAGTACATATACATGACTTTATTACTGAAAGTGTTCAAAATGGCGCTCAACTTATAGCAGGCGGTAAAGAAGAAGGTAGTGTATTCTTGCCAACCATATTAGTTGATGATTGTAATAATAATGTAGCAAACTTAAAAGAAGTTTTTGGTCCTGTAGTAACCATTTCTAAAATTGAAAACCTTAACCAAGCTATTGGTTGCTGTAACAAATCGCCATTTGGTTTGCATGCTGCAATTTTTACCAATGATATTAATAATGCCCATAAAGCGATTAACGAATTAGATTGTGCTGGGGTAATGATAAATGATTCTACAGATTATAGAATAGATGCCATGCCTTTTGGCGGAATAAAACTTAGCGGAATTGGTAGAGAGGGTGTAAAGTCAGCTATTGAAGCTATGACAGAAACCAAAGTTGCCTGTTTCAAATTAAAAAAATAGAAATTTAAAATTAAAGATTATGTCAAAACAATTTGATAATTCAAGAGTATTATCTCCAAGAAGAAACTCAACAAACGCTACTAATATTGAAGAACTTATTAGTGAACAGTTAGACCATTTTAATATTGATGAAAAATCTGACTATGGTAAGGCAATGGCATTAGCTGCCAATGATATCTATAATGCACAGCATAATGTAATGAACCTGTGGGAAGTATACAATGGTATAACAGCAGGTTTAGATAAGACAGATGATATTGCATATTTTAATGCAAAAAGATTTCTTTCTTTTCAAATTGCTAAAGTATTAGATACATTACAAAATCCGTTTAGAAAATCACATCAAAATCTAAACCATTCAGACCAAACTACAACAGCGAAAGGGCCTTATCCTATTATAGATAACGTTACAGCTTTATTTTCAGCAAACCCGGTAATTACAAGAACAGCAACGTATGTTTTTGCTTGTAATGAGTGGATTGATGATGCATTTAAGGGAAAAGAATTTCTACATGAAATCTACTCTAGACTCTTGAACCCTACGTCGGTTTCTCTGGCAAATCAAATTGTTGATTTAGAAGCAGGCCCTTATACGGGCGAATATATGGCTTGGAATTACAATAGTGGTATGGCTGCTATTGACAGTTTATTAAGTCATATGCTTACTAAAGATGATATCATTATTGTTTCTAGAAGTGTTTATGGGGGCACCTATCAATTGCTACATGACTGGTATTCTAAAGAAGACAAAATGAATATCACGGTTGAATGGTTTGACGGTCATTCAGGTGAAGAATTTGAAACCTTTCTAACTCAGGTTTTAAAATATAATTCAGGTATAATTGAATCTGGCTCTAAAGTTCATGTTTATATTGAATCTCCATCAAACCCTGACGGATATGTTTTAGATGTTCCTGAAATCAGTAAAATTAGTCATGCTAAAGGAATAAAAGTTTCTCTAGATGCTACTGTAGCGACACCATTCTTGTACAAGCCATTGCAACGCGAAGATAAAGCTGAAAGACCAGATTACGTTGTACATAGTTTAACCAAAGATATTGCAGGTCATGGTAATGTAATTGCAGGTTGTGTTATAGGAGAAAACCATAATATGTTTACCCCAAAAGGGATGACCGTAAATGGAGTTTCTTGGGAAAAATCTATGTTTTGGAGCGTTTATTATATCAAAGGAGCGTTTTTAAGTTCTGATGGTTCGTTTGAAGTTCTAACCGGAATGAAAACCTTGCATCAAAGAATGCTTCAGAAAACAATTAATACCGCAATTATTGCTAAAGTTTTTAGTGCCAATAAATACGTAAATGTAAATTGTAATATAGTTAAAGGCCATAAAAATGAAGCGATAAGAAAAAAGCTTTTAAAGTATGATTTGCCAGCACCATTGTTTACGGTAGATTTCGAGGGTGTTGATATTAAAAAGGAAACATTTAGAAAGTTTTTCGATTCTCTTGCTCCAATGTTTAATATGCACATATCCTTAGGGCAAACAAATACAACCATTACTTGCCCGGCATTGACTACACATTCTGAAATGGACGCAGATGCTTTAAAAGCGACAGGTTTATATTTTACAACTATGAGAATGGGAGTAGGTGATGAAAACCCTAAAGAGTTAATTAGTCACTTTATTGCCTGTGCAGAGCGTTCGATTAAAAATGAACTTCCTGATTTTGTGGCAGAATTCCCGTCTCAAGAAGAAGTTGATGAAATGGTTACAAGCGAATATTTAAAATATCACAAAAATTATATTACGTCGCTTTAATTTTTTTATTTGGTCTGTACTATTAAGATAATTCAATAGCTATATTTAACCAGAACAGGTAACTGTTCTGGTTTTGTTGTGAATAAAGTTATTAGATTATTTTCCCTAATTGAAAAACAAATTGCTATAAATTAAATATCATGAAACAAAAAAAATATATAGGTACAGGTGTAGCCTGTATCACTCCCTTTAAAAACGGAGAGGTAGATTACGAAGGTTTAGAAAAAGTTATCAATTACATTATTGACGGAGGCGTAGATTATTTAGTAATCTTGGGGTCTACTGGCGAAACGGCAATGTTAAATAAGACAGAAGCTAGAGCCATACTTTCTTTTGCAATAAAAATTAATATTGGGCGTGTACCTATTGTTGCTGGTAATTTTACAGGTAACAATACCAAAGATTTAGTAGAGCAAATAAGTGCATTTGATTTTACAGGAATAGACTCCATTCTTTCATCAAGTCCGGCGTATGTAAAACCTTCACAAGAAGGAATTTATAATCATTACATGGCTATAGCAGATGTTTGTCCTGTGCCAATTATTCTTTACAACGTCCCTGGTCGTACCAATTCGAATATGGAATGGACAACAACAGTACGATTAGCCGAAGCAAGCGAAAAGTTTATTGGTATCAAAGAAGCGTCTGGTGATTTAATTCAGACCACAAGAATACTCAAAAACAAACCAGAAGATTTTTTCGTAGTATCTGATGATGATGAAGTAGTATTGCCAATGATTTCTGTTGGTGATCATGGGTGTATTTCAGTAATTGGCGCTATGCCAAATGAATTTTTAAGCCTTGTAAAAAGTGCTTTGAATGACGACTATGAAAAAGCAAGAGAACTTAATAATAGTATTTATGATTTACATCAATGGCTCTATATAGAAGGAAACCCTGTTGGCGTTAACACTGCTATGGAAATATTGGGGCTTTGTAGTAACGAAGTAAGATTGCCCCTTAATGCAATCTCTAAAGAAAACTATGTTAAACTTGAAACGTGTTTAAAAGGTATTTTATAACATAATTAAAAAATTAATATTGAAAATCAGAAAGCCCATAAAATTAATTTTTGGGCTTTCTGTATTTTATTCATGGTCCAAATAAATTGGGAATAATGGATTTAGCGTAAAGTCATAAATTAAAGATGTTTCTACACTTTTTACATACTCTTTTGTAACATAATCCATTACAAAATTTCTTAAATGGTCTTTGTCTTTTACAGCTATGTAAAGCAGAAAATCAATGTTACCTGACATATGGTAAACATTCACGACTTCTGGTCTTAGTCGCATTGATTTTTTAAAATCTTCTACTACTTCTTTAGTGTGCTTAGATAGTTTGATAGCAATCATAGCTTCAATATTAATACCTAGCTTAGATGAGTCAACAAAAGCATGAAAACCAAAAAACATCTTTTTCCGATTCAATTTTCGCATTCTTTCAGAACAGGTAGACTCTGCGATACCAACCTCCGCGGCTACTTGTTTATTACTCAATCTAGCATTCTTTTGTAAAAGTTTAATTATTAGCTGGTCAGTTTCATCTAATTCGTTATAATTAGTATTTTTTCGAATAGTATTCATGTTTGTAATATTTAATTATTTATCTTAATGTAAAACACTAATAATACAAAATTATATTTAATTAAAGTTAATATGGCAAATAAACTAAAAGCATAGTTTTATGTAAAATAGAATCTCGATGTAAAACTTGGCATCATATAATTTTGGTCAAAACAATAGGAGAGGTGAGCGTCCATATTTTAGGGAGCTAGTAATACATATTGTAAAGTTTTACAATTATAAAGACTTAAAATATATTAGTGTGTTAAATTTTATAAAATCTGAATTAGAATCTTTTAGCTTAAAATTAACTTCGAATCAAAATGGGAGGGAAGAGGTTGATTTTTTAACAGGTAACCAAAGCTAAATCAAGACACTTCCAAAACACCTTGATACAACAGCCATTCCATAAGCTTTATAGGATTTTGGTTTTTAACAGATTCGCTAGTCATTTTTATACACTCTTGAAGTGTTTTTAGATGCATGGCTTTAAGTAGTGGAACGATATGGATTGTTTCAATAAAAACATAAGGTTCATCGTGTCCTTCAATTACAAACCCTTCTAGTTCTGTAACTTCATCGGATTCTAAAATAGGAACCATTAAAAAATCACCTTTCTTATTTAATTCTAATATAGTGTCTTTACGTAATGAAATGCGCTCATTTGAAATAGAGGGCTGGGTTACTTTTTTTCTTGACTCCCAAAATGGGCTATTTCTAAATAGTGATTGTTCATTGTAAAAATCTGACGACCAGCGTTTATTTTTCTTTACTTCTGCTGCTATCAAGTTTTTATAATAACTAATAGCGATACTAGCCTTGTTTTTCTTTAAAATGGAGTTGACAACAATCGCCCCTTGAACACCAGATTTTATTGCTTTTTGTACGCCTTGAGATGAAATAGGATCCATTGTATACGCAGCATCTCCTATTTTAATAAAATGTTCGCTAATAACGTTGCTGTCGTAATACGGCGTTGCATCACATACCGTAATCTCTCCTTGCGTGCCATTGTTTAGTATATCTGTAGAAAATGTTGATTGTGATATGACTTTAGTGTAGAATTCAGTTACAGAAGTAGCTTCTTTTACTTTTGAGGGATCCGAAAACACACAGAGTACAAAATGGGTGTCGTTTATAGGAGCGCCCCAAAACCAACAATCCTGTCCAGCTTCAATAAAGGAAGACTCCTTTTTTAATGGTTTCAATTCCCAATAGGCAAAAGTGGCTACTAATTTTGGCTGATAGGCTATTTTCTTAGTTTTAATAATCGATTTTCTACCTGTAGCCTCTACAATGAAGGTGGACGATAGTTGTTGTTCTTTATTTTCAAAAGAAACGGTTGCATCCCATTGTCCACTTTGTCTTTGCGTTAAGGATTTGAGTAGTCCCGGTTGTATTATTTCTACCCCTTTTTGTCTACATTCATTAACAAGCAGTGCATCAAAAGCACCTCTGTCTAAATGAAAACCAGCAGTTTCTTTTTCAAAAGTTTTAATTAGCGGTTCGTTAGTAGACCACAAAACAGTCGATTTTAAAGCTCTTTTACAGTGTAATTGATCGACTTGTTTTTCAATATTCAACATTTTTAACCAATGATGTATACCCGAAGTCAAAGACAAGCCAATGTGTGGCCTAGGAAACGTGGCTTTCTCAATCAATGCGATGCGGTAACCAAAGTCTGCCAAACGATTGGCCATTGTTGCTCCAGCTGGTCCGGCACCAACTACAAGAACATCATATTGCGCGTTAGCCATTGTTTTATAGTGTGTTAGGCATTCCAGCTGGGTACTAATCTATTTAAACGTTCGTGAGATTGTAATGTAAAGTGTAACCAACCACGAATATAATCGCACGCTGTTCGTCCTTTATCAATCACTTCATGATGACAACCGCCACCACAAAGATAACGTGCCCAACAGGTGTTGCATGGCGATTGATTATGGACATGACGTTCCTTTAGCCACGTATTTTGTAGTTCTGGATCCACACCGTCTTCTAGTGTTCCCATTTTTCCTCTAGGTTCATTTACAAAACGGTGACAGGCAGATAATTCTCCATCTGCTGAAACGCCAAAATAGCCTGCGCCTGCACCACAAGGATAGGGGCGATGTGTTCCCTTGTCAATTTCTTTCAAAGCATTAACCATATTTAAATAGGGATACCGCTTGCCTTGTAATACAGCCTTTTCAAAGCGTAATCCGCAATCAATCATTCCCGCTAGAAGTTGTTGAAGATCGTCTTCCGACATTTCATTTTTCCCGTTACTCGATTTTAATAGTGGTGAAAATCCAACACTATGAAACCCTAGTGCTATAAAGGAATCTAATGCATCACCTAAATTGATGTTATTAGGAGTTACCGTAACACGAGCAGAAACTTGCATGTTTTTTTGCAGCCTTAAAAGGGGCTGAATGTTTTTCATAATACGATCATAACTTCCTGTGCCATTTTTCATTGGACGTAAAGCATTATGTTGCTCTTTTAAACCATCGAGACTTACGGTAACGGCAAATTTATGACGTTCAAAAAAAACAGCATCCTCTTCTCTTACCAAAGTACCATTTGTGGTTATGGAAAATTTTACGTTTACGTTTTTCTGCTCTCCTAAATTGGCTGCATATTCTGTTGCGGCATATACATCTTTACGATTCATTAAGGGTTCTCCGCCTAAAAAGGTTAATTGTACAGTATCTCCAGACGCTCTTTGGTTAATTAAGGTATCTATAGCTAGCTTTGCTGTTTCAAATGACATTTTTTTAGAAGGGCCTCCAAAATCACCTTGATCGGCATAACAATAGGTACAGCCCATATTGCACTTTTGTACAATGGACAATGACAGGGCATGCATTGGTGGAGATTGTAACGGTGTATCGTCAATTAACGGCGTAGGATCAATTCCTAGAGCTGCCAAACGGTAAGCTATTGCGTTTTCGTCTTTAAGTTCTAATAGTGATTTTAGTACCGTTTCTGTCTCTTCTTCAATAGCATACATTTTACTCCCGTTTGGGATAAATACATGGGCTTGTTTTGGCCCTCGTATAATATGCAGGCTAGGAGAGAGAGGCTTAGACTCGGTCGCAATAACGCTAGCCAAGTCGTCTGCCAATCTTCGTTCTTTTAATAGCTCCATTTATGATTTTTCTTTGTTGGTATCAGAATCAAATGCATCTTTACCTTTTACGATAAAACTTAATTCGCCTTCCCAGTTCTTAAATAAATCGTCGTAATTAATAAAACGTTCGTCTTTACGATCGTCTGGAAGGTATTCACCAGAACGTTCTTTCGTCATCCAATTGTCTCCTTTACTTAATCCGTCTTTTCCAGGTTCTATATTTACGTAATCTGGTCTACTTGCCGCCCAGTAATAACAAGCGCATTCTCTGTAGTCATTCTGCCAAGGCGCACAGAGCCCTTGTGTAAACTCCCCAGGTTCTATAATTTGATCTGTAAATTCTGCACTGTTTTTATTAAAAATAGCGTTTACTGTTAATTTACATTTAATAATATCTTTTTGTCCTTTTTCTAATTGTTCAGCAGTAAATACAACTTCAGTAGGGGATTTTTCTTTTGTAAAATAGCCTGTAATTGTTTGTCCTTGCAATTGAAGCACTTCTACTAGGTTATTAGACCATTCCATAAAAGAGACTCCATTTGGATTTGCTTCAGTAATTAGTGTTGAGTTTCCGCTATCGGGAAACATGGGACCAGTTGTTAATACAGAGATAGGATGGTATTTTTTGTTATAATATAATCCTACAAGACGATGATCGGCTAAATCTTTTAGCTTGCCTTTCCCTTCAAGTACATAATTATTGTTTTCTAAAAGCGTAAGATCTATAAAGGATCTTCTCCAGAGGTTTCTAAAATCCATTTCTAACCCTGGAAAACAATTTGAAATCGCTGTTCTTGGTAGTACAGCAAAGGGGTTTCCTAAGCCTTTGTAATGCAATTGTGAAACCACATCTTCTATCATAAGCGTGTTCGTTTTTTTAGTATTTAATTTTTTATCTGCACTTTGAAACATTGCAGAAGCTGCACATTGTATGATGGTATTTATTTGGCGGTGTGTAAAACACAAGGCTCTACCATCTGCACCTCTCATCATTGCTGGCATTTTACGGCGCTCTTCGTTTGAAAGATCACCTATTTAATCTGGCCGTCTTAGTGCGTTTTCAAACCAAGGCGCCATTCCTGCTCCAATGCCATTAAATACACGATCATGAATAGCTTGTACCGCTAAATTATCTACAATAGAAGTTGCCATTATAGGTTCAAACATACGTCCAAAATCGGCAGAATCTTGTGATACCATTGTACTGGCTATTCTAGCTTTACCGTTGTACGGATTTCCATTCATTATGGCTGTATTCATAATCCGTACGGTTTCTAATGCCCGACGTATAATTTCTTGTGCTTCTTCAATAGGTACTTCTTTATCTACTTCTGGTCCTAAAAGAATTTGTTCTAACTCGTCTGTTATTACA
>JAWUVT010000116.1:0-30553 GCA_034112225.1 Flavobacteriales bacterium | reverse complement strand
ACCATTGATTTCAGTGACCTATCACTCGGAAATAACTTAATTTATGAATGGACTTTCGACGAGAATGTTACCCCTTCAACAAGTGACGAGATGAATCCTATCATTGATTTTTCAGGAGATGAAGGAGGAACTTATGTGGTTTGTTTAACCGTTGTAGATCAGGTTACCACATGTACCTCGAGTACCTGTAAAGAAGTGAAAATTAATGATGCCTTGTTGTTTTATATTCCCAATGCTTTTACCCCTGATAAAGATGAGGTCAATGACGCCTTTAAACCTTCAATTTATGGCGTTGATGTAGAAGATTTCTCCTTTACCATTTTTGATAGATGGGGAGAGTTAGTTTTTGAATCTCAAAACCCATCCAATGGGTGGGATGGGCATTATAGATCTAGCAAGAATATCAAACAAGATGTTTATGTATGGAGAGTTACGTTTTTTAACCCTGCAACAAGCAGTATTGTTACTAAAGTTGGAAGTGTAACGTTAATTAAATAGCCCCTTGTTTTAACCTTACCGAACCCATTCATAATGATATTGAAGTCAATCTCTTTTGGTTAGTGATTAGTAGTTGAAAGCTCCAAACAGCTACTGTGGTCGGATGGCTCTAACCAAATAACTACTGCCATCCGACCACTTCGATATGGATTACGATTTTGGTCCGCATCATCCGGCCACTTCGATTCTGTCCCGATGGCGCTAAGCTGATAAATACAGTAATCCGACCACTTGGTTTTCCAATGTCAAAACCATCTGAAAAGAATTCAGGAGGAGGTTACCAGCAAACCGAATACGGCAGATGCTGTAATTGAGGCCTCATTAATACTTATCAATGCTGTTAAACAGTAATTGAAATTGAGTACCCTTTGCGCTTAGAAGCTCGAGTTGACCTTCTAGCTGTTCGGTAAAAACGTAGATTAACTCTAAGCCTAAAGAGGTGGCCTCTTTTGGGAGAATGTCTTTGGGCATTCCAATGCCATCATCCCCTACAATAAGCTCGAGTTCATTCGTTTTAAGAGTTCTTAAACAGACTGTGATCGTGCCTTTTTCATTTCCTACAAAAGCATGTTTAAGCGCGTTAGTTATCATTTCATTGATGATAAGACCTAGAGGAACTAGAGTTTTCATCCCTATATTGAGCTGTTCAATCTGAAGGTTCAGTTCAATGCTTGTTTCGGTTTGGTACTCTTTTATGAGTGCCGTAATTAAAGAATGAAAATGCGCTTTGATGTCAATACGTTTTAAATCGCTAGAACGATACATGCTCTCATGAAGACGGGCCATAGAGATGATTCGATGTTGCGCATCTTCAAAAATTTTAACGATATTTTCATCTTTAATTTTATGAGATTGGAGGCGTAATAAACTATTGACGATTTGCAAGTTATTTTTTACTCTGTGATGAATTTCTTTCATCATAAAACCTCTTTCTTTATTTTCTTTACCGAGGAGATCCCTTTGCTTTTCTATGGTCATTTTTTGTTGCTGCGTAATTCTCCATTTTCTAAAAATAAAGACCGAAAAAATCAATACTAAAACTAGGCTTCCAGCTATCGATAAGCTAATCACCTTTTGTTCTTTCTTTTGAGCTAAAGCCAGTTGGGTTTTATTTTTAAAATCGGCAACCGCCTTTTTCTTTTCATATTGAAGTTGTTGTTGGTAAACAAGAGCGCTGGTTTTTTCGTTTTCTAGACTGTCTGTCATTTTAATGTACAGTTCAAACATTCTTAACTCTTCCTGAGGGTTCTTTTCTTGGTGGTAAATTTTCTTAAGCACCATTGCAGAATTTCCGATGTTTTCCGGAAATCCATCTTCTTTAGCCAGTTTTAGTGCTTGTAGCGCATATTCTTTTGAGCGTGTAAAATGGTTTATTTTCAAATGGATGTTGGCAACACTGATCAAGGAGCTAACGATGCCTTTTTTATTCTCTAAAGCTTTGCGCATGGCAAGGGATTTTTGAATAACTTCTAGCGCTTTATCATTTTCATTTAAACGACTATATATATGGCCTAAATTGTTGAGTGAATTTGAAATGCCTTCTTTATCCCCAAGCTGTTCTCGTATGGCCAACGATTTTTTATAATACATTAAGTTCGTTAGCGTATCTTTTTTAGCATCCCCATAAATGAACCCTAAGTTGTTAAGGGTGGCTGCTATTCCCTTTAAATAGTTTTTTTCTTGGTAGATGCTTAACGCTTTTTTATAATATTCAATGGCGTTATCGATGGATTTTTGAGACTCATAAATTACGGCAATGTTGTTGAGTGAATTGGCTCTACCGATTTGGTCTCCAATTTCTTCTTGAAGCGTTAACGCTTCAAGATAATTTTGGAGTGCTTCAGAAATTTCACCATACTTTTTATGGACGTACCCTATATTGTTTAAACTTCCGGCCAGTGTTTTTAAAAAACTTTTCTTTTCTGCAGCAGAGAGGTCCGTTGTTAAATTTTTTGTTGCGATCGCTTTTGAAATTTCACACAAGGGTTTCACCGTATCAAAGTTGGTGAGGTAAAGAATTTCAGAAAGTTCGTAATAAGCTGCAGCAACAGCCGTGTCTGCTTTAGAACCCTCAATAATGGCATTTAATGAAGCAATCTTTTCTTGCGTTTGCGAACTGTATTGAGCAACCGCAATGTTTATCGTAAAAAGAGACAGAAAGAGGGATAGAGCTGCAGAATATTTCACCATAATTATCTATGAAGGGCTATTACAATCCGAAGAATAGCTATTTTTTTTTGTAAAATTACTTCTCTTTTTGCTGTGAAATGAATGTTTGCGTAAAATTAAAAGATACGGTAGGAGCAGTTGTTTGCTCGCAAGTCATCCCTTTTTAATTCCTTTGTTAAAGAAACTTAAAATCAGACTTTTTAATATTTTTTTTTTTGAAATGAAAATCAATTGAAATAATAGATACATTTGTAAGCATAATGAATCAAGCACAAAACATATTAATTTTACTTATTTCTGTCGTGATTATTGATCACAGTCGGAATTGAGAATGGTATGATTAAAAATATAATCTAAAAGCCCTTCTCACAGAGAAGGGCTTTTTTTATTTAAAAAATAAAACGACATGTATTACAACGAAAACACAATTGTATTCTTAAACGGTAAATGGGTAAAAGCTGCTGAAGCGACAACAGATTTGTATGCACAAACCCTGCATTATGGTAACGGAGTATTTGAAGGCATTCGATCTTATGCTACTGAAGATGGCGTAAAAGTATTTAAGGCCAAAGAGCATTTTGAAAGGCTCTTGTATTCGGCAGAAAAAATGCATATTAATTTAGATTATACGGTAGAAGAACTTACAGAGATTACCTATGAATTGTTAAAAAAGAACAAGTTAAAAAATGCTTACATCCGGCCTTTAATTTATTTAGGAGCGAACATGAGTTTACAACCTACAGACCGAGTGAACGTGTTTTTTTGTGCATGGGAATGGGGAAAGTATTTGGGAGAGGATTTATTAAACATCATGACCTCGTCCTACCAAAGAGCGAACCCAAAATCTTGTCACGTTGAAGCAAAGGTTGTTGGCCATTACACCAATTCAATATTGGCCACTTCAGAAGCCAAACAAAAAGGATTTGATGAAGCTTTATTGTTGGATATGAATGGGAATGTTGCTGAAGGACCAGGAGCTAACTTTTTTTATGAAAAACAAGGAAAGCTGTATACCTGTCCTACAGGAAACATTTTACCAGGGATAACTCGAGCCACCATTATTGAATTTGCCAACCAATTAAAATTTGAAGTCGTTGAAAAACATTTTACTCCCGAAGACGTAAAAGGCGCAGATGGTGCATTTTTTACAGGCACTGCCGCCGAAGTTTCAGGAATTGGTGCTTTAGATGGGGTGAAGTTTAAAATGGAATGGGAAGATACGATGGGCGCTGCTTTAGCTCGAATGTATAGAAATACAGTGTCTACAAGACAACTGAGAAACTTTGATTTGGTTTAAAAAAAAACACCATGGAATTAAATAAATACAGTAAAAGAGTTACCCAAGATGATACGCAACCCGCAGCACAATCAATGCTTTATGCCATTGGTTTAACCTTAGAGGACTTAAAAAAACCCTTAGTAGGAGTTGGAAGTACCGGTTATGAAGGCAATCCATGCAACATGCATTTAAATGACTTAGCCAAATTCGTTAAAAAAGGCATCAATGAAAATGAAGCCATTGGCTTAGTCTTTAACACCATTGGGGTGAGTGATGGAATATCGATGGGAACACCCGGAATGCGGTTCTCCTTACCCTCAAGAGATCTTATTGCAGACTCTATGGAAACGGTTGTTGCAGGAATGAGTTATGACGGTTTAGTTACCGTTGTGGGTTGTGATAAGAATATGCCTGGAGCATTAATCGCGATGCTTCGATTAGATCGTCCTGCCGTATTGGTGTATGGAGGTACGGTAGACTCAGGAAGCTGTCACGGTAAAAAGTTAGACATTGTTTCTTCCTTTGAAGCCTGGGGAGCAAAGGTGGCTGGGAATATGGAAGAAAAAGAATACCAAGAAATCATTAAAAATGCAGTACCTGGCGCTGGTGCTTGTGGAGGAATGTATACGGCCAATACGATGGCTTCGGCAATAGAAGCTTTAGGGATGACTTTGCCTTACAACTCTTCTAACCCGGCACTCAGTAAAGATAAAAAAATAGAAGCAGAAGCTGCAGGACATCAAGTGGTAGAGTTGTTAAAATTAGACTTAAAACCATCCGACATTGTTACCCGAAAAGCCTTAGAAAATGCCATTACCCTAGTTACGGTTTTAGGCGGTTCTACCAATGCAGTGTTGCACTTTTTAGCCATTGCGGATGCCGCACAAGTTGAATTTACAATTGACGATTTTCAAACCATCAGTGACAAAACCCCTTTCCTAGCAGATTTAAAACCTTCAGGAAAATACCTCATGGAAGACCTCCATGCCGTAGGAGGAACTCCTGCAGTATTGAAATACATGTTGGCACAAGGAATGTTGCATGGAGACTGCATGACCGTAACAGGAAAGACTTTAGCAGAGAATTTAGAAAAGGTACCTTCTCTGTTGAACAACCAAGAGGTGATCATGCCTATTGAATCTCCAATAAAAGCAACAGGTCACATTAGGATCTTAAAAGGAAACCTAGCTACCGAAGGCTCTGTAGCTAAAATTACGGGAAAAGAAGGCTTGGTATTTTCTGGAAAAGCAAAAGTTTTTGAAGGAGAATACGCGGCCAATGATGGAATAAGAGATGGATTGGTAGAAAAAGGAGATGTGGTGGTGATTCGTTACGAAGGCCCGCAAGGAGGCCCAGGAATGCCAGAAATGTTAAAACCAACAGCTGCCATTATGGGAGCAGGTTTAGGGGGCGATGTGGCCTTAATTACCGACGGTAGATTCTCTGGAGGTACGCACGGTTTTGTTGTGGGACACATCACCCCAGAAGCTCAAGTAGGTGGCAATATTGGCTTGGTTCAAGACGGAGACCTCATTACCATTGATGCTGAAAAGAATACCATTGAAATGAATGTTTCAGAACAAGAAGTAGCAGAAAGAAGAAAAAATTGGACTGCTCCAGCCTTAAAAGCAAAAAGAGGAGCATTGTATAAATATGCAAAATTAGTTTCATCTGCATCCTTAGGATGTGTAACCGATAAATAATGGGGGGTTCAACGCATAGAATAACAGGAAAAGAAGCCGTAGTTAAATCATTAATTGCTGAAGGGGTAGACCTCATGTTTGGTTATCCCGGAGGAGCCATTATGCCCGTTTATGATGCTTTATACGATTATCAAGATCAAATCAAACACATTTTAACCCGACACGAGCAAGGGGCAACCCATGCCGCTCAAGGCTATGCTAGAGTTTCCGGTAAAGTAGGCGTTTGTCTTGCAACATCTGGCCCCGGAGCTACCAACCTCATTACAGGAATTGCCGATGCTCAGATTGATTCTACCCCTATGGTATGCATTACTGGTCAGGTGGCAAGTCATTTGTTAGGCACAGATGCTTTTCAAGAAACCGATGTCGTTGGAATCTCAATGCCGGTGACCAAGTGGAACGTTCAAGTCACCAAAGCGGAAGACATTCCCGCAGCAATTGCCAAAGCATTTTACATTGCCAAATCAGGAAGACCAGGGCCCGTTTTAGTAGACATTACCAAAGATGCTCAGTTTGGAGAAGTAGATTTTCACTATGAAAAATGTACCAATGTAAGAAGTTATGTTCCACAACCCCAAATAAACCCAGAAGCAATTCAAGCTGCTGCGGCGCTTATTAATGCCGCAAAAAAACCATACCTCCTTTTTGGGCATGGCGTATTGTTGGGAGATGCCCAAGAAGAATTTCAAGCTTTTATTGAGAAAACAGGAATTCCTGCAGCGTGGACCATTATGGGCCTTTCGGCCTTGCCTACCGATCATTACCTTAACGTGGGGATGCTTGGCATGCACGGAAACTATGGCCCCAACTTATTAACCAACCAATGTGATGTTTTAATTGCGGTAGGGATGCGTTTTGACGATCGCGTTACGGGAGATGTCTCCAGGTATGCCTCTCAAGCAAAGGTGATTCATTTGGAATTAGACCCCGCAGAAATTGATAAAATTATTAAAGCAGATGTTCCCGTTATTGGCAATTGTAAAACCGCACTCCAACTCTTAAGTGATGCCGTAAACGAAAATACCCACAAGGAGTGGTTGCAAGAATTTAGAGCCTGTGATGCCCTTGAAAATGAAAAAGTAATCCAAGAAGAATTACACCCTTCAGCTGGTAAAATGATGACCATGGGAGAAGTCATTCACTTGGTTTCTGAAGCAAGTGATGGCAAGGCAACACTGGTTACCGATGTTGGTCAGCACCAAATGGTTGCCCAACGTTATTACAACTACAAAAGATGGCGAAGTAATGTGACTTCAGGGGGGTTAGGAACCATGGGGTTTGCCTTGCCTGCAGCCATAGGTGCAAAATTTGCGCAAGAAGAACATCAAGTCATTGCGGTAATTGGTGACGGGGGATTTCAGATGACCATCCAAGAATTAGGAACCATTTTTCAAACAAAAATTGACATCAAAATTCTCATTCTTAACAACGAGTTTTTAGGTATGGTTCGTCAATGGCAAGATTTGTTTTTTGACAAACGTTACTCTTCAACAGAAATGGTCAACCCCAATTTTCAAATCATCGCCAAAGGCTATGGCATTGAAAGTAATAAAGTAACCGAAAGAGAAAATTTAGCTGCGGCAGTAAAAGAATTTGTAAACCATAAAGGAGCTTATTTGTTAGAGGTATTGGTCGGAAAAGAAAACAACGTTTTTCCCATGATCCCTACAGGGGCATCCGTTTCAGAAATTAGATTAACTTAATGATGGCAAAAGAATATACCCTATCCGTTTTTACCGAAGATCAAATTGGACTGTTAAACCGTGTCAGTATCATTTTTACGCGAAGGCACATTAATATTGAAAGCATTACCGCTTCAGAAAGTGAAGTAAAAGGAGTGCACCGATATACCATTGTGGTCAATGAATCGGAAGACTTAGTCATTAAAGTGGTGGCGCAATTGGACAAGCAGGTAGCCATTGTGAAAGCGTTTTACCACGAAACTTCCGAAATTGTTTACCAAGAAATTGCCTTGTTTAAGGTGGCCACTTCCATCTTAGCTGCTGGAGGAGTAGCCGAAAAAATTGTAAGAAAACACCATGCACGGGTGTTGAGTTTTGAAACGGACTATACCATCATTGAAAAAACAGGACACAAAGAAGAAACCCAGGAGTTGTTTGATGAATTGGAACCCTACGGAATCTTAGAATTTGTAAGGTCGGGGAGGGTAGCCATCACCAAACCGATGAAAGAGTTTAAAGACTATTTAGCAGAAATAGAATTGGCTTCAACACATTAAATCACGATAGTTAAGCAAGCATTTGTTGCCCTATGGATTGGCCAATTTGCCCATCTGCTCCGCAAAAAAAATGATACTTTTGACACTAGAAATAAAAGAATAAAATGGAAAATTATTACAATACATTATCAGCAGCAGAAAAGAAAACACAATTAGGAAAATGTGATTTTATGGAAGCTTCCGAATTTACTGATGGCGTAACTGCCCTCAAAGGAAAAAACATCGTAATCATAGGCTGTGGAGCACAAGGTTTAAACCAGGGCTTAAACATGAGAGATGCTGGTTTAAATGTTTCTTATGCCTTACGTGAAAGAGCGATTCAAGAGAAAAGACAATCTTTTTTAAATGCATCAGAAAATAATTTTAAAGTAGGCACTTATCCAGAGATGATTCCTGCAGCAGATTTAGTGATTAACCTTACCCCAGATAAGCAGCATACCGCAGTAGTTACTGCCGTAATGCCATTCATGAAAAAAGGATCCGCTTTATCTTATTCTCACGGATTTAATATTGTTGAAGAAGGCATGAAAGTTCGGGAAGACATCACCGTAATTATGATGGCGCCCAAATCGCCAGGTTCTGAAGTGAGAGAGGAATACAAAAGAGGCTTTGGTGTGCCGACCTTAATTGCAGTACATCCAGAAAATGACCCCAACAACGAAGGATTTGAATTGGCAAAAGCTTATGCTGTGGCTACCGGTGGCGATAAAGCAGGCGTGTTAAATTCCTCTTTTGTGGCCGAAGTAAAATCCGATTTAATGGGCGAACAAACCATTCTTTGTGGCGTGTTACAAACCGGGTCTATCTTGTCTTTTGATAAAATGGTAGAAAACGGAATTGACCCGAACTATGCTGCAAAATTAGTGCAGTACGGATGGGAAGCCTTAACCGAAGCGATGAAGCATGGCGGTTTAACCCATATGATGGATAGACTGTCTAACCCCGCAAAAATTGAAGTGTTTAAAAAAGCCGAAGAATTAAAAACAATCATGACTCCCTTGTTTCAAAAACACATGGAAGACATCATTACTGGTACTTTCTCTCAGGGTATGATGGAAGATTGGAAAAATGACGACGCCTTATTGTTCACTTGGAGAAAAGCAACGGGAGAAACAGCTTTCGAAAAAACACCCATAACCAACGATGAGATTACCGATCAAGAATTTTTTGACCATGGATCCTTAATGATCGCATTGGCCAAAGCAGGAGTAGAGTTGTGTTACGATACCATGACTGCTGCAGGAGTAAAAGCAGAATCCGCTTATTACGAATCGTTGCATGAAGCGCCATTAATTGCCAATACCATTGCAAGAAAAAAATTATACGAAATGAACCGTATCATTTCCGATACTGCAGAGTATGGCTGTTATTTGTTTGACCATGCTTGTCAGCCTTTGTTGGCCGATTTTATGAAAACGCTGGAGTCCAACTTCATTGGCATTTCTTTTGGAGAGAACAATCAAGTGGACAACCTAGAACTGATTGAAGTGAACAAAGCCATCAGAAACCATCCCATAGAAATTATTGGCCAAAAATTAAGGGCCTCTATGACGGCAATGCAAAAAATAAACTAGTACCGAAGGTCATTGCAAAGCTGGAAGGACTGAAGCAATCTCTTCGTAAAATAAAAATGGCCTCTTTAGCTGATACTTTACTCGTAATAACCGTTAAAAAAACTACCATGTACATCCCCCAATTAGAAGATATAAAAGCCGCTGCTGTTGCCTTAAAAAAGGTAGCTGCAGTTACGCCCATCACCGAAAGCTTAACCATTTCTAAAGCACATCAAGCCAACATCTTTCTAAAAAGAGAAGATTTACAGCAAGTCAGGTCCTACAAAATAAGGGGCGCTTACAATAAAATGCGTGGCTTGTCGCCTTCAGCGCTGGCCAAAGGGGTAGTTTGTGCAAGTGCTGGCAACCATGCTCAAGGGGTTGCTTTTTCTTGTAAATTGTTAAAAACTAAAGGAGTCATCTACATGCCCACACCAACGCTCAAACAGAAGTTGGAACAGGTGAAAATGTTTGGGGAAGGTTTTGTTGAAATTGTTCTCATTGGCGATACTTTTGACGATGCAAAAAACGAAGCCTTAAAGTATTGTAAAGAACTGGGAACTACTTTTATTCACCCTTTTGACGATGAAAAAGTAATTGAAGGACAGGCGACTGTTGGTCTAGAAATCATTGAACAGCTCAAGGTGCCCATCGATTATTTGTTTCTTCCTGTTGGAGGGGGCGGCTTAGCAGCTGGGGTCAGTCGAGTGTTTCATTTGTTGTCTCCCAACACCAAAATTATTGGTGTTGAACCCAAAGGAGCTCCTTCTTTATCGGTTTCTTTACAAAATAAAAGGAATACTAAAATTGAACACATCGAAAAATTTGTGGACGGTGCTGCGGTTCAACAGGTAGGGGATTTAAATTTTGATATTTGTCAGGTTTATTTGAATGAGGTGGTGACCGTAGATGAGGGGAAGATTTGCGAAACGATACTGAAATTGTACAACAAAGATGCAATTGTGGTGGAGCCCGCGGGAGCCTTAGCCTTAGCAGCTTTGGATCAGTTTCATGACCGCATTGCCGGTAAAAATGTGGTGTGCGTGGTCAGTGGGAGTAACAATGACATTACCAGAACAGAAGAAATTAGGGAAAGGGCCTTGCTCTATGAAGGATTGAAACATTATTTTATTGTAAAATTTCCACAAAGAGCTGGGGCCTTAAAAGAGTTTGTTGCAGATGTCTTAGGTCCAACGGATGACATTACTCATTTTGAATACACCAAGAAAAACGCTAGAGAAAGAGGCGCTGCTGTTGTAGGCATTGAACTGAAAAATGCGGCCGATTTTGAGCAACTCAGGGATCGAATGATTTTACGAAATTTTTATGGCGATTATTTAAATGATAAACCAGACCTCTTAAATTTAGTGGTGTAATCGCTGAGGTGATGTGGGGTTATTTTTTTTGGTTAGTATGGCCTACTTTTTTTTGTTCTTTTGGATGCTAGTGGTGCGCTATAAAGTGAAAAAAGGTTGGCTTAACTTTGTAAAAGAGGTCCCTTTACCATTCCGTTGAAATTATTTTTTATCCAATTCCATATGAAAATAGTTGCCATTTACATTTTCGTATTCAGTAAATTCCATAGCATTAGCATCCTTTTCAGAGTTACTGGTTTCATCATCGAATATGACATCAAAAATAAAATCATTAGCAATAACTAGTGTCCATTTGTTGGTCTTGGTAAAGCCAGAATTCACTTTTTCCACGTGTAAATCCCATTCACCATCACCACTATAGACCGTATCGTTTCGCGTGAAAAAATAATTCACTTGATTTTGACTAAAAGTAAGGCTTCCTAAAGCTCCAGTTTCTCTTTTAAATATCGGATTTCCAGCACCGTCAATCCCGTAATCCGTTAATATCATATTCACAGACCATTCACCTTCTAAGGACTTTTGACCTTGTGTTAAATCATCTTTACTGCAGCCTGTTAAAAGTAAAACAGGAAGCAGTAAAAGGGAAAGTTGAAGTTTTATCATTCTCATTATTTATTCGTTTTAAAAGTATTTCAGTTTACCCTTTAATAAGTTTTTTTAGTGTTGATAACGTACAACGCTAAATAACGTAAGGCTCTTTACTGAGGTTATTTTCCGAAGTTAAGAATAGATTTGCTAATCCAAAATTAAACGCTCTAAGTAAAATCCGCATGGAATTTAGGTTGTGTTATGCCCTTTTCTTCTTTTATGCCCCCAATTAAGGTTTTATTTAATACCTCAAATTTAAATCCTATTGTGCGATTAAATAGTACGATTTAAATTTGAGGTATAAATACACATTAAATCAGGTATTTATACGCTAGTCTAACTTGCTGTTTTAACAGACCTTTGTAAAGTAATTAAAAACAAGAGCTTCTATTCTGTAGCTATTCTCAGTTTCAATTACTAAGGCGGAATTCGAAAAGCCTATACCCAATAGAGTAGAATTAATAAGATTTTAAAAAATAGTATGATTGATACTGAAGCAAATACAACGATAACTACAATTGAGGAGTTCATCGCACAAATAAAACAATGGTATGCAAACGATGCAACATTTAAGGCTGGCTTTAACCAAGCAATAGCTGGTGTGCAAACAATGCCTAGCGAAACATCCCCAAGTGTTAAACACGATTGGAAAAATAAAACAATAGCTGATTTATGTGATTTTTTTAATCAGTGGTATGTGTGGAATCCTGAGGTTGAAACCGGATTAGAGTATATTCAACGCTTTAGCTGGTTGTATTATGAAAACCCTAAAGGGTTAGAGTTTGTAACAACGGGAACAGGCTTACAAATGACTTTTTTGTTTGTTGAAGTTAACGCTGGTAAAATGAACTCTGCGGTATCTATTCCATTGGTAAAAACTTGGCAAGATGCTCTTGGAAAAACGGTAATGGATGAATACGTTATTCCAACAGGTGGATATACATCATTCAACGAATTTTTCTCTAGAGAATTAAAAGTACCAAGACCAGTTAGCAACCCCAGTGATGATTCGGTGGTCGTATCTTCTGCCGATGCTATTGTAAATATGATAGACGATAACTTATCGATTACAACTCCAATTGATGTAAAAACACAGCAGTTAAATGTACTTGAGCTTTTAGCCAATTCTGATCTTGCAGTTAAATTTGAAGGAGGATCAGCAGTATCTTGTATTCTAATGCCTAACGTTTACCACAGATACCATTCTCCTGTTGCTGGAAAAGTTGTTGAATCGAATCAAGATGTTGCAGGTGAATATTTTGGGATTAAAGATTTTCCTAAATTAATTAATGGTGGTAACGTTGGTTATGGATATGATTATAGCGTTTTCGAACATTTTAGAAGAGGTTATGCAATTATCGAAACCGAAGAATATGGATTAGTAGCCATGATTCCTGTAGGACTCAATACAATATCATCGGTTATTTTCAACGATCCGTTTCAAGATATTAAGTTAACCGACACACCTGTTGCTATCGCAAAAGGTGAGGAAATTGGATATTTTCAATACGGAGGATCAATGAATATTCTTTTGTTTGAAAATGGAGTATTTCCTTCAGTGAGAATTCCTCAAGGACAAATAATTGGAACAATGGCACCGAAAAATCCTTTTGTTGGAACTTGGAAAGATTTAAATGGAACAATAATAACTGTTGCTTTAAGTTCAACCCATCCTGGTTCCTTAGCTGTTAATTATGGAAATGGTAGAGGGCCATTCATTGGCATTTCTGATTCAACCATAACTCCTCCAGCAATCGAGGTGAATTTTACCGACGACGACGGAATAAAAACAGGGGTGACGGCAGAGTATGGGGTCGAAATTAACTGGAACAATGGTACCAAATGGGTAAGACAATAGTCTGAATTTTATTGATCACAACGATTTTTTGCAGCTTTCTTAACTGAATTATCAGTTTTGAAAATGCTGCAAATTTTCCATAGGAATACTCACTTCTTTAAACTTAAAAGCAATTTTCTAGTTGTCATTTTTCATTAATGGGAGTTCCTTTTACGAGTGCACAAGTTGCCCTATAACAATTGGATCAGTTGCACGAGTACAACTGATCCAATTGTTGGTCTGAGTCTAATTTTAATATTTTAATCGGTCTTTCAATTTTTTAAAGTGATTTCAGCAACCAGTAGATCCTCAGTTTTTTGAGGACTTGAATATCCCAAGGCTTATCCCTTACAAAGATGATAATTAAAAGCCATTATTTTATGCGTATAAATACCTCTTAACAAAGTAAAAGAAACTGGTGAAATTTAAAACTAGGGTGAGGGGGCTTGGGAGGGGCCATTTTTGATTATTACTCTTTTGGTCATCAAACGCTAGAGCTTAGGGGGGGCTGTAAAAAGGGACGTTACTTTTTCTTCTCAGTGAACGGTAAGGCTACTTGGCAATTGGTTGATTGGCCATCAGGGCCTTTTGTGAAGAGGAAGGGTTGTGGACGTTTTTTTTTGTCTATGGGGAGTATGAATTCTTCGTTGTTGTTCGTATTACACTACACAGAAAACGCCTAGAAAAGAGAGGTAATGCTCGTTGATTCAACGACTACAAATTAGCCAATATCAGTATTGAACCGGCAAGTCCGAGACCCGCTTGTTTGATACAGAGCCTGATGAAGAATATGTAGTGTGAGCCACGCACTGACGATCATTTGACCGTCAGCCGTTTACTCGATTGTAACCCGTTTTAATGTAATTATTTGCTATTAATTGAAATAAAAAACATTTTCTATTTTTATTTTTCAGAAAGCAAAATAATTAGTCCAAAATCAATATAAGGTCTCGATGACCATATTGCTCCAACTCTTCCATATTGATTTCCTGGATAAAAGTTACGAAGAGAATCAAAATAGGAATTGTCAGAACTTCTAGCGATCCAATGGTATGTTTTATTAAACGTTTTCATAAGATTAAGAGCTATTTGGTTTTTATTAGGAGTGGAAACTTCTGGTGTATCATTAACAATAAACTGATCATCTTTTAATAAATCTTTACATGATTTGTAAACTTCTGGGTATTCATCTTGCAGTTTTTTATTACCCTCCTTAGATAAAACCATTTGAGTAGTAAGCTCCAATTTCTGTGCAACTTCGATTAAGGTTGCTGGGTTATTGTATCCGTTTTTTTCTACAAAACCTTCATTTAAAACCGGACTTAAATTTCCAGTGAGTTGATAAATTTTGCAAGCAAGTTTGTTAAATGTATCTGATTTAGATAAATGTACTTTAACAGGTTTTTTAGAAAATGGCGATACCACAGATAATTCAATATCTGTAGGTAGTTTTCCAAATGTAGCTGCTGCAGCAACCAATGCAAAGGCCCCACATTCATCTGATTGATAAGGTTGTGTCATGCTCAATTGTAAAAGCTCCTGATTAGGCAAATCAAATTCAGCGCACTTTGGATTTTCAATATTCTCTAGAGATGTGTAATCTATTACTGCCATAGTTATTTATTTTTATTTTCGTTTATAAATGATTAATTGTTGGTTTGAGTCCAATTTTAATATTTTAATCGGTCTTTCAATTTTTTAAAGTGATTACAGCAACCAGTAGTTCATCCGTTTTTTGAGGACTTGAATATCCCAAGGCTTATGCATTACAAATATGAGTACTAAAAACCATTATTTTATGCGTATAAATACCTAATTTTTTTAGGGTATAAATACCTCTTAACAAAGTAAAAGAAACTGGTAAAATTTAAAACTAGGGTGAGGTGGATTGGGAGTGTACATTTTTGATTATTACTCTTCTGGTCATCAGGCGTTAGGACTTAGGGAGAACTGTAAAAGAGATGTTTCTTTTTCTTCGGTACAGTAACTATACGGTCAATAGTCTTCCCCGAATACTCAGGAGGCTGGTTATAACTTTTGAGTTCTGGTTGGTTAGGATCATTTTCCTCTACAACAGGTAAAAGAAGATTTAGACAATTTATCTCTATTGCATCCACAGGAGGAGTGGAATGCTGGTTAGTTGCAACAAAAGAATTTACGGCAAAGAGACCTTTTTCGGAGTCAGTATAGGATAAAGGTGTAATCATTGAATAAGAATCAAAATCATTATCTGCCTTGGATCCTTTATCTGGCCATATCAATTCATCACTTTCCGGTCTTTTTAATGCCTCAGTAACTCCAAAGGCTTCCTTTACACAGAGACTGGCTTGTTTTCCAGAAGGATCATCATGGTTTGAAACGCCAATACTTCCTAGCGCATAAAATCCTGAAGGAGGAAGTGGTTGCCAAAAGAATCCATCCTTCTCTGCTTTACTACCTTTATCCCTATAACGAAGCTCAAATCTATCTGTAAAAGACAGAATTAAATCACCGAATTGTTTTTCTTTTTCAATTTGTAAATTGTTTTAAATAGATTCGTAATATTATTGATTGATAGCAGTCGGTATTCTAATTGGGCAATCCTTATTTCGCATGTTTTTCAAAATGATTTAAAATAAATGGATAGACATCTTTAGCAGCATTTTTACCGAAAATACAATCAATATGTCCATAATTTGGTATTAAATGACGCTCATACGGAACCTCTGGATGAAGTTCTTTTAAGCTCTCAAATGAAATCTTGGTGCTTTCAGGAAGAAAACAGGCGTTTTCTTCCCCATGAATAAAAGTAATCGGTATGGACATAGTTTCTTTCAAATTAGGCATGTACAGATCTTCTCCTTCTAGAGTAACTACTTTTTCAGACCTTATCATTTCAGACAAGTGCATAAATGCATCTATATTAGAGACACCAAAGAGTTCGTGTAAAACATCAAATGTTTCTTGATTCAGCTGATCCAACTCATATAACTGACCATAGAGGAAAGTAATCCGGTTGGAAACGGCATCAATGGTTTTATCTTCTTTATCATAAGGGTACAATTTTAACAATGAATTGAAAACTTTACCCTTCCATGAATCATTGGCATCTGTGTAGGCTGTTAGTTTATCAAACCCTATTTTTTCTAATAATTTTGAGATCCGCAGCTTGGATTTCAAGACGTTTCCTTTCGCTGATTTTATGTGAGGGCCAATTTGAGAAATAACCACAGAGGCAACACCCTTCAGTCCATTAAGCAGGGAAATTGTAAATGTTGTACTTCCAAAACAATGAACTATTGCATGTACCTTTTCTTTTCCGGTTTCTTTCTTTATTAATTCTATTGCTGGCTCATAATCATTCATTGCTACTTCATCTCCAGATGCTCTATTTTCTGAACTAGGTAGCTTTATGCTTAGTCGATTATCAATTAGCCAGACATCATAACCTTCTTTAGTTAAGTATTCTACAAGATTTACTTCTATAGTATCAATTGAAAAAATTAAGCTGGAAACACCTAGTCCATGTACAAGCATAATTGGACCTTTATCTCCTCCTTTATAACGTGTTAATTCCAGTTTCACTCCATCTTTAGCATTAAACGGAAATGAAACTGGATCGGGCGCATTTAGTTTTCTTGGTTCACGACTGCTTGCGTCCGGATCAAATAAATTTATTTTGTTCAACATTCCTCCATAAGCTTTGGTAACGTTGTTGGTGAAAAATTTAGAAAATTGAAATATCCATTTTAGCTCTTCTGATTTGGAAGATGTATTGATTGCTTTAATGGTCTGCATTTGCTTTTTGAAATCAGGGATTTTTATTTTCAGTATGCCTTTTGCCACCAATTCTCCTGCTGCATCTAGACCTTGGTAAATATTTACAAAGAGCGTAGTTAAATCGTCCCAAGAATCAAACCCTGGATCATCTTTGATTTCTTTAAAGCCTTGAAAATAATAATCTTTCCCCTCTTCGGTGTGCATTGCCATTCGGTATTTCATTAACAGCGTATCTACTTGACTGTTGTCCTTGACAAATAGGTTAAAAAATCCGTTATGTACGCTGATGGTACTGGAAGAGAGCAAACTACAGTTAACTGTTCCGATCATGGCTGATTCATGATTGGGGTCTTGTAGAAAAGTTTCTACATCATCAGACATGATGGTCAATACGAATGTGAAATCATTGCCTTGATTTTCACCTTGGGTATTGGCCTCTTCATAACTCAAATCCGATCCATCGGTTTTCTGAATAAACCCAGTCATGGATTCAGTAAATTGAATCCCTGGTTTTAATGGTTTTGAATCAAAATCAATGGGTTTATGCCCATAGTCAATCGTCCAGTTATTTTCCTCAGCTATTAATTCACAGCAGCGTTCAGCTAGGCCCGAAATGGTTAGCAGAGGATTTACGCCCAATGGTCTTGGAATAATGGAACCATCACATACAATAAGGTTGGTATAGACTTCCTTGCCAGTAGTAGATTTGTAAACTTGACCTTTGTGGTTGACAACTCCTTTCGATGCATCATCTCCTATTATACAGCCACCCAAAGGATGAACTGTAACTAAATCATAATCCATTAATTTATTCCAGGAGGGGTTGGTTACAAAAGTAGCACCTAGCGCTTTGGCTGCCTTTTTCAAGGTAGCATTAACTTTCTTGAAAATTTCCTGTTCACCCACTTTAGGCCAACTGATTTTTAAACTTCCTTTTTCAAGGCTCATTTCTCCCTTACCGTCATCATGAGTCATGACCAGAAAAGTCTGAGTATTTTTAATTGATCCTTTATAGGCTCCTCCAAAAAAACTAACCACCTCTCGCCATTTTTCTTGCATGAAATCGTTGAACCCACTATCTGTATCCTTCCCAAAGATTCTGGAAAGAGAAATAAATGCACCTGGCATTATTGCAGATAATGCACCTGGTATTACTCCCTCTTCAATTACCATTCCCTCTTCTTTTACCCCATCCTGTCGGGTATCGATAACACTCGCAATACATGGGCCTGGGGCCTGATATTTTTCACTGGCTTTTAAATGGCCTAATCCAATTCCTGAAATTTGCTGATCGCAATTGTAAGCAAAAGCCAAAAAATCTCCATTTCCAGTAAAATGTTTACCCAGTTGATCTGAGGTTGTTAATCCCTTGGACCTAGACTTAAGTAATAATTTTGTAGATCCTAGAGTTCCTGCCCCTAGAAACACAAAATCGGCTGTTACGAATTGTTCTTCAGGACCAAACTTATCTGAACCACTTCCCATCACGTGGTAATGAATCAACCATTTTCCATCTTCGTTTTGAGTTAGGTTTGATACATTAACATCCGTGTAGATTTCTGCCCCATAGTTCACCGCATCAGGCAGGTAGTTCATCAAAGTGGTATTCTTTGCACCTACATTACAACCTGTAATACAATCTCCGCAGTTATTACATTTTTTTTGCTCATAGCCTACCGCATTTAATCCATTTTTAAATTGAACGTTGATAGGAGTATATCTGAAAGTACCACCGGTAAGTTTTGCTGATTTTTTCTGTGCTTCAACTTTGGGCAATTTTTCATATCCATTTTCGCCAGCTGGATAAGCTGTTGGTTGTAAAATCCTTTTTGCTCTTTCAATTCCTTTGTCCAAACTTGAACGATCATTTCTGATTTCCTCGGGCCAGGATTTATCTTTCAGTACCCAATCCTCGGGGGCTAATGAAACATTCGCATTTACCAAAGAGGTTCCTCCTAAACCACATCCATGAAAAACACTTAGGTCATCGTTTACAGAAAATTGATAAAGACTATTTTCTTTACTCTTATTCTTAGAACCATGAATATAGACCTCTTTAGCTGCAACCAACTCTTTATCCGGATAATCTCCAGGCCTTATTTCTTTTCCTTTTTCTAGGAGACAAACAGATTTGCCTGCCCTGGACATACGTGATGCAGCAATACTTCCTCCATATCCAGAACCAATAACAACAACTGAATAATGGTTTTTTAGTTTACTGATGGGTTTTGAGATTCTTTGTTTCATCATTATAATTTTATAGAATCAATATTTTCAATAAGTTCAGGCTTAATCTCTCTATCTGGTACAAACTCCCCTGTGCCATCTTTCTTTTTGGATTTCCATTTTTGAACGTCCTTTACCCCAAATGGATAGATTTTTAGTTCGTTTTTGGTAATGTGTATCCTGATAAAGTTTTTGTATCCCGTCCATCTCAGCGAGGAGTATGCCTCATTGTCGTGATTTCTTAAAAAGAAGTTGGAGACCATCAGGTACAATCCAAATACGGTCCCAGCAATAAATCCTCCAAGGAAAAACATGATTGCTTGAATACTCAACCAACTGAGAAAAGTTGACTCGGGGAAGAAAATCGGCAAATTGGCTGTTTTCCAAAAAAGAAGTAATAATAACAAGGTCTGAAACACCCCATGAATAAAACCAACAGCCCAATAAGGGAATTTGGATTTGATTTTCGGATCACTTGGAGTTGTATCGGAAAACCCCAAGCAGCCAAATATGAAAAGTAAACAGATGGCAAAGACGAATGGATTCATTACAGCTGCGGCCAACACCTCGCTAAGGGAAATGGTTGCAGAACCATCAAAATGTAGATAGAGTATAGAACTAGTAAATAAGTATACAGTTCCTAACATTATTGATAACTTTAAACTTGAAATGGCGAACCAAAAATTCCTAAAAAGTAATCGCTGTGATTTTTTACTACTTGGATACGTTTTTTGAAGATTCACTTTCCCTTCTCTTAGATTAGGGATCTCATTCGGTAAATTTTGGGTAGGATGCATAAAGGCACCTCCACCACCAGCAGTTATTTTTAAACTGCCATCATCCGCTAAATATCGAGCATAATGATGTAAATCTCCCGCGAGTGTTAGTATTTGTGTTGAACCAGTCAACTCTAAAACTTTTTTCTCGAAAAATTTTAGATTATTGTATGCACTAGGTTTGTTAGCTGAATGGTGAATCCAAGACGGTTCAGCGGTACATATAATTAGTTTACTATCCGCATTCGATTCTGCTTCTAGAATCTCTTGAAAATACTTAATCTGATTATAGTCTATGTCGGAATTGAGTTGAACATCAATGCCCAAGAGCCATACATTGTGAGGAAGTTTTAATGCGAAATAGCTCCTCACTTGCTGGGTTCGCAAATTACCTATATTTCGTTTCTGACCAAATATTTTGAGAAAATTGGTTAGTCCATCGTACCAATCATGATTGCCGGGTATCGCAAAAACATGTGGTGGTGATTTATCTTCTTCATCAAAACGGAATGCTTTTGCATAGGGACCTTTTAGTCGATTGTTATACTCCTCCCTACTTGCTGCAGGATAAACTTGATCTCCCCCCATTATTAATATTTGCCCTGATTGTGTCATCACACCCTCTGCATCAAGATTGGGTTTAGCTAATAATTTGGCCATAGTAAATGTAGCATCAAAGCCATCTCCCGTATCAGCGACATAATCTATCCAAAGTTCTTCCTCTTCTGAGAAGTGATCGAAATGCTTTTTATCATTATTATTATTATTATGTAAAGCAGCTTGTAGTTCTCTTTTATCATTAAAATCTCCAAATATTGAGGAGATCAAAACCTTTATTCCAGTTTTTACCAATTGGCGGGGATCATACCAATCCACACTTTTTTTCGATGTAAATTTTTTTTCTTCCTTTCTCATAGTTTATGATTTTTCCAGCTTATGGTTTGAGTTCAATTTTAATTTTTTAATCGGATTTCAGCAACCAGTAGATCATCCGTTTGTAGAGATCTTGAATACCCCAAGGCTTCTGCCTTACAAATATGAAAACTAAAAACCATTATTTTATCCGTATAAATACCTGTTTTTTCTTAGGGTATAACTACCTATTATCAAAGTAAAAGGAACTGGTGGAAATTTAAAAAAACACGGAGAGGAGGAGTGAGAGTGGGAGTTTTCGGTTAGGTTTCTCCTGGTCATCAAGCGTTAGAACTTAGGAGGGCTGCAAATGGGGACGTTACTTTTTCTTCTCAGGGAACGCTAAGGCTACTTGGCAATTGGTTTTCCAATAAGGGGTTTTTGAGCGCTAGGGTTCGTTAATACAGTATTCAGATTTGGCCTATCGGCAATCCGAATAAACCGTTGTTCTGGACAGTTAAATTGTATTAATCAATTTATTCGTCAAAAATCTGACAGTTATGAAACCGAGAAATATCGACAATAACAACAAGGCGAATAGGTGGAAAAATGAGCCGTAAGGATCACCATTACTGGATGGCGTAATAAAAAACAATTCTACCCACCATGGCACTTCATGAAGGTGATCATAGCGGTAGTCTTCAGGTAGAATAATTGACGTCAAAATTTCGAAGTCAAGATAACTAATTGTCAAAAGATAAATAAAGCTAAAAACGAAGGTCAATACGATCAACTTTTTATTTTCGTGTTTTATTTTTTGTGGAGACTCCATATTTTTATCAACTTATTTCTTTATCCAATCGCTTTTGGTGTAATTATTAATTGTCCATAACAACCTGATAAAACACACTAATGTGTAACTCCGTTAGTCTAAAGCTAGTAAATGGATGCTATTAAGTTTGCACATTTACAATGGATAAACTATTCATTCACTATCTTTTTAAGGGCATTCATATCTCGTAGTGTACGCTTCTTTAGCAGCATTTATTGTTGCTTGTTTTTGTTTCAACTACTCCAATACTGTAAGCCGATAAATGTAGCTACTAAAATTCTTTATTTCGTGAGTATAAATACGCTAAAAAATTAGGTATAACTACCTATTCACAAAGTGAAAGCAACTGGTAAAATTTAAAAATAGGTTGAGTAGGAGTGGGATTGGGCGTTTTACACAGGGAGTAAGTCGCTAATTTCTAGAGGAGAAGCCCGAAGGTGTTCCGTGCAACAAAGCGATAAAATTAGTGGGGTCCTAAGGACCCACATCATTTTGTTCGCGAAGTGTTGGGTGTAGTGTTTTTTAAACTCTTACATTTGTTTTGCAAACTCTATTAAAATTAAAATGATGCGATCAGCATTTTATCGGTTTAAACAAAAAGTCTTGGAGAGGCATACGGGTGTGAGTCCCGAGACCTTATTGAAGCATCGCTTTAATGGAGTTTGCGGTGACCTCTCCTCTTTTTATTCATTTAATCCATTTAATTATGCAAACTCCAAATGGTCCAAATGTATGCCCGAAATGTAACTCGGACAACATTGCGAATGATGCACGAAACGTATCCAAGAAAAGCAATGCAGAATTGTCTGCCTCACAAGTTGAATTGTTAGCATTTGTTAACGTTCAGGATGCCCCTGAACTTGTTAAGTCACTAAAGTGGGTTCACGATGCGGCAATTTATCACTCCCATTTATTTATTGAGGCAGAAGAAAAGTCAATGTTACATGATGTTAAGATATTAATAGATCGGATAGCAGATATTGGCAACAAAGTGTAAACATCTTTAGAAAGAGGACTGTATTTCAGTTCTCTTTTTACATTCATTTAATAATTTTAATACCTAAGCTATTAATAATTCAGTGAGCTAGCTCTTGCTGGCAACTAAAATTTACGCATTAAAATAAAATTACAGCGCAAACTAAACAGGTGTTCCTAGAGGCTACTTTTTCTTCAAAGTGCAGGGGTAAGTCTACTTGGCAATTGGTTGATTTTCGATTTGGCCATCAGGGTGGGGCAGCGCAATGGGGGAGGAACGTGTTTTTTTTGCTATTGGAGGATGAATACTTGATTGTTGTTCGTACCGCAATTCCCCTAAAAAGCGTAGAAAAGAGCAGTGATGGTCGATGATTCAACGACTACAAATTAGCCAGTAATCCGTATTGAACCTCCAAGTACGAGCCCCGTAGAGGCGCACTGGCGGTCATCTGACCGTCAGCCGTCTACTCGATGTGTGCTGTGAGCTGTCGTGAGACAACGTAACTGAGATAAAGATGGAAGTAGGTCTTCCGATTAGGACTTTTAGGAGTACTAATCAAACCACTTTTATGATGTGCCAAAGGTAACAATGGTGCCTGAAGCAATGGAAGAAAAGGCTGTATAAAGCTGTCAGGTAAGAATAAGAGAGATGAGCGAAAGCGAACTTTCCGATGAAGTGACGAAAAGACAAAATGTTGTCAAAACCTAAGAAATATCGAGGTCTTAGGGAAGAGTATAGCGGCAACCTAATTACTGGCTATACGGCAACGGTCATAAAGGGAGCATGACTCTTATTTAGGCTTTATTTTGGAACGCAGGAAGCCTAAACAAAGTGCAAAAGGGAACCCCCAAGCAGGAAGTACTTGCAAGGCAATTACCAATAATTGTTTAGGTGGCGGATCTGTTCGTAGTAGTGAAGAAGGATCTGTAATGGAACTGGAGCGAAGGGGCTGACAAGTTCAGGAAAGCTTAGCCAACCATTTAATTTATAGGAGGAGTGAAAGCAAAACAATACCTGAGATGGTTACATGAACTTGAAGAACCGTATGAATTGAGAGCTTCATGTAAGGTTCTGTGAGAAGTTAAGGGTGAAATTCCCTTGGATTAATTGACTGTGTGTTGGGTTTTATTTTCATTCAGCTAATAATTTATTTACACTCATATTTCATCTCAATCAAAGCACAACGGTTTCTAAAAAAAGTAGTTTTTAGAGTCGGTAAAAAATCGGTGGCAGATAGAAATGCTCTTTTGCGATATTGCTTAGGTATTGGCTCTTACGAAGTACAAAATTGTTCGACTGTTTGGACTGGATATTAATTTGATTCTATTGGGTTCATATTATTAATTAACTCTATCGCTCTTTCAAAATCAAAATATCTTTCTTTCAAAATTGCAACTTTGTATTTGATTGGCAAATGTTTTCCCCATTTGGAGAAACCAAGTAATGATTCGTTCTCTTCAAGTGCTAATTTTAAGTGTTCATTAATAGCACCATATTCATTGTTTACTTTGGCGACCAACTTATTGAATTCAGAAATACTAATGTATAATTCAATAGAACTTTCATGGTCATGTAATGAGATTTCTTGTCCAGTTAAGCTTATTAAAAAGTGAAGGCTCTTATTTATTTTAGTACCAGTGAATGTATAAATGACCAGTTTTTTTTCTTTATTAATAACGGGTCTGTCATTTTTAAAACTATTAACCTGAAATCCTTTGAAATCAAATCTTAACTCTTCTAATATTGATTTACTGCTTTCATTAAGTTCAGGATATGATTCTTTACTTTTTAAAATCCGTAACATTTCCTCTCTTATTCTCGGATGAATGTTTCCGCCACCACCAAAAAAAATTGGCTTCTTTCCGTCATGTGCTTGAATAACAAAAATTTTACCTCCCTTAATATCAATATCTTTTATTTTCCAAATATTTGCTGCAAGAAAAATATTTGCATCAATTTTCACCTGAGGGGAAAATGGAATATCTCCAACCTTTTTACCTCCAAATATTACTTTGAAACTAGGGTCCGTTTTAAATACGCTATAAAATTCTCTTGAATTCACTATGTTTTCGCCTTCAATTCCGAGAATTATTTCACGTTGAATAATCTCTAAATAATCAGCACTAATAGCTTCGTCAATAATTAAGTTTATTTCTTGTTCTTCAATTGATTTAAAAGCAGCATTATTTTTCAGTCTTTCAATTAAATCTTTTTTAGAACAACCCGAAAGTTGTTTCACGATTGATAAAAGTTGATGAAAAAGAATGTCATAAGGCTTTTCGACTGTTTTAATTGGTTCGAGAAATCCTGACTTGTATAAAAGCCAACAGGCCAATGACTGTAATAAACTCCATTTATCAGTTGCGTAGATATTTACAATACTTCTTTCTCCATCTCTACGACCACTTCGGCCAATTCTTTGGACGAGTGAAGAAACTGAATGAGTGGAATCAATCTGAACAATTTTATCTACTGTGCCAATGTCGATTCCAAGTTCCAGTGTTGATGTACATGAAATACAAAAGTTAAATCGTTCGTTGTTTTTTGCGAAATGTTCTATGCTTTCCCTAATCTCTTTATCTACTGATGAATGGTGTGAATAATAATATTTGTGTCCATTTACTTTGTCCGATATTTTTCGAAGTTTTACTGCAACTTCCTCAGTTCTTCCTCTGCTATTTGGGAAAACAAGGACTTTGTTTGAACATGTTTCCATGTATAAATCTTTGAGTAAATCTAAAGATAATTCGGTGGTGCTATTATTAAAGTATTTGAACTTGGCTTCTGTTTCCTTTTTTGTTCTATCAAGTAACACTTTTGTTCCTAAGAGATCACCAGTTAAACGCTTTGCTTCAATGTAATTATCATCACCAATTGTTGCGGATAATCCTATGGTGGTAATTTTTGTTTTATTTACTTGCTGAATTCGTGACAACAAGGACATTAGTTGCAAACCTCTATCTACTCCTAAAAAAGAGTGTATTTCGTCAATCACAATATATTTAAGATTTCCGAAGAGAGAAGATACGTTGTAAGGAGCGTTTACAAACATTGCTTCTAACGATTCAGGAGTAATTAGCACAATACCATTTGGACTTTTTATAAGATTTGTTTTTAATGATTTTTTTGCCTCTCCATGCCATTTAGTTACCTTTATTTCAAGGTCTTTGCATAAATCCTCAATTCTAAAAAACTGGTCATTTATCAATGCAATTAATGGAGAAATATAAAGAACCTGAACACCAATTTGGTTAAAATCTGCTTTGGAAAGAATGGGTAGAAAAGCGGCTTCTGTTTTTCCTGATGCTGTTCTGGAAGCAAGGATATAATTATTATCAGTTGCAATTATTTTTGAAATCGCAGCTGCTTGAATTGGACGTAACGATTCCCAACGTTTATTACGAATGTATTTTCTTATTGGCTCTGATAATAGATGATAAGACATTACAATTCTTCTATTGAATCGAGAGCACTTTCCTTTGGTCTTTCATCTGATATTTTAATGTCAGAAATCAAAGAAGCCTTATCTACTGATGGGTTTTGTCTTAAAATGCTTAGGATTTTTAAGAAATCCCGAATAACCTCTCTAGGTGTTAAAAACTCATCTGCACCAGGTTTATTAAACATCTCCTCCATAAAAAGACGAGTATCTTCATCTGTTATATTGATGTTCACTTCGTGTTTGGTTTCAAATATTTCCTTTAATTTTTTTAACAAAACAAAAACTTCATTATGGTTTAGAGGGACAAGTTTGATCACTGGTTGAGCTAAATCACGGTGTTCTGCTGTTTCAAATTTGTTTGTTTCTAAACGAGTTTTAAGAGCATCGTAACTAAAAAGACCACGCCTTTCATTTTCTAGAAATTCCTTTGTTCCTGCAAAGTTGATAAACAAGTTTGAAACTTTTCCTTGGAAGCAATCATTAAAAATAGTTAAGATTTTTTCATAATTTTTTGCTCTTGTATTTGCAGTTGAAATCTTATAGAGGTTAATTGCTTCATCAAGGTTAATCATAAAGCCGCTATAACCCATGCTTACAAATAAACGACTAAAGTTCTTAAGCATATCGTAATAGTTCAGGTCATTTATGATTTCACGTACCCCCAAATCCTGTCTTGCCTCTGTTTTGGTTCTGTATTCTCCTTTCAACCACTTTAAAGCACTCCGTCTTAAATATTCATCGTTTTTTATATAGCCTTCGTAATATTTAATTACAACCACACCAAAATCAAAACCTCCAGTTTCTGTTACTTCATTTACAGTTTGCATAATATTTCTCTGAATGATATTGAAATATTTTTCGTCTCTGATTTCAGTAACTGGGATATTGTTAAGTTGAGCAGTTTTTGAAACAACCTGTTCAATCCATTTATCAAGTAAAGTTGGTAAGGCACCACCTTCTGGTTTTGTTTGAATTGCAACATTGTCCATAATTGCACTGTACAAAGCTACTGCTTTACCATCGTTTGAATAGAGCCTGTTGTCGGGAGTAAAGTCAGCATTCGCAACTACAAACTTTTGTTTTGTAGCGACTGTATTTAGCAAATGAAGCATAAATGATTTTCCTGAACCAAAATCTCCAATCCAAAACTTAACCATGCTATGTCCATTTTTAACATCATCAAGAGCAGAAGTGAAAGCTTCAATTTCTAATTTTCTACCCACAGTTATATGTTGAACTCCAATACTTGGTACTACACCTCCCGAAAGGGAATTTATAATTGCTGTTGCCTCTTTAGATTTTATTTTTAACGCCATATTCTATATTGCTATTTCTTTATAATACGATTCTTCAATTACATAATTCTCCTCCTCCTCCTCAATCAAAGCTTCCCCATCTAAATGATTCTCGCAAGATTCATTTATACTCTCAATTAATTGATGCTTGAACAGCCCATTTACAATTGCAAATTTATCAACTTCGTCCTGATGGATTTTAAATGAATTGAAAACAATTTTCATTATTAGTTCTTCTTGGATTTTTCCAATGCTGATTTCAGAAATAAGGATAGAGTTATTTGTTTTGGTAGGAGCAACTGATATTTCAATTTCTTCGTTTTCAGAATTTATTTGAATGGTTTCTTCTTTTTTCGTTTCAAGATATTCACTTAATAATTCCACCGTTCCATCATGCCTCTGTTCAACCTCTTTTATCACTGATTTATCAAGCTTTATCTTCTTTCTTTTTGGAATATAAATTTTGGAAATCGTATCCAAAGCTTTCTGAATATCAGAGGTTTTAATTAATTCCTGAACAATCTGTTTGAAATCATTGATTTGCTCGTTCGATTTGAATAAAGATTTCTGAACCGTTTTGCTGAGTTCTTTATTGTCAATCTTCTTCGATTTTAAATCATAGTAGATGTACTTCGCATAATATTTCAGAGATTGAACGGAATCATATTTTGCAATAAATTTCGAAGCTTCAAAAAAGATATTTTCGATGTTTGGATTTTTTTGATTCGTTTCTTCAAGGTTATTTATTCCTTCAATAAATTTGGTTTTATCTTCCTTTTGAAAAGAGTTTTTTAGCGTATTAAAATCAATTTTCCATCGATTTACATTTTGGGAATTTAGTTCTATTTGTGTTTCAAAATCTGGTTTTTGAACATTATCATTGAACATTACAATCAGTTCATTCAAAAAAATACCAAGCCTTATTTCAAATTCTTCTGAAAGATTTTTATCTACAAAAGGAAAATCGCTAGTAACTTTTCTTTTATGACCGAATGTTGCTCTAACAGAATTTTCGATTCGTTTGAAAATTGTTAAATAAACCTCTGATTCTGCACGATTACTATAATAGTTTGAATCAGAGACTCCCCATTCAGAATTATACTGATCTGCATAATTACTTTTCAGTTGATCTTTGAAATATGTAATCTCTTTTACAAGCGTAGTTTCTTTCTGTTTTAATTGTTTATTTAATTCTTTAAGAATAAAAACATATTGTTTGATAATTGCGATACAACATCCTTCTATTGACGTGAAAACATTTGAAGGGTTATAAAACTTGTTTAACCATTTAATTTCTTGCTTGTCAAGTTCAAGTTTATCTTTGTATTGATTTCCAAGTTTATATAAGTCAGGATTGTAATCAGAGTAACCATATTCAAATTGATAACTTGGTTCTTCCAAGTCCTTTAATTTATCTGCCGAATAAGAATCATTCAGCTTTCGCAACTCATCTTGTAGGGCGTTTAAAGAATAACTCTTTGTTTTAGGACAAATTTGCCCTAAAATTTTAAACTGATTTTCAAGTAGTTTTATGTCTCGATTATTTTCATATTCATTCAGCAAATCAAAATATAGAATAAAAGCATAATTTGAATTACCTTGAATATCTACAAACTCATTGTTAAGCACTTTATATTTAAAGTGGTAGTAATATTTTTTCTGTGCTTTTGTTGCGTGAATTATTTCATCATAAGAATAAACATAAGTATTTTCCCAGTAAGGAGGGTCTGTTGAGTCTTCACTAGATATTGACCGTTCTATTGTTAAGTCAAGGTTTACAGTATTTACATCAATAATAGATTGGTCTGTATTTTTATGTTCCTGTTTATTCTGGGGGATTGGTTTTGGGGACACTTTTATTTGCTTTGAAGATTTTTTTATTTGCGTTTTTTGAGTTTTGATAATGACTTTTTTTATTGGAATAGATTTACCATTGTATTTAATATTAAAGTTATCCTTACTCATTAAAACCAACTTAATAAAGTCAATTAATCCAATAAAAGAAGGTATTGAAGTCCAGCAAAAAAGTATGGAAAGTATGCCTTTGTCTGTTTGACCCAGATAAAATTTCTGAAATCCAAAAGCTCCGAAAAAAAAGGAAACAACTTTTGCCAAAGTTATGTCCCTGTGTTTCTTGCCTGTTTTTGTTAACATTATTGGAATGACAACAAATAGAAGTATGAACGCTATTAGTTCCGCAAAAGAACCACTTTCGTTTTCTTCAAGGGTTTCTTCCTTTTTTTTTACCTCGTGAATTTGGATTTCTTCTAGGAATTTTTTTGATGAGTATCCTATTTTATCATGGTATTGTATCTTCATCCAATACTTTCTCGTATTGTCAATCAATTTTACAGTATCTCCTTTTGATATTGTACCTAGAGATTTATAATTTTTACCTGCTCCGCTTCGGAGGTTTAAATCTGAAGTTGTAATGTAGTCATCCGTGGCAAATACATTTAATGATAATACGAACAAGATAATTATGAAGACCGATTTTATCGCATTCATCAGCGATGAGGAGAATTGTACTCTTTTGCTAATTGGCTGAGGGTTGGTTGGTGCGATTTGCAAATTTGAGTAATGTGTGTAGGGCTCCTTAACTGCTCCATAGGAGAACAATGCGTTGGCAAAAACTATTTTTTTCTTGCACCAACTTTTAATCTGTGTTGATATTTCTCTTTTATCTTTCTCCAATTTTCTATTCAGACTTTCTTATGTGTTGAGTTTTCTCCTTCCATAACACAACCGGATAAAACACACTAATGTCTAACCCCGTTAGTTTAAAGCTATTCAATGCAATCTATTTAGAAAACACATTTACAATGGATAAACTATTCATTCACTATTTTTCTCAAGGGGTTCCATATCTTTTAGGGTAAGCTTTTTTAGCGGCACTTTTCGCCGCTGGGGTTGGTTAAAATACTATCCAATACTGGAACCCTATAAATGTAGCCACTAAAATTCTTTTTTTCGTAGGTATAAATACTGAATCTTTTTTTTAGAGGATAAATCCCTATTCACAAAGTAAAATAAACTGGTAAAATTTAAAAATAGGTTGAGCAGGAGTGGGGATGGGCGTTTTACACAGGGAGTAAGTAGCTAATTTCTAGAGGAGAAGCCCGAAGGTGTTCCGTGCAACAAAGCGATAAAATT
>JAWUVT010000115.1:0-9607 GCA_034112225.1 Flavobacteriales bacterium | reverse complement strand
TCTCTTCTCTTCTCTTCTCTTCTCTTCTCTTCTCTTCTCTTCTCTTCTATCCCCTAACTATCTCAACTTAAGCGTTACAAAAGTTAATAGGGCCAATAAAATTCCCACAATCCAAAATCTTGCTACAATTTTTGCTTCATGCATATTTTTCTTTTGAAAATGGTGGTGCAAAGGCGCCATTAGAAACACTCTTCGTCCTTCACCAAATCGTTTTTTCGTGTATTTGAAATACCCTACCTGTATCATTACGGATAAATTCTCTACCAAAAATATTCCACACAACAGCGGAATCATTAATTCTTTTCTCACTGCCAACGCAAATACGGCGATAATTCCACCCAATGCTAAACTTCCTGTATCTCCCATAAACACTTGAGCAGGGTAAGAGTTGTACCACAAGAAACCAATACAGGCACCAACAAAGGCCGAGATAAATACCACCAACTCTCCAGACTCAGGGATGTACATAATATTGAGGTAATCTGCAAAAACTGTATTACCAGATACGTAGGCAAATACTGCCAACGTAATACCAATTATGGCAGAAGTCCCAGTAGCTAAACCATCTAAGCCATCCGTCATATTCGCTCCATTTGAAACTGCCGTGATAATAACGATCACAATCAAAATAAAAACGATTCCCCCTAACACATAAGAATACTTCCCTGCCCAACTTGTTAAAGAAGCATAGTTGAACTCATTGTCTTTCATAAAAGGGATCGTAGTTACCGTAGATTTTATCTTTTCCCAAGTATAATTTGCTGTAGACACTTGCACTTCATCATTCACCAACTCTCTACTTACATGTGCTGGTGCTGTAGCATTAAATGTTTTTTGCTTCACCACAACGCCATCATTGAAATAAAGAATAGACCCTACAATGATCCCAACGACAACTTGCCCCATTATCTTAAACCTTCCGGCCAAGCCTTCTTTGTTCTTTTTAAACACTTTGATGTAATCATCAATAAATCCAATCAATCCTAAAAGAATCGTTGAGATAATCATTAAAATAATATAGATATTATCCAACTTAGCAAACAAAAGTGTTGGAATAAGAATTGCCGCCAAAATAATTAAACCACCCATAGTCGGTGTTCCTTGTTTTTCAATTTGACCTTGCAACCCTAAATCTCTTACAATTTCACCAACCTGCATCAGCTGTAGTCTTTGAATAATTTTTTTACCAATTATCATTGAGATGATTAGCGAACCAATTAAAGCAAAGGCTGCTCTAAAGGTAATGTACTGAAAAACTCCAGCGCCAGGAAAATCAATGCCTTGTAAGTATGTAAATAAATAGTATAACATTATTGGATGTGTAAATTATTTGATGTGTAGATGTGTAGATTACCTCTGTAATCCCCACTATTTAATTCCTCTATTATAATTCTTTTCATTTCCATATCATTCCCTATTATTACATTTGGCCATCTTCACACCTACTCACCTTCACATTTATCCATTTCTTTTTGCAGATCCTATCATCTTGCCTAACACCTTTTTAATACTCAGAACCTCTTTCATCAACTCATCTGTATTTGGATAATTTTCAGCGCTACTACATCCCCTTAACCAATAATCCGTTTCTTTCGTTTCTTTCGCTGCAATCTTTAACTTATGAATAAAACCTGCCCTACTCTCTGCACTTTGAGCTTCCCAAACATCTGCCCTATACTCGTTCCCGACTTTAACACTTGCTTTGCAACAATATATTTCCTTTTTCCTTCAAGATCTTCTGACAGCCTAATCACTTTCAATGCAAATGAAAATGTTAATTCAACTCTCAAATTTTCTTTATTTTCAGTCATTCTACTTTAACTTACTCCTCTTCACATTTATAAATCAATTCATTAACTGAAATGTTTCTTTCAGTATCTCCATGTCATCAAATGGCAATTTCTCACCGTTTATTTCTTGATATTTTTCATGCCCTTTTCCTGCTACCAAAATAATATCTCCATCAGCAGCTAAAGAACAAGCTGTTCGAATTGCTTCTTCTCTATTTGAAATGGCCAACACTTTATTAAAGTATATCCCTTCAACACCCTGTCGCATATCCTTAATAATCTCATCCGGGTTTTCCGATCTTGGATTGTCTGAAGTCAAGATGATTTTATCACTTAACTCACAAGCAATTTTTGCCATTATTGGTCTTTTTTCTTTATCTCGATCTCCTCCACATCCAACAATCGTGATCACTTTTTCATTTCCTGTTCGGATGTCATTAATGGTTTTTAATACATTTTGTAAGGCATCAGGAGTGTGCGCATAATCAACAATACCAGCGATGTTGTTTTGTGACTTTACATATTGAAACCTTCCATCCACTGAAACCAAATTGCTAATAGCAGTAAGTACCGCTAGTTTTTCTTGACCTAACAAAATTGCTGTGGAGTAAATAGCAAGAAGATTATAGGCGTTAAATTTTCCAATCAACTTTGTCCAAACTTCACTTCCATCAACATTTAAAAGCATTCCTGAAAAATCACTTTCTACAATTTTACAGCTGTAATCAGACATGCTCTTTAGGGCATAGGTGTTTTTTTGAGCTTTGGTATTTTGCAGCATCACCAACCCATTCTTATCGTCTTTATTGACCAACGCAAAAGCAGACTCCCCTAAACCATCAAAGAAAAACTTCTTGGCTTTTAAATACTCATCAAAAGTTTTATGGTAATCTAAATGGTCATGCGAAAGGTTGGTAAAAACTCCTCCAGCGAAATCTAAGCCAGCAATTCTGTTTTGATGAATGGCATGAGAGCTCACTTCCATAAAGCAATATTCACATTCTTCAGCAATCATATACCTTAACAACGCATTCAATTGAATGGCATCGGGAGTGGTATGTGTAGCCTCTATTTCTTGTGTACCAATCTTATTGACAACTGTAGAGAGTAAACCAGACTTATGTCCCAATTGGGTATACAAATCGTGTAACAAGGTAGCGGTTGTTGTTTTGCCGTTTGTTCCCGTAACTCCAACTAATTTTATTTCTGCAGCAGGATTGTCATAAAAGTTAGCTGCAATCACCCCTAAGGCAGCACTGCTATTCACCACTTTGATATAGGTGACTTCCGCTTTGATTTCTTCAGGAAACTGCTCACAAACAATGGCAACAGCTCCAGCTTCAATTCCTTTTGAGATAAATTGATGGCCATCTACCTGCGTACCTGAAACGGCGATGAAAAGCGTAAACTTTTCAATGGCTCTTGAATCGAAGCAAACCTTTTCTATAGCAACTTGAGTAGAGCCAATGACTTCTTCAATTCCTGCCTTATATATGATGTCTTTTAATAATTTCAAACCAATTCCAGTATTATGTTTAACCCTTTTACCATTCGCTCTCCTGGAGAAACAGATTGTTTTTTAACTACGCCATCCCCAGAAAACTGAACACTCAAGCCTTTGTTTTCTAGGATGTACAATGCATCTTTGATACTCATGCCTGTTACATCAGGAACATAAATTTCAGAGATTCTCTTCTTATAAACTTTCACTTCTTTTTTTCCTGTAAAAACTTTTGCCCATTGAGGATTAACCCCTTCTTGAGCGGTTTTAATTCCCAATACTGCATATATTTTTGACAAATCTTCATAAGCGCCATCTTTTGCATAGGGAATTCTTGAAACGGCTAAATGCTCCTTTTTTTCTAATTGGTCATGGATCTGGATACTACTGGCATACACCTTATCGGCAACTTCTTTAAAAATTGGTCCTGCAACTAAATTCCCATAGTACACATTCTTTGACGGCGCATTCACCACCACAATGCAGGTATACTTTGGATTGTCCGCAGGAAAATAACCCACAAACGAACCTTGATGACTCACCTTCCCCTCATAACCTTCTCCCTTATATCCATATTTTGAATTTGCAATTTGAGCCGTCCCTGTTTTTCCCGCAATTTTATACCTTGAGTTTTTTAAGTTCCTAGCAGTACCCTCCTCAACAACCCCTTCCAGCATCTCCTTAGCCATCTCAATTGTTTTCTTAGAACAAATGGAGTTATTGATTACTTCAGTATCAAACTTTTTAACCAGCTTTCCACTCTGACGAATCTCAGTCACAAACCTTGGTCTCACCATCTTTCCTTCATTGGCCACTGCATTGTAAAAAGTTAAAATCTGTAGTGGCGTCATTTGAGTTTCATACCCAATTGACATCCAAGGGATAGAAATCCCAGACCACGACTCATCGTCAATACTCTTAATTAAAGGTGCCCCTTCTCCAGCTATTTCAATTCCCAATTTTTTATTGAGATTCATTTTACAAAGCCTATCCACAAAACCCTGAGGATTTGAAGCGTAAACGCGATTAATAGCTTTGGAAATTGCCACATTTGACGATTTCACAAAAGACTCTTTGATCGAAATTTTACCATACCCTCCTTTATGAGAATCCCTCATGGTTTGATCATAAAATTTAGTAGTTCCATCCTCAGTATCCACCACATCATCCAACTCTAAATACCCATCTTCAAAAGCAGCCATTAAAGAAGCCAACTTAAATGTAGATCCTGGCTCAGTACTCTCTCCTACTGCATAGTTGTAACTTTCATAATAGGTTCCATCCTTATTTCTTTTCAAATTTGCAATTGCCTTTACATCTCCAGTTGCCACCTCCATTAGCGCCACACAACCATGGTCTGCTTGATGTTTTTCCAATTGATTTAACAATGCGTTTTCAGCAACATCTTGAATGTTTACATCAATTGTCGTATACACATCACTTCCATCTTCTGGTTCTTTACCTCCGTTCTCACTAATCGGCATCCAAACTCCTCCAGATATTTTCTGCATCCACTGTTCTCCTTTTACACCGCTCAACTCCTTACTGTAAGCACCTTCCAACCCCACATTACTCCCTTCTCTTTCGTAACCAATTGTTCTTGCTGCCAAAATATTAAAAGGTTTTACGCGCTTATTTTGTTGCACATAAATAAAACCACCTTTGTATTTTCCTTTTCTAAAAATGGGGAAGTCCTTTAATATTTTCAATTCCGTAAACTTCACATTCCTCTTAATCAAATGATACCGTTTTCCCTTAACACGAGCCATCTTTAAATCCGCAAGGTATTCCGACTTTGAATTTTCAGGAAACAATTGAGCCAATTGATCTGCTAATAAACCTACGTTTTCATTAAAATAGGTATCTGTTAACGCATCGGTATTGGCATCAAAACGAACTTCATATTTTGGTATTGAAGTCGCCAACAAGCTTTCGTCTGCAGCATAAATATTGCCTCGAACGGCATCTATCTCGCGATAATTCCGCGTTAAAGCCTCTTCTTTCGATCTCCACTTATCCCCCTGAACAACCTGAACATTAACAACTTGCCCCAAAATAATTAGGGCAAACAGACAAATCATCCCGTAAACCAGGTACACTCTTGAGAATATGATTTGCTTATCTTTCATCTTAATTAATTCCTCCTATTTTCTCCAACGCCTCTTCGTCTACCACAATTTTTGTGGGAGGTGTAGTAGACTCATACACCTCAATCGCTTTCGTTGCTTGTGCAACCTGCGACTGTTTACTTTTATAATTTAACTCTGACTTGATCGTAATGTATTCTGATCTTAACTCTTTTACATCATTCCCTGTCTTATATAAATCTCTCACTACTTTTTCTGCATAGTAACCATTAGCGATGTAAAGAATTCCGATAAACGTTAAGAAAAAGATGAAGGGAAGAAAACCTACCACATTGTCTTTCGATAAAAAGTTACCAGAAAATATATTCGCCAAAGACCTGGAAACGTTACTCGCTTCTTTTTTTACGGCTGGTCGATCTTCTTTCTTAAATGTATTCATTATAGTATTCAGTAGTCAGTAGTCAGTAGTTAGTAGTTAGTGAAAATCAACCTTCACAACTTCTCACCCACTCGAAGCTTTGCACTCCTCGCTCTATTGTTAATCTTAAGCTCTTCGTCCGAAGGCACAATTGGCTTTCTATTGATCTGCTTAAACCTTAGTTGTGGATTTCCAAAAAAGTCTTTTTCTAATTCTCCTTCAAATTTTCCTTTCTTAAAAAAGTTCTTCACCAAGCGATCTTCTAAGGAGTGATAGGTAATCACAACCAATCTTCCACCTGGCTTTAACACCTCATAGCTTTGAGTCAACAGGTCTTTTAACGCTGCCATCTCATCATTCACCTCTATCCTTAAGGCCTGAAAAACTTGCGCCAAATATTTGTTCCGAAACTTTCCTGGAACACAATCTTCAATAATTTCAATCAACTCTTGCGTTCTTGTTATCGGTCCAGCTTCTCTGGTGTTAATAATTTCAAAAACCAACTTCTGAGCATTCCTTACCTCTCCGTATTCTTTGAAAATCCGAATCAAATCTTGCTCCGTATACTTGTTAATAATATCCGCAGCAGTTAAATCTCCACTCTGATTCATTCGCATATCCAATGGGCCTTCAAACCGAATGGAGAAACCTCTTTCTCCCTCATTAAATTGATGAGAAGAAACTCCTAAATCCGCCAAAATGCAATCCACAGGTACTGCCTGATGAAATCTTAAAAAATTTTTCAAATACCGGAAATTCTGTTTCACCAATTCAAACCGGTCGTCAGGTAAGGCATTTCGTTCGGCATCTTTATCTTGATCAAAACCAAACAACTTACCTTCCTTGCCTAATCTTTTTAAAATCTCTTTAGAATGTCCGCCGCCACCAAAAGTCACATCCACGCAAATTTCATCGCCCTTAATGTCCATGCCGTCAACCGACTCGTGCAGCAATACAGGATTATGATACTCTTCCATCTTCTTCTTTATTAGTTGCATTCCCCATCACCTCTTCTGCTAAGCTTGCAAACTCATCCGGCTCATCCGTCAACAAATTATCGTAAGCTTCTTTGTCCCAAATCTCAATTTTATTACCGTGTGCAAACAACACCACTTCCTTTTGCACTCCAGCGTAATCAAACAATCTTTTTGGAAACAACAATCTTCCAGTTCCATCTAGTGCCAACTCTGTTGCTCCACGGTAGAAATAGCGAGTAAACTCTCTATTCTTTTTTACATATTGATTCAGCTTATTCACTTCCTCACTGATGTATTTCCAATCGTTTTTCGGATACAACACCAAACATTTTTCAAAGCCACGATTCATCACAAAGCTCTCTTGGGCAGCTGGATCCAGCTGCTTTCTCAAACTAGACGGAAGCATAAGCCTTCCTTTGGCGTCTAGTTTACAATCGAATTCTCCAATGAAATTTGTCATTACAAGCTGCTAATCTTCAAGTGTTTATTAATTGAAAAAGTAAAGGTAATTCATTTTTTACCACTACTTACCACATCCTACCACTTTGTTGATAACTTTTGAACGTAAACCCATACAAAATGTTACAACCTTTAGCAAAACAGGGCGTGGTAGAGGGTGGGAAGAAAAACAGCTGTCAGCAAAAAAAGAGGTTCAAAGCACTCCATTTATCCGCCAACTTTCTTTAATGCAGAAATCCATCCATAGTGCTGAAAAACTAATGATGAAATGACTAATTTTACAAGCTTATCAGACTAGATTGTCATTCCAAATGGAGTAACAAAGAAGTGAAACAGAGAAATCTTTTAACTTTATAGCTATTAATTAACTAGATCCCTCCAAGCTTTTGCTCGTTTCGCAAAACATGGTCGGGATGACAAAAGATGAACAATGAAAATTAAAACAGCAGAATTTGTAATCAGTAATACGAAACTTTCTCTTTGTCCAGAGGCTGACAGAGGTGAGTATGCTTTTATTGGAAGGTCTAATGTTGGGAAATCTTCCTTAATTAATTACATCACCGATCATAAAAAATTAGCCAAAACCTCACAGACTCCTGGAAAGACTCAATTGATTAATCATTTTATGATTAATGAGGAGTTCTACTTTGTAGATTTGCCTGGTTATGGTTACGCCAAAACGTCTAAAAAAAACCGAATAAAATGGGAAGCTTTTATCTCTGATTACATCTTAAAAAGAGAAACCTTGCTGAACCTTTTTGTGTTGATCGATTCAAGATTAGCCGCCCAACAAATTGATTTAGATTTTATGGAATGGTTGGGGGAAAAAGGCGTTCCTTTTTCTATTGTTTTCACCAAAACAGACAAGTTAACGAGTTCTAAACTGAACAGAAATCTACTGGCTTACAAAAAAGAAATGTTAAAATACTGGGAAGAAATGCCCATCTCTTTTGCCACTTCTGCTGCTGGAAAAGCTGGAAAAGAAAACCTCTTAAATTATATTGGAAGTATTAATGAAGGGTATGCGAAGAAGAAATAAAATCTATACCACCAAGAACAATACCCCCTACTCAATCTTCCACATCAAGTAATTTCGTAAAAATGAAGGGGCCAAGAAACAGGGCTTCAAGAAACTATCCACCTTAAAAACAAGGTAAACAAAGCTCGAATTTTCTACGTATTATTTCCCTCCAACTTTATTACCTATTTTAACCCTTCCTTTTTCTTTTAAACAAAAGACACCTAAAATCGGATCAAACAATAAATTAGAGGGATTCACTTGGCATTAGTCTTAAAAAATATAGAATGGGGACAAAGAGTTCGCGCGTTATTTATTGTCTTAAAAGGAACTTCGCATGTTTTTAGAGTTCAAAGCACCACACAATAAAAGAGAAGATTCATTTCTATTAAGTAGAGAAGCAGCAACATCCTAAAGAATTCGAAGAGGAACTCTCGCATTCCAACGCACTCCCCCCGAAATAAAAAATAAGGACTTTCCACTAAGGGGCCAAGTCTGTATTCCTTTAGATAAAACGTAAAAGAGGTCTTTCCGTCACGTTAAGCCCTAGAATAAAACTAGCCCATTGCTATCCTAAAGTTGGAAAGACTCCATTTAACTCATAGAATACAATCTCCATGTCTATACAGAGGCATTATGTGCCAATATTAAACTCTTTTAAGCATAGAAGTAAATTATTTAATGCTAAAACTAAGGCGTTCAGAGCAAAATTAAGGGGTGTTAGGATGTGAAATTCTTCCTGTTTAGGTGGACTAAATTACTTACGTCACTAAGCCCTGCTCCCTAATTTATTGTTAGATCCGTTTAATGGCTATTGAAAGTATTCCTACAGAAACTGCTAGTGGTTGGAAGGATACATTACTGAGTATAAAAGAATGAGGTGTAGAGCGTATAGGTATCATTGTTTCAGATAATTTAACAGGATTAGATGCTGTAATTCCTTTAGTTTACAAAAAAACAGAACACCAAAAGTGTGTGGTACATTTAAAAAGGAATATTCTTAATAAAATAGCGTCAAAACACAAAGAAGAGATTGCTTCAGATTTAAAAGAGGTCTTTGATCTTGATCGACTTGAAGATAATAAAAGGGAGGCTTTGAGACGATTAACTTATTTTGCTAGTCAATGGAAAATGAAATATAGACACATTGGAAACTTGGTAGACAATGAAATGAATGAACTCTATTTTTCTTATTTAAATTATCATCCAAAAATTAGGAGAATGATCGATACTACCAATTGGATAGAGCGTTTAAATAAAGAGTTTAAGAGAACTTTTAAAAATAGAGATACCGTACAAAAAAGTGTGTCTAAAATAACGAATCAATCATCTCAACAAATAAATTTGAAGTAGACTA
>JAWUVT010000114.1:0-12816 GCA_034112225.1 Flavobacteriales bacterium | reverse complement strand
AGTGATCAATTAGTTTTAATAAGACAGGAAAAGGGTAAACTAACAATAAATGACTATGACCATGTTTCTGAAAATTTTAATGTAGTTTTTCGATAGTTGAACTTTTAGAAACCATCAAGGTCGTTGTACCCCTTTCTAATTTTCAAAAAAAGGCCTTTCCTTACTGATTTTAAAGGCACTTTTTTTACACGGTTCAATCCATGTTCTTTTGTTAAGCCTTTTTTCCCTTTCGCATTTAAATAGTCCTCGTTTTCTTATCTTTGTCAACTTGTGCAACATGCATAAGGTGCCTCGTGAATAGTCCCTTTAGGATGCTACCTCAACTTGCATGAAACATTACATACCAGCAAAAAAAAAATGAATAGGATACAACATATAGAAAGCGAAATTTCCGAATTAAGAAATCAATTACAGCGTCATCAACTTTATGAAAATCTAAAGCATGTAAATGACATTAAAGTGTTTATGGAGAATCACGTATTTGCGGTTTGGGATTTTATGTCACTTTTAAAATCTCTTCAAATAAAATTAACAACTGTTCAAATTCCTTGGGTTCCGTCTAAAAACCCAACGCTTTCAAGATTTATAAATGAAATCGTTCACGCAGAAGAAAGTGACCTCAATGAATTAGGCGAACCAAAAAGTCATTTCGAAATGTATTTGGATGCAATGACACAAGCCAATGCCAATACAAGTGAGATTCATAATTTCATACGTCTTATTGAAGCTAATCATTCAATTGAATATGCATTGACGCAGCTCAATATTGATAAAAGAGTAGCTGAATTCGTGAGGTTTTCGTTTTCAATTATTGAAACCAATAAACCTCATCTAGTTGCTTCTGCCTTTACATTTGGTCGAGAAGATGTTATCCCAGATATGTTTATTGAAATCCTGAAATCGGCAGATTCGGAAAAAAAATCCTACAGCAAGCTAACCTATTATCTTGAGCGACATATAGAATTGGACGGAGATGAACACGGTCCCCTTTCACTAAAAATGATCTCAGAACTTTGTGGCAATGACGAGCAAAAGTGGGATGAAACATTAACCGTTGCAAAACAAGCATTGGAGAAAAGAATTGACCTTTGGGACGCAATTAACGATCTCATTAAAAACGTTAAGCCAGTATCTAACCAATAAGTATTTAGAGTTGGCCTATGGGTAATCCGGATATTTAGTGGTTGTAAATAATTTTTAACGCCTCACAATTGAGTCTCTTACTGCATAACAAATGAAAGTCCGCAAGCTCCCCTCAGAATAGTGAAACTGATGGACTCGTTATGTCACCCTTTTAATTTTGCGATCATAGCATCGCTATTGTAAGCACAATCATTGTCTAAGTGTTCTTGAAGAAATGAAGTCACCTGTTCTAATGAAGCAATTTTGTTTTTAACCTCTTCTATTTTATCCTTTATAAATTGCTTTCGAGTATTCACATCCATTTCGTCATTGACCAAAGCGTCAATAACTCCTTTACATTCTTTTAATTTTAGGCCTATTCTTTGCATTTCTTTAATCATGCGAATACGAATTACGTTCTCTTTTGCATAATCTTTGTAATTATTGTACTCATAAGGTCTGGTCACCTTATTTAGTAACCCTAACTTCTCATACAGCCGCACTGCATCCCTAGAAACCCCTGTTTTTTCTGCTATTTCACCTATTTTCATAAAATAATTGATTTTTTATTTGGTCGTTGACCATAGTCAACGGTTTATATTTACCGAAGATAAACAAATAATTAAAATCTAATCGTTATGAAAATCACAGCAAAAACAATGGTCTCAGAAATTCTAAAAGAACATGGAGACATCGCAGGAATTATGGAAATATTTGGAGTAAAAAGAGTTGGAGGATATGGCTTTCGTAAATTCTTAACTCAATTTATTAGTGTTAGAACCGCAGCCTTTGTACATCGAGTACCATTAAAAGAATTTATCAGCATGGTAGAGAATGCATCCCAAAAAGCAGAACAAATTTCATAAAAATGAGTTGTTTCATACTTTTAACTGGATTCAGGAGGGCTCCGTAAAACCTATCTGTTCAGCTGATCCAATCGGTGTTTGAAAGTAGAAAATGGTAGGGGTCTAAAAAATTACCCCGCAATAAAATGCTAGACTTTAGTTAGACAGTACATCCCACCTAACGAAGAGCATTATTTTTCACTGAACAACCGCTGCATTTAATTCGCGCATCATTTCAGCAAAAAGGGCATAGGATTTTATTCGATCTTGAGCAGCATAAACATGTGTAGCAACCATGAGTTCATTCACTTGAGTATTTTTAATAAAAGTGTTGACTTTATTTTTAACCGTTTCCTTACTTCCAATAAAGGCGTATTGAGTCATTTGTTGAACGGCAGGTTGAGCAATGATTTTCCGTAGCTCATTGGTCATTTGAAAAGGGGCTTCCACTTGTCCTCTATTTCCGGTAAGAATTCCAATCACTCTGGTGTAATAAGACGTAGAAATATATTCGGCTTCGGCATCTGTATCTGCAATGATAACAGTGATTCCTGCAAGGGTATACGGTTGAGCTAAAGCACTGGAAGGTTGAAATTCACGTCGATAAATTTCCAAGGCCTTTAGGAGTTGTGCGCTTGAAAAATGACTGGCAAATGCGTATGGCAACCCTTTCTTTGCTGCCAAATGCGCACTGTCTGTACTCGAACCTAAAATATAGAGCGGAACTAAAACTCCTTCAGCCACGTTCGCTCGTACCTGCTGGGTAGCATTCTCGATTGAAAAGTAGTTTTGAATTTTTTTAACTTCAGCGGGAAAGTTCATTGCCGCTTGGTAAAAATCAGTACGAATAGCAGTTGCAGTAGTTTGATCTGTTCCTGGCGCACGACCTAACCCCAAGTCAATTCTGTTGGGATAGAGCGTTCCCAAGGTGCCAAATTGTTCGGCAATAATTAATGGGGAGTGATTGGGCAACATAATCCCTCCAGAACCTACTCGAATGCGTTGGGTTCCTTCGGCAAGCTTACCAATTAAAATAGACGTAGCACTACAACCTATAGCCTCCGAGTTATGGTGCTCTGCCAACCAATAGCGACAATAACCGCTCGTATCAGCCAGTTGGGCCAGTGCTAAAGAGTCCTCAAACGTTTGACGTAATGATTTTCCTTTTGAGATTAAGACCAAATCCAAAATGGAATAGTCTGTCTGCTTGTTTCCCATAATGTAAGTATTAAAAATATCTCCAAAACAAGGGGAAATGCCTTTGATTTTGCGATTGAAGTGCGCTAAAAATGGTAAGGCATTGCCAATAAATACTTAGTTCTTTTTGAGAATCGCATCCCATCCTGATGCGTTTAATTCATGAACTTTTTCATCTTTAGAAACGAATTGATAAGAGCCTTTATCAGAAGTAATATGTCCAATAACAGCGACTCTTTTTTGCTCTTTTATTTTTTCGTAATCGGCTAAAGAAATGGTAAACATCAACTCATAATCTTCCCCCCCATTCAAGGCACAAACCACAGGATCCAACTTCATTTCTTCAGCAGCATTCATGGTGGTATAATCGATAGGAATTTTATCCTCATAAATTGTACAACCAACTTCCGATTGCTGGCAAATGTGAATTAAATCTGAAGATAAACCATCAGAGACATCAATCATAGCAGTTGGCTGAACACCAATCTCCGTAAACATGTCAATTACATCTTTTCTTGGCTCAGGTTTCAACTGTCTTTCTAATACGTAATCATACCCTGAAAAATCGGGTTGAACTTTCGCATTCTCATTCTCATTAAATATTTGCTTTTCCCGCTCTAACAATTGAAGGCCCATAAAGGCTCCCCCTAAATCTCCCGAAACACAAATTAAATCATTCTCTTTGGCTCCATCTCTGTACACCAATTTATCTTTTTCTCCTGCACCGATAGCTGTAATGCTAATAATTAATCCTGATGTAGAAGTGGTTGTATCTCCACCAACTAAATCTACCCCATAGATGTTACAAGCCAATAATATTCCTTCATACAATTCTTCCAATGCTTCTACCGACATTCTGTTAGAAACCGCCAAGGAAACCGTAATTTGTTTAGGCACTGCATTCATCGCATAAATATCAGAAAGATTAACCGAAACGGCCTTATACCCCAAGTGCTTCATCGGCATATACAACAAATCAAAATGAATGCCTTCCACCAACAAATCTGTAGAAACGACAGTTTGTTTGTTCTCATATTCAATCACCGCAGCATCATCTCCAACTCCTTTTTTAGAGGATGCATTTTGCAACACAATGTTTTCTGTTAAGTGTTTAATTAAGCCAAACTCACCCAATTCATCCAATTCACTTACTGGTTTTTCATTTTTATTTTCTAACATGCGGCAAAAGTAAGCAAGTTTACAATGACACCCTTTCCTTATTCCTCTTCCTTTCCCACTAATTGGAATAAATCAAGAGAAATGAACAACCTTCCTCTTCACTTCCCATAAAGTTGCTTTGGCTCACTTGCAAAAGTTAGGGTGCTAAAGAGATGTAGCAGTCTAGAGGAGGGAAAAGTACTAGGTTCGAGGGGTTAGGAAAGAAAGAGGGGCGTAAAATAGCTTTCAGCAACTCATTACTAACAGTTGGTTAATTTAGCATTTACGAGAACCCTTTGCTGCCATTTTGATGATAGAGAGTAAACACAAAACGTCAGATTATTAACCCCAATATTTTTATGGAAACATTCAAGAGTATCCTATTCTCCCTCCTAACTTTGGAAGTTGATTCTTTTTTTTTGAATACGCAGACAAGAAACGGTTATAAGCGGTCTACTATTGATTTTTAACAGTCCAAGCACTGAATTAAAAAATACATGCTTATTTAATTTTAATTATCTTCAAAAAACTTTGCACACTACCACATTTTAGGTACTTTTGCCTTAGTTTAGAATGAATCTAAATAAGAGATTATGATAACAGTTTCAGAAAATGCAAAGAACAAAGCCATCACACTAATGGCAGAAGATGACGCTCCAAAGGGCAGTTTTATTCGCGTTGGTGTAAAAGGTGGTGGGTGTTCAGGTTTAACTTATGATATGAGTTTTGACCACATCGTTAATGATGACGATAAAGAATTTGAAGACAAAGGCGTAAAAATAGTATGCGACAAAAAAAGCATCCTATACCTTGCAGGAACAGAGCTAGATTTTTCTGGCGGTTTAAATGGCAAAGGTTTCGTTTTTGTTAATCCAAATGCAAGCAGAACTTGCGGTTGTGGTGAGAGTTTTTCACTATAATAAATAGATAGATTGATATGAAAAAAGTAGTCGCATACACTGAGGACGAACTTGGAAAACAGTTAGAAGAAAATCAAGAATACAAATATGGGTTTACAACTGATATTGAATCAGAAGTAATACCTGTTGGTTTAAACGAAGATGTTGTTCGGTTAATTTCTTCTAAAAAGAATGAACCAGAGTGGTTGTTAGATTTTAGATTAAAAGCATTTGCCCACTGGGAAACCATGGTTGAAAAAGATTGGGCGCATGTAGATTATCCAGAAATTGATTTTCAAGCCATTTCTTACTACGCAGCACCAAAAGACAAGGTTGATGTAGATTGGGACGATGTTGATCCAGAGTTAAAAGCAACAATGGACAAGTTGGGAATCTCAATGGACGAGCAAAAAACACTCAGCGGAGTTGCGGTGGATTTCGTAATGGATTCTGTTTCTGTAAAAACCTCATTTCAAGATAAATTAGGTGACTTAGGAATTATTTTTGGATCTTTTAGTGATGCTGTTCAAAATCATCCAGAATTGGTTCAACAATACTTAGGATCTGTTGTTCCGAGTACTGATAATTTTTATGCAGCATTAAATGCCGCAGTATTCTCTGACGGTTCTTTTTGCTACATTCCTAAAGGAGTTAAATGTCCAATGGAACTCTCTACTTACTTTAGAATTAACGAAGCCAACACTGGTCAGTTTGAAAGAACATTATTAGTTGCCGATGAAGACAGCTATGTAAGTTACTTGGAAGGATGTACTGCACCAACAAGAGATGAAAATCAATTGCACGCAGCTGTTGTTGAATTGGTTTCTTTAGATGGTGCTGAAATCAAATACTCTACGGTTCAAAACTGGTACCCCGGAAACAAAGAAGGTCTTGGAGGAATCTACAATTTTGTAACCAAAAGAGGCATCTGTCATACTGGATCTAACATTTCTTGGACTCAAGTAGAAACAGGTTCTGCCGTTACTTGGAAGTACCCTTCTTGCATCTTAAAAGGAGACAACTCCATCGGAGAATTTTTCTCTGTTGCGGTCACCAACAATCATCAACAAGCCGATACCGGTACAAAGATGATTCATTTAGGAAAAAACACAAAAAGTACAGTCATCTCAAAAGGAATTTCTGCTGCATACAGTAACAACTCTTAGCGAGGATTAATCCAAATCAATAAGAACGCAAAACACGCAAGAAATTTTACTCAATGTGATTCCTTATTAATGGGCGATCAATGTGGAGCACACACTTTTCCATACATTGAAACAAAAAACAGTACTGCAAAAGTTGAACACGAAGCCACTACTTCTAAAATTGGAGAAGATCAAATATTCTATTGCAATCAAAGAGGAATTAGTACCGAAAAAGCAATTACCTTAATTGTGAATGGTTATTGTAAAGATGTATTAAATCAACTGCCAATGGAGTTTGCTGTTGAGGCTCAAAAATTATTAGAAATCAGTTTAGAAGGAAGTGTTGGATAGTTAAAATTTTTTAACGTTAGAACTTCTTCCTTTTAAATAGTTAATGGGTTCTAAAAACAGTTAAAGAAATACAAGCGTGGCAAAATGCGCTTGTGATAAATGAAGAGCACAACATTTCATTGCTTTTGAATGAGATGACATTGATATAAAAAAAGATACACGAATTGGTGATTGTGATTTCACAGTTGAACTGATTAGTAAATTAATTACAGATTTAAAAACAACCTTAAAAAAATAGTTAATTCGTTTTTAACGATCAACCGTTAGAACGTTCACACTTGACAACCGCTATATGTTAAAAATAAAAGATTTACACGCGAACATTGACGATAAAGAAATTCTTAAAGGAATTAATTTAGAAATTAAAGCTGGAGAAGTTCATGCGATTATGGGACCAAATGGTTCTGGAAAAAGTACTTTATCCGCAGTTTTAGCTGGAAGAGAAGAGTATGAAGTAACCAAAGGGGAAGTTCATTTTTCTGGTAATGACATTCTGGAAATGAGTCCAGAGGACAGAGCAAGAGAAGGACTTTTCTTAGCTTTTCAATACCCAATTGAAATCCCAGGAGTAAGTAACATTAATTTCTTAAAAACGGCAATTAACGAAACTAGAGCGCATAAAGGTCAGGATGCAATCACTGCAAAAGAATTCTTAGCAAAGGTGAAAGAAAAGTCTGCTTTAGTGGAATTAGACTCAAAATTAGCCTCAAGATCGGTAAACGAAGGTTTTTCCGGTGGAGAAAAGAAAAGAAATGAAATCTTCCAAATGGCAATGTTATCGCCCAAATTGGCCATCTTAGATGAGACGGATTCTGGATTAGATATTGATGCATTAAGGATTGTTGCCAATGGGGTAAACACCTTAAAGTCTAAAGACAATGCAACGATCGTTATTACGCATTACCAAAGATTATTAGATTATATCATTCCTGATTTTGTTCACGTGCTTTACAATGGTAAAATTGTAAAAACTGGAGGAAAAGAATTGGCTCTAGAGTTAGAGGAGAAAGGTTACGATTGGATTAAAGAAGAAGTTGAATTATAAATTATGAATGCTGAATTCAGTTTCATTTAAAATTTACAACTTAAAATTTAACATTCCTGAACATGACTACAACAGAATTGACAAAAAAAGATATGCTTTTAGAAAGTCTAAATGAATTAGACTTTTCTAACGAGCCACAGTTTGCCCAAGACTTAAGAACTAATGCTAAAAAAGCACTAGAAAACTTAGAATTTCCTACCTCAAGAACAGAATACTGGAAATACACTAGAATTGGGAAAATCATTAATAAAACGTACGGTATTCAGCATGAAGCTTCTGATGCCAACATCGATATTTCAAGTTATTTAATTCCTGGATTAGATGCTGATGTCGTTGTTTTGGTCAATGGTTTTTTTAGAGCAGATTTATCAACAATAGAAACCGCAAACGGATTAAAAATAAGTTCTCTAAAGAAAGTAATTCAAGAATCTGATGGATTTATCAAAGATCATTTAGGGGCAATAGCGAAAACTGAAACCGAACTTTTTACGGCCTTAAACACCCTTTGTTTTACGGATGGTGTTTACATTGATTTAGCTAAAAATGCAGTGATTGAAAAACCAATTCACATTCTTAATATCACCAATAGTGATCAGCTAATTTCAAACACAAGAACGATCGTAAAAGCACACGATAATTCTGCTGTTAAAATTATAGAGTCATTTGTTAATCTTCAAGGTGAAGAAAGTTTTACCAACAATGTTTCTGAATTTTTCTTGAACCCAAATTCTCAAGTAGAATACAACAAAATTCAAAACAAAGAAGGGAACAGTTACCAGATTTCTAACGAGCAAGTATACCAGCGTAAAGACAGTAATTTTACGATCAATACAATTACACTTCAAGGAACTTTGATTCGAAACAACTTAAACATTGAAGTACAAGGTGAGGGTTGTGAAACGAACTTGAATGGCATTTATTTAGGCGAAGCTAAAAACCACATTGACAATCACACAATGGTTGATCATTTAAAACCTAACTGTAATTCTAATGAGGTTTACAAAGGCATTTTAGATGACCAGTCTGTTGGTGTTTTTAATGGAAAAGTATTCGTTAGACGAGATGCGCAAAAAACAAACGCATTTCAACAAAACAATAATATCTTACTCACCGATGATGCAGTGATTAACTCTAAACCAGAGTTAGAAATTTATGCTGATGACGTTAAATGTAGTCACGGTTGTACCATTGGTCAATTAGATGATGAAGCTCTTTTCTATTTACGTGCGCGTGGAGTTAGTAAAAGAAGCGCTATCAACATGATGATTACTGCATTTGTAAAAGATGCGTTAGATAGAGTGAGTGTTCCTGCGCTGAAAGCCTATATCGATACAGAAATTGATACTCGGTTTAAGAATTAAGAGAAAGTGAAACGTATGCTTAAAAAATAGTTAAGCCTATGGGGTTTTCTCGTTGGATTAACAGTCATCCAAACACTTTATAAAGCTGAGAGGTTTGATGTAGTACTTAAAAAAATAGGTTTTTAAATTATGACACCAAAAACTGAAATACTCAACATAGAAAAAATTAGAAGTGATTTCACTATCCTTTCTCGTGAAGTGAATGGAAAACCATTGGTTTATTTAGACAATGGCGCTTCTTCTCAAAAACCTCAACAGGTAATTGATGCGATTTCTCATTATTACGAATATGAAAACAGTAATATTCATAGAGGGATTCACACGCTGAGCCAAGAGGCGACAACAGCTTACGAAAATGCAAGAAAGACTGTTCAAGCATTTATTAATGCAGAAAACGACCACGAAGTAATTTTTACTTCAGGAACGACTGAAAGCATCAACTTAGTGGCGGCAAGTTTTGGAAAAAAATTCCTCCAAAAAGGAGACGAGATCATCATCTCAACAATGGAGCATCACTCCAACATTGTGCCTTGGCAAATGATTTGCGAAGAAAAAGGAGCGCTTCTAAAAGTGGTTCCTATCAATGATAAAGGAGAATTCTTAATGGAAGAATTTGAAGCTTTACTTTCCGAAAAAACCAAATTGGTTGCTGTAACTCATGTTTCAAATACCTTAGGAACAATTATTCCTGTAAAAGAAATCATTGAAAAAACACATCAAAATGGTGCGCTAGTTTTAATTGATGGCGCACAGGCTGTTCCCCATAAAAAAGTTGATGTTCAAGAATTAGATTGTGATTTCTATGTTTTTTCCGGTCATAAAATGTTTGGCCCAACAGGTGTTGGAATTCTTTATGGAAAAGAAGCGATATTAAATGACTTACCGCCTTATCAGGGTGGTGGAGATATGATTAAGACCGTTACTTTCGAAAAGACTACCTACAACACACTCCCTCACAAATTAGAAGCAGGAACACCAAACATTGCTGGAGGAATTGGATTGGCGGCAGCAATCAACTACATGAATTCGATAGGAATTGACAACATTGAAGCTTATGAACAGGAGTTATTAACTTACGCGACAGCACAAATCAAACAAATTGAAGGGGTTCGTATCATCGGGGAAGCTTCAAAAAAAGCAAGCGTTTTATCCTTTATTGTTGAAGGAACGCATCCTTCAGATATTGGACTGATCGTTGACAAATTAGGCATTGCTATTCGTACAGGACATCACTGTACAGAGCCCTTAATGAACAGACTTGGTATTCCTGGGACGGCAAGGGCTTCTTTTGCATTTTACAATACCGTTGAAGAAATAGATGCTTTTATTACGGCACTGAAAAGAGCAATTAAAATGTTAACCTAAGGAAAGATTTGTTAAAGATAAAAGTGCAAGAAAATGAAGTTTAGATTTGAAGATAGTATTGCTTGTCAAAAATCCAAAAAACTAACCCTCATCGTCTACAAACTATTGGAAAACCATACTGATTTGGATATAAAAATCAATTACAAACAGCAGCCTTTTCCGTAATGAATAAGATAGCTGAAGGATATGAAAGACTGCCAAATAAAGAATTTCAACAATTCCTAGACCTTTCAAAAGGATCCTGCGGAGAAGTTCGATCAATGCGCTCTTTAGCTAAAGAATTAAACCTTGTTTCGGATGAACAATTTAAACCCGCAGTTGAACTTTCTGAAGAAATATCCAAAACATTATCCGGATTGATTAAATCTTAATAAACTTTTTACTTGATGAACTTGACAACGATTAAAGAAAAACAAAACGAAATAATTGAAGAGTTTGCACTATTTGATGAGTGGATGGACAAATACGAGCACATTATTGAACTGGGTAAAGATTTACCAATTATCAAGAAAGAATATAAAGTTGAAGAAAATTTAATCAAAGGATGTCAATCCAAAGTTTGGCTATATGCTGAATTAAATGACAATAAGATTGTTTTTTCTGCAGATAGTGACGCAATTATTACGAAAGGCATTATTGGACTAGTGATTAGAGTCTTCTCGAACCACACCCCTAAGGAAATTGCCGAATCTGAATTGTTTTTTATTGATCAGATCGGATTACAAGAACATTTATCACCAACAAGAAGCAATGGCTTATTAGCCATGGTAAAACAAATTAAAATGTATTCAATTGCATTTCAAGCAAAAGCATAAAAATATGGATGAACATAAAAAAGAAATTTCTAAAAAAGACGTTGAAGGCTTAATCATAGAAACCTTAAAAACAATTTTTGATCCCGAAATTCCTGTTGACGTTTACGAATTGGGATTAATCTACGAAATTAATGTGGATGATGATTTTAACGTTAAGATTGTGATGACGTTAACCTCCCCTTCTTGTCCGGTAGCTGAAAGTATGCCCGAAGAAGTTAGACAAAAGGTTGAGGATATGTGGAGCGTAAAAACTGCAGGAGTAGAAATGGCTTGGGAACCTACATGGGACAAGTCCATGATGAGTGAAGAAGCTCAATTAGAGCTAGGGTTTATGTAGCCAGGAAGAACAACCCACACCAAATGTATTTGCGGCTAAATAAGCAGGTCCATCCTCCAAAAAAACACCACTTAGTATGCTGTTCTTGCTAAAAAAATAAACTACAAAACTTTACGCGTTTTGTAGTTTATTAGAACTCCATTCTATTTGTTAAGCCAAATAAGATGATAAAACAATGAAGTACTGTTACGCTTCCGTTTAAGTTATTATTGGTCAAATTCTATTCCATTTTTTTAGAATTAGCTAGCATGTACTCAAAAAAAGCAGCCACAACTATGGCTCACACGTAAAAGTTAGGGAGTAAAAAAGGCGCTCGAAGAATTTCACCTCCCTAACGCCTCTAAATTTTGCGCTGAACGCTTTAATTTTAGCATTAAATAACTACTGAAGCATTTGCACATTTAGTCTTGAAAGAGTTCAATATTGGACACTAAGACATTTGTAGAGAAATGGAAATGCTGTTAAATTGCGACTCTTCAACCTAATTATACCAATGGTCCAGTTTTAATCTAGCGACATCTTTATGGCCATTTTTTGTCTTTATCGTTCATTGGTATTCCTCTAGTTGAATAGTTATGACACTCTAATTTACCCTGTTTTTCTAACCAACTCTCCACACAGCAATTTCTCGGTATACCCTATTTTCGATTTCCTGTTGCTTAATTTGATAGGCCAGACTCAAACTCGAATACAACTTGCCTTTTAAATGCTTCACTATAGGTTAAGCGGGAACTTTGTTTTTTTCTTCTCTCCATTATGTATTGACTTTTGCATTTTATTAAGTCAACTTTTTTCAGGGGCAAGACATCTTCTCATGTTCTACATTCTATTCATTACGCCAACTAAGAGCATAAAAACACCCCTATATTTCACACTTCTCTTTAAGATCTTATTGGTCTATTTCTAATTCCTTTTTTTAGAATCAGGTTAGATATACGCACAAAAAAGTAGAGACGACCAACTCTAAAAAAGCACATTTAACAGGTGATAAAATACGCCTGTCTTGATAAAATACAGTTTGGACTAAATTTACTGTTGGATTCTATTTTAATTCTTCGTACTTTGGTTACGTATTAACACGTACGTAATATCATGTAATCAAAAAAGTAAGGTTATGACAATATTAAGTAATTTTTACGCATCATTTAAGGTCATTATTTGGCCTATTCTACTCCT
>JAWUVT010000113.1:0-22222 GCA_034112225.1 Flavobacteriales bacterium | reverse complement strand
GTAACGTAAATTAAGTAGACTCCTTTTTGTCCACTTGGAAATATTTAATCAAATACAGACTCCTTTTTGTCTATTAAGCCGGATTTCTTTTAAAATAAATTACGGTAAAATAGATGCCAAAAATAACTAGAAAGAAGCTCCAAAACTTTATTAAAAATAAAAATACTTTCATTAAAATTGTCCAGCCAAAAAAGAGGTTAGAGATCAACTGTTCGGTTAAATCTAATTGATAAGGAGTTGTAGTTTCTTTCCTATGAATTTCCTTTCTAACAGAAGAGTTTTGATAGATATGAAGATTTATAGTACTAAATTCTACCGCATTATTAAGTTCCAGTTGTCTTAAATAAGCAGCATCTTTAGCCATCATCACCTCATTTAAGCTTTTTTCAGCTTCAGCTATTGAGGTTAATTTTTTACCTTTTTTATCAATACCCTGTTGTAGCCTTTTCTGATGTTGTTGTTTTCGTTGTTCTGCTAACTTCGAAGAAAGAAGTTTTAAGGTAATATCATTCGCCTCTATGGTCCTGTAATCTAAAAAATCAATATGGTTAGCCATTTCCTTTAAGCTTGTATCTAAATTATAATTAGGGATTTTAATGATAATATCATTATATACCTTGTAGTGAATAGATTCTTGGAGCGTATCAGGAGCGATTAATGTATTTGTGGAATAATCGATCTTAGTTTGAAGAGCTGTATGTACCACATACCCCGAAAATTTAGAGACAATAGATTCGATAGCATAAGTTGCATCACTTACCTTTTTCACTTTAAATTTTAAATTGGCCGTTCGAATGAACTTGTTAGGACTATGAGGATCTACTTTTGAGGCTATAGAAGAAACTGGTAGCACACCTTGTTGGTTTCCTCCGGTTGATATTTCTTCATGAGCAGAGGCTATTGACATTTCTTTTTCAGTTTTAAAAGAAGCATCAACCTGTTGGTTTTCATTAGAAGAATTGGCACAACCGATCAGGAATAAAGAAAAGAGAATTGGGAAGATTTTTTTTGCATTTTTCATAAGAGATAATTTTAGATGCTTATCGAACTGTTTCGATGAGAACAAACCTATGGAGGATCGATGGAAATGCTTTGTAGATTAGGTGTAGTACAATTGTAAATTAATTTACAAAGAGAAAATACGCTGCACATAGCGGATAATTAGGGCGTACTTAATGTGATGAATAATAAGAAGTATTAATTAAAAAATAGGAGTATTTTTGAGCGTGACTTCAGCAGATAGAAAATATTTTGAACAATTACTTGCTCAAGTATCTACTGAGTTCCGAAAAAAACACCCAGAAACATCCGCTAAAATAGAAGAATGGAAAGGAGAGGACATTGCTTTTTTTAGAGATGAATTGTACGAAAAAGTAGGCGCAAGTATTAGTGAGAAATGGTTCTATACCCATGTAAAAACTCAGCAAGAAAAGCTGCCGCGGATAGATGCCATTAATGTAATAGCTCAGTATGCTGGCTATAAAGGATGGAAACATTTTTTAAATGAAAATGCAGCAGAACCAGTTGAAGTAAAAGCAGTAAATAAGCTACCTTTAAAACTAAAATATGCTATACTGGCAAGTACTATACTCGCTATTGCGATTATACTTTATCAGAATTACGCGAAACCAACTACATATAGTTTTTGTTTTATAGACAAGACTACTCATTTACCGATTAAAGATTCAGGCATACAATTACAATTAATCTTAGAAAACGAAACCCCTAAAAATAGTAAGCTAATTAACAATTGCTTTCAAGGAGAAGGAGAATATGTAGAATTTCAAGTCAAAGGAAATTATTACAAACCTCAACTCGTTAAACGAAATATCTTAACCAGTAATTATCATGAAAATGTGATGTTGGCATCAGATGATTACGCGAGAATTATCCATATTTTTTCTACATCTAATGTCAAAGATTGGAAAACTAGAAGAAATCAGTTAAAAGAAATGATACACGACAATGCTAAAATCTATTACCTTAGTGAAGAAGGAGTGGCAATTGAATTGTATAATAAAAAAGAATTTGTTAATCAGTTAACTTTACCAACACGCTCTCTGAAGTCCATTAAAATAGTAGAATCAGAGTATGAAGGAGATAAAATTAGCACAATGAAATTTATGAGGTAATGAAAATAAGGTTCACAAACATACTTTTTATACTAAGCATCATTATGCTAAGCTGTAGTTCTGCTAGGGATGAAGAAACTTTTGGCGAAGAAGAAACTTTCAAAACAGAAAAAGAGTTCTCCGAAGAGCTGAGTGTAGGGAATTCTGAAGCGTATAAAATTGAAATAAATGAACAGTTGGTAGCGCAAAAATTAAAAGACTTAGAAGATTATCTAAACCTTTTAATGGATAAAGAAATTCCTGTTGAATTTACAGCAAATATCAACGAACAAATTCAAAACTTAATTTACGTTCCAGATTCAGCAGATGCAAACTACCTTAAGTTAGCTAATTGGATAGAAAAACGAGTGGCTGAAGGACAAACTGTTCAATTTTCTAAAATTAAAATTATTAAAGAATCCCTTCAAGAAATATCAGGAACACGCATCTTTAAGGTGAGTTTAAAAGCTCGAATGAAAAAAGTGAAAAATCAAAAAGTAACCTGCTCTTTTTTACTTAGAGAAGTTGATAAGGAATTTGGAACCGATACGATCAAAGTAAATGAATTAAAGATAACAGGAATGATGGTTTCTATTGAGTAATTGCTGTCATAAGAAAGTGCCTAATTGTATAGAAAGATTACAAAAAATAAAACTGTTCACAAAGGGAGAACACTGGATAAGAATTTAGTGTGAATTTAGACTTTTTGTCAACCCTAACTAAAGGCATATTTTTGATGCTTACTTAAACAAAAAGATAATTCTCTCTTGAGCATCAGGTTTACCAATAATGTAATTCATATAATTAGCTTGATGAACTAAATTGTCTTTTTTAACGTACCCCTCAGCAAAAGGAATACAAGCCCCCCAAGAAGCCGATTGCTGGCAATTTTCTAACGCTGTTATTTTAACAATGGTGTGGTCGCCAGTAGTTATTACACAGTGGCTATATTTTTTTGCTTTTACTAATAAATCATTAATGTTTTCTTTAGTCAGGAGGTGCCAATTATCTGAAGTTTGTTTTGCTTCTTCAATAAAAGTTGGAATAGGGTTCTTTCCTTTTTCGGAATTATCGACTAAAGAAGAAATATCAGTTAAAAAACGAGCAACAATTACGTTTTCAGCATTTGTAGAAGTTCCAGTATCATTAGAAGAACAGCTAAAGCCTGCAATTGCCATTAGAACGATTATAATTTGTTTCATATTCAATATTTTATTTTTAGTGGAGAGCAAATATAAAATATTAGTCGGAAGCAGCACCTATTTTTAAGGGAATAGTTCTAAAATCGGTCATTAAAAAAAAAGGAACAGAATAAAAATAAAATTTGATTATCTCGTATATTGCCTTACATTCATTTAAAATTTTGAATTATGAAGAAAAGGATTGCAATCATTATCGCGATACTCTTAGCAGTAGCTCTTACATTGGTTAGCATTTTTAGAGATGGCACTAAAGAAACCACTAAAATTGATCCAGCATTTACAGGATACATTTCAGGTTTTACATCAGGCGTAATTTCTAAAGAAGCTAAAATTATAGTTCATTTAAGAGAAGAGGTAGCTGCCGAAAAGCAAACCGATAAAATTGCAGCAACCTTATTTGATTTTGATCCGAACATTAAAGGAGAAGTCTACTGGCAAGATAACCAAACCGTCGTTTTTAAACCAACAGAAATGTTGCCTTCAGGAGAAGTAGTTGCAGTTGAATTTGACCTTTCCAACTTGATGGAAGTACCAAAGGATTTGGAAGTGTTAGCATTTCAATTCCAAACCATTATACAAGCCGTTGATGTTCATTTTAATGGGATAGAAGCCTATGAAGATGTAGATTTAAAATGGCAAAAATTAAAAGGATCAATTTTAAGCGCTGATGTTGCTACACCTACAGCAATAGAAGCCTTGTTTACAGCATCTCAAAACAACGATGCATTAAAAATAGTTTGGGAACATGCGAGTGACAATAGACAGCACAGCTTTGTAGTGGATAGCATTTTAAGAACCGAAGATAAAGGAAGCGTCTCTTTAGAATGGCAAGCCAAAAATATTGGTGCTGACGAGAATGGAGAAATGGACATTGAAATTCCTGCTTTAGGTGATTTTAAAGTAATGAATGTTCGTGTATTTCAACAACCCAACCAATACGTATCCATCCGGTTTTCTGATCCAATAAAAAGGAATCAAGATTTAGAAGGCTTAGTTTATTTTTCATCAGGAGAAGCGTTAAGAATAGAAATGAATAGAAATGAAGTAAAAGTCTATCCAGAAAGTAGAATTACTGGCGTTGCTAAGTTGGTGGTTACAGATGGAGTAAGGAATACCTTAAACTACCAAATGAATGATCCGTTTAGCAAATCCTTAACTTTTTTCAACACCAAACCAGCCATTGAGGTAATTGGTAATGGTGTAATTCTTCCAAGCACAAACGGATTAATTTTTCCATTTAAGGCCGTTAACCTCAGTGCCGTAAATGTGAAGATCATTAAAGTTTATGAAGCTAATGTGTCGCAATTTTTTCAGGTCAATCAATTTGATGGCGCTAGAGAAATGAAACGAGTAGGGAGAATTGTTTACAAAGAAGAAGTGAAACTAGAATCAGATAAACCCATAGATTATGGAAGTTGGAATGCCTTCTCTTTAGACCTTTCTAAAATTATTGAAGTTGACCCTGGAGCACTTTATCGCGTAAACATTAGTTTCAGTAAAAAGCACTCGCTTTACCCTTGCGGAGAAAAAGAAACCCAAGATGATTTTGAATACGTAGGAGAAGACCGCGAAGAAGCAAAATATGAGGGGCCAAACACCTCTTATTATGATGACTACTATGATGATTACGAGGGTTATAATCATGATTATGAGTGGAAGGAAAGAGACAATCCGTGTAAGAAATCTTACTACATGAGAACCAATCGTACTGTTGTACGAAACGTTTTTGCCTCCGATTTAGGAATTATAGCAAAAGGAGGAAACACCAATGCCATTACGGTTGCCATTACGGATTTAAAATCTACAGAAAGTCTATCAGGAGTTGAGGTGAAACTGTACAATTACCAGCACCAAATTATTGCCGCTGGTACTACAAACGCAGATGGTTTTGCAACAATTAAAGTCGGAAAGAAACCCTTTTTATTAGTAGCCTCTTTAGGAAAACAAAAAGGGTACCTGAGGTTGGATGATGGAGAATCATTATCCACTAGTATGTTTGATGTAAACGGACAAGCTGCAAAAAAAGGAGTGAAAGGATTTATCTATGGCGAACGTGGAGTATGGAGACCTGGAGATTCTTTATTTGTGGCCTTTATGTTGGCCGACAAGAATAAAGTGATCCCCGCAACACACCCTGTGGTTATGGAACTTTACACACCAGAAAACCAATTGTTTGAAAGAAAAGTGAAAACCAATTCAGTAAACGGCTTGTATGATTTTAGAATGAAAACAGATGCCGAATCCCCTACAGGAAATTGGTTAGCAAAAGTTAAAGTTGGAGGATCTACCTTTACTAAAACCATTAAAATTGAAGCGATAAAACCCAATCGATTAAAAATTAAATTAGATTTTGGAACTGAAATATTAAGCGCTAAAGATAAAACGGGAGAACTTTCGGTAAAGTGGTTACACGGTGCTACAGCTAAAGGATTAAAAGCAGCTATTGAAATGACCTTGGTAAAAGGAACCACAAGGTTTGATGGCTTTGAAAAATATAGTTTTGATGACCCTTCAAAAGAGTTTGAGAGTGAAGAGCAAAAGGTTTTTGAAGGAAGATTAAATCAGGAAGGAATGGCCACTGTTTATCCTGAAATTAAGGTGAAGAAAAGTGCTCCAGGTATGTTAAGAGCACAATTTAAAACACGTGCTTTCGAAGCCGGAGGAGATTTTAGTGTGGATAGTTATGTCATGAAATATTCACCTTACAATGGATATGTAGGCTTAAAGATTCCTGAAGGAGAAGGATGGAATGCAGCCTTATTTTCTAATGAGAAAAATTTAATAAAAATTGTTACTGTTGATGAAGAAGGAAACCCTGTAAATAGAAGTAACGTTAAAATTGAAATCTATGATGTGAGATGGAGATGGTGGTGGGAAAGATCCAGTGATTTTGATTTAGCAAAATATGTAAGCAGTAGAAGTAACAGTAAAATTAAAACCGACTATGTAGATACTAAAAATGGTAAAGCCATTTATGAGTTAAACGTTGGCGATGAATATTGGGGGCGTAGGTTTATTAGAGTAACAGACCCAGTTACAGGTCACAGTTCAGGTCAAGTAGTTTATTTTAGTTATAAAGGTTGGTGGAACAACAGTTCTGGAGGACCAGGAGGCGCTGAAATGTTAAATTTTACAACAGACAAAGAAAAGTATACTGTAGGTGAAGACGTTACCGTTGATTTGCCAGCGGGTAAAATTGGAAGAGCTTTAGTAAGTTTAGAATCCGGTTCAAAAGTGATTAATACCAGGTGGGTAGAGCTAGCTGATGGAAACAAATTTACTTTTGAAGCTACTGCTGATATGGCTCCGAATGTATTTGTGAACATTTCATTAATACAGCCTCACAGTCAAACAGAAAATAACTTACCCATCAGACTCTACGGAATTCAATCTATTGAAGTAGAAGATCCAGCAACACATTTAGAACCAGTTATTCTTATGCCAGAAGTGTTGGTTCCTGAAGAAGAGGTAGCAATAAAGGTGAGTGAGAAAAATGGAAAAAACATGACCTTTACCATTGCGGTGGTAGATGATGGCCTATTGGATTTAACCCGTTTTAAAACACCAAACCCTTGGAAAGCTTTTTATGCGAAAGAAGCGTTGAGCATTAAAACTTGGGACATGTACAAATATGTTGTTGGCGCATTTTCTGGAGAAATGGCTGGTTTGTTAGCCTTAGGTGGAGATGAATTCTTAACGAATAAAGGGGCTAAAAAAGCCAATCGATTTCAACCTGTTGTTAAATATTTTGGTCCCTTTGAATTAAAGGGAGGAGACGAGAAAACCATTAAATTTAAAATGCCCAATTACATTGGCTCTGTTCGAACAATGGTTGTTGCAGGACAAGATGGCGCTTATGGATCTGCAGAAAAAACTACAGCCGTTAAAAAGCCGTTAATGGTATTGGCTACTTTACCAAGAGTTTTAGGCCCTACCGAAAAGGTTAAACTTCCAGTTACTGTTTTTGCAATGTCAAAGAAAATTAAGCAAGTAAAAGTTACCGTAGAAACCAATGCAATCTTAAAAGTAAATGGAAGCAACACTAAAACCATAACTTTTAGCCAAGAAGGAGATCAACTTGTAGCGTTTGATATTGATGTGGCCAAGAAAATTGGAATGGCAACAGTTAAAATTACGGTTACAGGTGGCGGAGAAAAAGCAACTTACGAAATGGAATTAGATGTTCGGATGCCAAACCCTTCGGTAAATAAAGTTGTTGATGGAATGGCTGCTCCTGGTAAAATCTGGGAAACGGATTATACCCCAATTGGAATTTCAGGAACAAGAGCAGGAGTGTTAGAAGTTTCTTCAATTCCATCAATGGGATTAGAAAACAGATTGAAATACTTGATTCATTATCCCTATGGATGTGTAGAGCAAACAACTTCATCCGTATTTCCCCAATTATATTTAACGGGTTTAGTTGCCTTAAGCGAGGATAAAAAACAAGCAATAGAGGAGAACATAAAAAAAGGAATAAAACGCTTAAAAACTTTCCAAACCGCTAATGGAGGGTTGAGTTATTGGCCAGGAGAGTATTCCGATAGTGAGTGGGGGACAAACTACGGTGGTCACTTTATGATTGAAGCTAAAAACAAAGGGTATAAGCTGCCAGTTGGGTTTTTAAATAATTGGGTAAAATACCAACGAATGAAAGCCAATGAGTGGGTTCGTAAATCTAACCAATACGATGCACACAGTAGAAGAGATGGAGAGATGATACAAGCTTACCGGTTGTATACATTGGCCTTAGCTAAAAAACCGGCTTTAGGAGCAATGAACAGGCTACGAGGAATGAAAGAGTTAAACACATTAACTAAATGGAGGTTAGCAGCCGCCTACTTATTAGCTGGAAAAGGGAAGGTCGCCAACGAAATAGTAGCCGATTTAACATCAACTGTAACGGCTTATGATAAGTTCTCCTATACTTACGGAAGTGTAGAAAGAGATCAGGCCATGATTTTAGAAACAATGGTGTTGATGGGAAATAAAAGAAAGGCTTTTCTTTTGCTAAAAGACTTGTCTAAAAAAATGACTTCTCAACAATGGATGAGTACGCAAACCACTGCATATTGTTTGTTAGCTGCAGGAAAGTTCATTGGATCTAACGAGGGAAACCCTGATATTGCTTACGAACTAACATTAAATGGTAAAACAGAACGGGTGAGTTCAGACGAAAAACCAATACGAAAACACTTGGTAACAGTAGATGGAATAGTCAATGGAAGTATTCGTGTCCAAAATAAAGGTGAAGCTCCTCTGTTTACCAACTTGATGTTAACCGGAATTCCTTTAATGGGCAATGAAACCTTGACTCAAAGTGATTTAAAGGTAAAAGTTAACTACTTAAGTCTTGAAGGCAATGTAATTGACCCAACAAGATTAGAACAAGGATCTGATTTTATGGCTGAGGTGACCATTACTCATCCTGGTATTAGAGGCGATTACAAAGAAATGGTATTGGATCAAATTTTCCCTTCAGGATGGGAAATAAGAAATGTGAGAATGGATGAAATTCAAACCATAAAAATAAAAGATAAGCCAAGGTACCAAGACATTAGAGATGACAGAGTGTACTCCTTCTTTGACCTATCTAAAGATAAGAAACGAACTTTTAGCGTGTTATTGAATGCCTCTTATCAAGGTCGTTTTTATTTGCCTAGTGTTAAATGTGGAGCCATGTATGACAATACTATTCAATCATTAATTCCAGGGAGATGGGTTGAGGTAGTTGGAGCAGAAGATTAGAATGAGTTATTTTTTTGCTCAGCATAAAATAAAGTTAGTTGTAGTATGTTTACTACTTGGGTGGTTTGCATTATGCTTGCCAACGAAGCTCTTTAATACGCCCTATAGTACTGTAATAGAAGCTAAAAATAAGGCATTGCTAAGCGCAACTATTGCAACTGACGGACAATGGCGGTTTCCTAAAATAGAAGTTGTTCCTCCAAAGTTTGAGGACGCTATTTTAATGTTTGAAGACGAATATTTTCACCACCATTTTGGGGTAAACCCTGTTTCATTAGTCAAAGCACTTGTGGCTAATGTTAAAAATGGTGGAGTAAAAAGAGGCGGAAGTACATTAACCATGCAAGTTGTTCGACTGTCTAGAAAGAATAGAAGCAGAACAATTTTTGAAAAAATCAAAGAACTTTTTTTAGCCACTCGATTAGAAGTTCGCTTATCCAAAAAAGAAATCTTAAAACTTTATGCCTCTCATGCTCCATTTGGAGGAAATGTAGTAGGCTTAGAAGCTGCAGCGTGGAGGTATTATCAAAGAAGTCCACAATTGTTATCCTGGGGAGAAATGACCACATTAGCCGTTTTACCCAATGCCCCTTCATTAATCTATCCTGGCAAAAACCATGAATTACTACGCGCCAAAAGAAATCGATTATTAGATAAATTACTGTTGGCCAATAAAATTGATGCCACCACTTGCGAATTAGCCAAACAAGAACCATTACCATTAAAGCCCAAGCCACTCCATCAAAAAGCAAGACATCTATTAACTAGAGCTATTAAAGAAAGACAAATTGGAAAAAGAATTGTAACTACTCTTGATCTAAAGTTACAAGATCAGGTATCGCAAGTGTTACATAGTCATTTTCAAAGAATGGTAAGGAGTGATATTCACAATGCAAGTGTTTTGGTTATGGAAGTTAAAACAGGAAATGTACTGGCATACGTGGGGAATAGCAAGACTAAAAAAGGAGGAGAGGTAGATATGGTTACTGCTCCCAGAAGTACGGGGAGTATTCTAAAACCCTTGCTTTATGCTGCCATGTTAGATGCCGGAGAAATCCTTCCGAAAACACTTTTAGCCGATATTCCAACACAATATTCAAGCTATACACCTAAAAATTTTAACAAACGATATGATGGCGCAGTAGCGGCAGATAATGCATTGATACGTTCCTTAAACATACCTGCGGTAAGAATGCTAAAGCAATACGGAGTTCAACGATTTCATACAAAGCTAAAAGACCTAAAAATGTCAACCATTAATAAAACGGCAGACCATTATGGATTGTCTTTGATTTTAGGAGGAGCAGAAACGACTATAAATGATTTAGCAAGCATCTATGGAAGCATGGCGAGAACCTTAAATAATTACACCAAATATAACGGAAAATACAACCCTCAAGATTATTCCAAATTGAATTATCACCACAATTCAAAAGAAAAAAAAGAAGAGTTGACCAATTCATCCATTTACAGTGCCGCATCAATAGCTACCACTTTTAATGTGATGTCGGATTTACATCGGCCAAGAGAAGAAAGAGGGTGGGAAAATTTTTCATCATCACGGAAAATCGCTTGGAAAACAGGCACAAGCTTTGGACATAGAGATGCTTGGGCAGTAGGGGTAACCCCACAATTTGTAGTAATTGCTTGGGTGGGTAATGCTTCAGGAGAAGGTAAATCTGGGTTAACAGGAATTAGTGCCGCAGCACCGTTGTTATTTAATGTCTTTAAAAAACTGCCAGCTACAACTTGGTTTTCTACACCTTACGATGAAATGGAGCAATTGCCAGTTTGTACAAAAAGCGGAATGCGGAGTGCTTTATGGTGTGAACAATCCGATTCTCTTTGGGTGCCCGAAGCCGGATTAAAAACCAAAGTATGTACCTTCCACAGATGGGTTCATTTAGATGAAAATGAAGCGTATTTGGTAAATAACGATTGTTATCCTATTGATAAAATGAAACGAAAATCTTGGTTTGTTTTACCGCCTGTATGGGAATGGTATTATAAAAAGAAGAATGTAAATTATAAAACCCTACCAGAATTTAAAGAAGGTTGTGAAGCCCAGCAGCAGAACATGGAGATGATTTACCCGAATAACCTAAAAGAATTAGCTCTAGCAAGAAACATTAATGGCTCTAAAGGTAAATTGGTTTTTGAAGTTGCTCATCGCAATCCAGAAACAGAAATATTTTGGCACATTGATAATGAATATATTACAACAACAACTCATTTTCATCAACTAGAAATAGAGCCATCAATTGGTCGTCATGTACTTACTATTGTTGATGAACACGGTGAAACCATTACCAATAATTTTAGTGTAATTAAGTAATTGTACGGTTGTTAATTCAATCCTCTCTCTTTATTTAGTGTATAGTTTTTGAGCTGATTGATTCGCAGTTCAGACACACTTTTTGTGCACGCTATTCACACTTTTTTGCACAGCATCGTAAAGTGTTTTGGTTGCGCGATAAGAAATTACCTTTGCCAGCTAAACGATTAAGAAATTAGGGATGGATTATCTGCGAGATACCTTTTTTCATATATTTTTTCTTCGTCACTTAAAATTGAAAACAAGCGTTGAGAATTAAGATTAACTAAAGCTTCTTTTATCCCAATTGCCAATTTCCCCTTTGATAAAAGAGACTTAGAAAATTTCTCAATAATTTTTTTTTGAGTATTTTGATTGTAATATAAAAGGACGTTCCGGCATAAAATTAGATCAAATTTATCGGCTAATAATTCATTGGAGTCTAATAAATGAGTATTGAAAACCACATTATTAAGTAACGACTTTTCAAATGTTACGGTGTCGTTTTCGATCGTATAAAAATCTTCTATAGAATTATTAAACTCTAAACGTTCAAAATTACTTCGTGTAATTTCAAGACTTTTAATCGGGTATTTTAGCTTTTTAACCGTTTCAAATACCTTGCTGTGGATTTCCGTTGTGGTAACTTTTGTTTTGTCAAAAAAATTAATTTCTTTTAACAGAATTAACAAGGATAATAATTCCTGTCCTGAAGAGCCACCAGCAATCCATATTCGTAACCGAGAAGTATTCTGATACCTTTCTTTTAATTCTAACTTTAATCTCCTCCAAAAAGAGGGGTCTCTAAACATTTCAGTAACTTCAACAACCATTTCTTTTAAGAAAAGCTCAAAAAAATCTGGAGATTTAAGGCTATTTAATAAAGCCTCAATAGAATTCATTTCTAAATGATGACAAGCCTGAATTAGTCTTCTTCGGTAAGCGGCTAAAGAAAATTTTGTAAAATCCATACCGTAGGTTTCTAATACAAAACGATTGAGTTCTTTCAGCTCAAGTATATTTATTTTTTTAATCATTTTATTATGAAGGACGTCTAATCCTATACAAACATTTATTAATAAGATAAAAATGTAAAAGCGACTTCTACAATTTCCGAATACTCTTCTCCAGCTTCTTCCATATCTTCATCATCTTCTCCAAAATTCCATTCAATTGAAATCGATTTTCCAGCGAGATGCATTTCTTCTAATTGCATAAAGATATCTAATAATATTTTAGACGAAGCGGTATTAAAATAAGTCATCTTAAAAATAAATTTAGATTCTGTTGTTGCAATCTCAGCATATTCCGAAATCCAAGAAATTACAGGATCATAAAAAACGGAAACATCTTCGGGAAGAGATTTTCCTGTAAATTCAAATTTTCCTATTGCATCTAAATGAATAGAAGGGGTATCGTCTGTTTCTAAAATAATTAGTGGTTCCATGTATTTGGGGGTTTAAAGTTAATTAAGGGGTTGCTATACTTTGCTAATTATGGATTTGAGTAAAAATAAAGAACTCTTATCATCTATTGGTTCAAAATGATATTCTAACTGATTCCCAGTCTTTTTTGCCATATCAATAAATCCTAATCCAGCTCCTCCTTTTTCAGAAAGAGTACTTTCTTTTAGTTTGAATTTATATAACTCTTTTAATCCATCCTTGTCTAGAGCATTTACGTTGTCGAGTAAATCGGTTAAATCTTTAATGTTTTTATTCAAGATGAAATTACCAGAGGTAACAAAATATTCCTTACTGTCACTCCCAACAATAAAAATACCAGATTTAATATGCCCACCTTCTCCATAATCTTTAAGATCTTCGATATCGTCATCAGCATGTTTGGCAATGTTTTGTAAACATTCAACCATTACGTGGTAAACTTTTTTTCGAATTTTCTCATCACTTTCAATTTTCCTGATATTTCTATCAGTCATAGATGTAAAAGCTTTTGTAATGTCTTGAGTTACTTCACCTTCATAGGCCAAGACTAATTTTTTATCTACCATAGTCTTATGAAATTGGACAACAAATTTCATATACTCAGATTTATTTTCTAATGCTGAATCACTTAGCTCCGTCATAGCGTCTATTTTTTAAATTTATTTATCTTTGAACAGGCATAAATTTAACCCCTAAAAACAATACATCATCTAATTGTTTACTTTCTCCTTTCCAAGTATCAAAATAATCAACAAGTTTAGTATGAGTTTCTAACATATTTAAATCCTTGTTTTCAACCAATAGTTTTCTTATTTTTTTTGGACCTATTTTTTTAAGATTTTCTGAATCTTCCCCACCAAATTGATCAGGGTAGCCATCAGAACAAATAAATATTTTATCCCCTTTTTTTAAGGTAGTTTCAAAATTCGTGAATTTCTGACGTCCTCTGTATTGAACCCCTCCAATTGGATAGTTATCTCCTTTTATTTGTTCGAGTTCTTCATCCTCTTTTTGATCATGCCTTACGATGTAAAGTGGTCGATGAGCTCCTGAGAACATGAATTCACCTGTTATTAAGTTTAATCGACAGAGGCCAACGTCCATTCCGTCTCTTTCATTTTCGCCCCCGATTTGACCCTGGCGTAATGTTCTCACCACGGATTCATGTAGTTTGTCTAGCACCACCGAAGGAGTTAAGGTTTCATGGGTAACTAATTCTGTTAAGATTAGAGAACCAATAACTGACAACAGTGCACCTGGCACTCCATGTCCAGTACAGTCAACTGCAGCAAAGTAGATGTCAGAACCCTTCTGGTAGAAGAAAGGGAAATCACCACTTACAACGTCTTTGGGTCTAAATAAAACAAATGATTCTTTAAATACATCCTGTATAACAACTTCTTGTGGGAGAATAGAGTTTTGAATTCTTAGCGCGTAATTAATACTGTCAGTTACTTTTCGATTTGCAATTTGAATGGTATGCTCTGCAACTTTTTCATCCGTAATGTCATGTAAGATCATCAAGACACTTTCCAACTCCCCATTCTTTTTAAATTCAGGGAGGGCACTAACTTTCATAAACAGCTTATCATCTGCATGATGATTAAATTCCATTTCGGTAATAGATGATTTACTCTTCGCAACTACTGAGGCAATAATTTCTCTCCATTTACTGATAATCTCTGGTTTTAAAGAAAGATTATCTAAATGAACAGACAAAAATTTATTTGCCGCAATACCTGTATATTTTGTAATGACTGGATTTATATAACTGACATTGTAATTGATATCAAAACGCAAGATGATATCCGGAGAATTTTCTGATAAGGCTTGCATTTTAGCTCTTTCTCTTTGCTCAATCTCTCCCTTGCGTCTTTCGGTAATATCAATGGTATTCAATAAAATTCCATTAACAGAAGGATTATCAATTAAGTTTCGGCCTGTTGATTCGACCCAAATTCTGCTGCCATCCGGTCTAATATAAGTGTATTGTACGGTTACTGGATTTTCAGGATTCTTATTTAAATCACTAAACATTTTATTTACCGTTTCCACTCCTTTTTCATGAACTCTGTCGGTTTCATTTTTGCCAATAATATCTTCAGGATCATAACCTAAGATGTTACGGACAGAAGGACTTATGTAGCTGACAACACCTTTCGCATCATAAATACCAATCACTTCAGAAGCATTCTCTAAAAGTACGTGTGTTCTTTGTTGACTCTTATTAACTTCTGCGAGTAATCGGACAGTGTTTTCATTAATCTTAACGCTAGATATTGTTCTGGCTAGGATATCACTTAATTCTTGGATAAACTTAATTTGAAGCGGGGTAAACGATTCAAATCCAGCAAACTCAACTGCCCCGTATACTTTTTCTTCATTAATTAAGGGAACAATTAAAATTGCTTTTGGCTTTTGCTCTCCAAGTAATCCTGAACTTATTGAAACATAATCTTGAGGAATTTCAGTCCTATAAACAGTATCTTGTTCTATTATTGCCTGTCCAACAAGACCCTGGCCGAAATAAAATTTCCCTTTAAAATACTTTTTTTTATTATAAGCATAACTTCCAACGAGCTCGATAAAAACATCCTTTTCATTGTCATAGTTTACAATGTAAAAAGCTCCTTGTACAGCATTGATTTTACGAGTTAAAAAAGAAATTATCAACTCACTTAAGAGTACTAATTCATTATTACTCCTTAAGAGTTCACCAACTTCAGATACCGAAGAAACTATCCAGTTGTAGTCTTGTTCTCTTTTACTGGATGCTAAGAGACTATTACGCATCTCGATTAGGGAATTGCCTAACACATCATTTTCTCCATTCACGGCATATTCATATTCAAAATCACCGTTCCCTATTTTTTCAGCAAAAAGAGCTGTTTTTTTAATGTTTTCGGTTTGAAGAGTTAAGGCCTTTTTCACCTTCGTCATTTCTTCAAATCTCTTATTAGAAATATACAATCCATAAATCGCTAAAAACAAAGGAAGTAAATCTACGGTAACAAAAAATACAAGATTGGTGTTGTGAAATTTAAGAATACTGTCTATCGATATCTTATTGTTTGTAAAATACAAAGAAAGAACCCACAATAAGATTAGGCACAAGATTCCTAGTGAAAACGACTTCGCGAAGTTTTTAATTAAGATCGTATATTTTGTTTTTTGTTTATTAGATTTCTCCATAAATATAATTATTTATTTCCCTCAACTATTTTAGCTAATAATGCTTCTACTTTTTCGGAAATTTCTTTTAAATAGTTCTCTTGTTGCTTTTCAATTTTTTTGAAAGAAGCTAATTCTATGACTGCGATCACCTCATTTTCGGACTTAAATGGAAATATAATGATAGAAGAAGGACTGGCTTGTCCCAATCCCGAAATAATAGAAATATAACCCTCAGGTACGGTATCAATATTCATTAATTTCCCTTCTTTTGCGACTTGCCCAGATAAGCCTTCTCCAAATTCATATTCTATGGTTTCAGATTCCGGTATATGATATGCATAGCCCACAATAAAACTTAAAATGTTTTTTTTAGGACGTTTTTTTACGATAAAAAATGCACCTTGTGAAGCCTCAAATTCCTTGGCAACACCCCATAAAAGAGTCTGTGCAAATTCTTTTAAGTCAGAAATTTGAATGAGTTGATCCAAAAATATCGTTGTTTCTTTTGAATTGATGTCTAACACTTTGGTCATTTTTTTTGTTTTAAAAATATTGTTTTAACCTATTTTTATTGCGCCAATAAAAAATCAACAATTTCATCAATAGGCATTACTTTATCAATAGTTGTCGCTTTTATTGCAGCTTCTGGCATTGTTTTAATCCCAGCTTCTGTAGGTTCTTGTACGATGGTAAATCCATCTCGCTCTTTGGTTAACCTTATTCCTTCAGCTCCATCGGTATTTGCCCCAGATAAAATAATTCCAAGCATTTTATCTTTAAAAACATATGATGCCGTATCGAACAATAAGTCGATAGAAGGTCTAGAATACTTTACCATTACCTCTGTAGAAAGTGATATCAATCTTGAAGACTCAATAAACATATGATAATTAGATGGCGCTAAATACACTAATCCAGGCATAATCTTTTGTTTATCATAAGGTTCAACCACTTTCATGTTTGATTTAATATTTAAAACTTCAGAAAATCCAGAACGGATATGTTTTAGCCGATGTAAACATAAAAAAACCGGTAGCGGATAATTCTCGGGTAAAGCAGCTAATATTTTCACAACAAGAGGAAAACTCCCAGCAGAACCACCAATAACCACAGCTTTAAATTTTGACATTTATTCAGACTTGTTTATTTGTTTTTATCAACTTTAAGTTTCAAGTCTTTAATAATTGCCGTTAAATCAGATTCTTTTCTTTGCATTTCCTCCTGGGTAGCATTCATTTCCTCAATATTTTGGCGCATTTCTTCTTCTTGTGAGCGCATTTCTTCAGCTTGTTGCTGTGAATGTTCTAACAATGATTTTGTTCTTTCATTAGTTTTTGCAGTAGAAAGCGTGGAGGCAATGCTTTCACATAATTTGAAAACAAAATCTTTTTGATAATCTTCCATGTTTTTAAAAGAAGCGATTTCTATCACCCCAAAGATTTCATCATTAACGGTAAGCGGCACAATTAAAAAACAAGTAGGATTAGCATCTCCTAACCCAGAAGTGATTTTTATAAAATCATCCGGAACATCTGTAATGTAAAGCATGTCATTTTCTTGCCAAGCTTGTCCTACAAGTCCTTCTCCCTCGTTAATTCTCATGTTTATAAATTTCTTTTTATCCCAAGCATAACAAGCTTTCAATTCCAGAAATTTATCTTTAGGCTTACTATCGTTAATAACAAACAATCCTCCTTGATTAGCCCCTAAATAGCTAACCAGGTTGCTGATAATGTTGTTTGTCAGTTCCTCAACTCCATCATTGGTATTCCTTAAGATGTCACCGAACTTTGCCATTCCGGCCGTAGACCATGCTCTTTTTTCATCCTCACCAGCAATGTTTACAAGGTTTAATCTCATTTCAATGAGCGCATTGCCCATTTCATCATTTTTACCTAAAGCATCATATTCTACTCCATAATTCCCTTTTCCAATTTCCACCGCAAAACCAGCACTTTTTTTCAATCCATCAATCATGCCCCGAATAGATTCTCTCATTTCGCTTATTTCATCAGATGAAGGAAGTTGTTCAAGTTCAATCATTTCTCCTGTAGAAACAACAGTAATCACTCTTTTTAATTCATTAATTGGGTTAATAATTTTTCTTTTCGCACTGATTAAAGAAGTTATCCCTGTAATAATCACAACTATCATCATGATAAAGAGGGTTAATGATAAAGAGCTACCAGCCTTAGCCTTCTCTATTTTCATCCTTTCTAGATTCTTGCTATGTGTGTGTATCGCATTGTTTAATATTCGGATAGTTTGAGCTTCTATTGGGGACAATTTATCAAACAATTCAATGGCAAGATCAACTGAAACATCAGAACTGTAACTATAGTCGTAGGGAAGAGCTTTCGTTATCTTCTTACTTAACAACAGCATTTTATGAATGTTTTTTTCAACTAAAGCCATAGTATCTCTATGCCCTTGGTTCTCAACATATTCATCAATAGCATTTATCCTTTTAAATAATTGGGGCCAATGTTCCTCTAAATTTTTAGTGAGCAAGTCTTTATCCTTACTGGATGGATTGAAAATCCATGATCTACTCAGGTTTCCCGTTTCAGAGGCTTTCATATTAATATCCTTATACAAAAGGATAGAAGGTAAACCTACTTGAGCAATTCTTTTATCGATTTTATCATTATTGTCTAATGTAGATATACAAAAGGTAAATGAAATGATAGCAACAATTGCTATTGTAATGTATCCACTAAAAATTTTACCAGCTAAACTATTAATAATTTTTCTCATACTTAATTGTGTTTATAGTTCTTATTATTTGTGTTTGATAAAGTAAATGTTTCGAGAAAAGAAACACGTAAATTAACTTCTCCATCAATTAATGATCTGGTTTAAATTTCTTTTACCAAACCAGGTTTTTTAGGTTTTTTCGCTACTTAAATTAGCGACTGTTTGTATAACTTCAACGAATGGCTTATCCCTTGCATTATTAAATTAAGGTGGTGTGCTAGCAATATTTCTTAAGTTCTCTATTGTTATTAAATAATGTGAGCCGATCTAAACTAACAATTTTAGTATTCCTTTGGCGTTGGTGAACGCTACCTCTTCTATAAAGTCGAAATAGAAGAGCCTCAGCAATGCTCAAAATGAAATCACAAAATCGGAAACTTATCAGTTGAACAATTTTAAAAATTCAAGACCACTTTAACGTTCCCTTTAACCGAGCTTTTGTTTACATATCCAATGGCACCAATGTTTGCTTCAACATATTTAACCACCTCTTCGTCCGATCTCAATCTTGAAGGAGCGGCGGTAGCATTTTTATGCTCTCTTTCTGTAAAATATCTATATAAATCTGTTGACGACATTTTGAGGATCTTATTGAGGAAAGCCGTTCGAATTGGAACTTCTCCAATTCTATCTACAGGAACAATGTTTTTATTTAATTCTTTCCACCTTTTGGTAATTTTTCTTAAAAAGATAAGTTTAGCTTTAGATGCCGTTAGATCAGAAGTGGTGTTTTCTGAATTAACGATAATTACGTATTTGGTATCCGGTGAAAAAGGACTGAATGAACTTGAAATAAGTATAGCAATAGCCGCTATTAGTGTGGTTAGTATTGATTTCATAGTTAGATTAATAGTTGTTAAGTTCCTTAAAAGTAGTGTTATTTTTGTTAAATACAATTTGTCATTTCAACATTTTTCCTTAATATTTCAGAAGTGTAGACCAACACCTGTTTTTCATAGATTAAACAGTGTATTTTTACTTTTTTTAAAATTCATAGTCGATCAGTTTTTTTCTAAAGATTCTTTCTTTACTAGAAAATACAGTGTATAAATCGTAAGATTTGTACCAAGCTATTGTTTCTTTAGATCCCAAAACTAAAAAGCCACCGGCCGCTAAATCGTTTGAAAATTTTGCTACAATTCGATCTTGTAATTCTACATTAAAATAAATCAGAACGTTTCGGCATAAAATGATATCAAACTTGCTGTATTGATGAGACTGAATTAAATCAATTTTTTTAAAGGTCACATTTTTTAGTAATTCTAAGTCCATAGTAACATTATCACTAGATTTTGTATAATAGTCACTTAAATTATTCTGTCCTCCAAAATATTTATAATTAGTTTCGTTTAATTGCATATGTCTATATGGGTAGACACCTGTTAGTGCTTTAGCAATTACATCTTCATTGATATCACTTGCTAAAACTTTTGTTTTCTCATACAAACCTGCTTCTTTTAGTGCAATAGCCATGGAAAAAACTTCTTCGCCCGAAGAACATCCCGAATGCCAAATCCGAATAGTTGGGAATTTTGCTACTAAAGGAAAAACGTCTTCCTTTAATGTCTTCCAGAAAGAAGGATCTCTAAACATTTCAGTAGTATTTACTGTAATTTCTTTTAGAAAGACTTCAAAGAAAGATTTGTTTTTGGTTAAGTGATCAATCAATTGGGCCATTGAATCGAAATTATGAAGCTCTAAAACCCTCAATAACCTTCTTTTGAAAGAGGACATGGCATATTCCCCGAAGTCGAATTGATATTGTTGACTGATGAGTGCAATTATTTTCCGAACATCTTGTATGTCAATTTTTTTTTCCTGCATAATTGGATAGCAATAATTAATAAAATAGCCAGAAATGAACTGACATTTAATTGTAACTAATTCTTTATAATAGATGATGAATTAAGAATCGGAGTAGGCTTTTTGTTTTGCGGAATGTCTAAACTATGAAAATTAATTCGGTTTAAATGGCGAATCTTAAAATTTAAATTAATTCAATGTCAACTTCTTATAAGATAAATATTATATTTGGGAGCAATAACACATTTCGCTTTAAGGATTGGTCGATTTGATCTTGCATTTAGTGCTTGTTTTTTAATGAAAAATTAACCTTTAATTGTAATAAATAAAAATAATGGGAGAAACGATTATAAAAGTAGGAGACAATTATATGGATTTTGTGAGCAAATTTCACAGAACCATTCGAGATCAAAAAATCATGTTGGTTTATGAAGGGGAAATCACTCAAACCATTACCAAAGCTTTTTCTTCTATGACAGAGCAGAAATTTGAGGATTCAACCGATAGTCCAACTACGAAAAAAAGGGTTTATCACGTAATGGTTGAGTGTTTACAAAATGTAGCTAAACATGCCGATGATGAAGTCGCTGGTGCATCTCAATTTGCGGGGCGAGGAATATTTATGATCAGCCATACCGATGATGTTTATTCTGTTACAACGGGTAATACAATTGCAAACGATAAAATTGAGTCTATTAAATTGATGATTGATAAATTTAATTCATTAGGTCCATTAGAAATTAAAGAAGAGTACAAAAGAATGATGAAAGAAAGTAGGCTCTCCGAAAAATCTGGAGCAGGTTTAGGTTTTATCGATATTGTTAAAAAAACGGGTAATAAAATTGAATACCATTTCGATAAATTGAATGATAACATGTCCTTTTTTATTCAGAAATCACACATAAATAGAACTTAAATTATGGAATTAATTAGTGTAGAAGCAACGGACGAAACGCCAAAAGTTATTTTAAACCCGGATAACCATACGCTTGAGTTTGCCGGAAAATCCTTGCCTGAGGATGTTACTCAATTTTATAACCCTTTATTAGCCTGGATTGAAGATTATAAAGCTGCTCCAGGAAGTAGTACTAAAGCCATTTTTAAAATGGATTACTTTAACACCGCATCCTCTAAACTTATTTTAGATATTTTGATGTTATTAGAAGAAATTCATGAAGAAACTAATGGGGTTACTATTGAATGGCATTTTGAAGCAGAAGACGAAGATATGGAAGAGGCTGGTGAAGAATTTTCAGAGATTGTTGAAGTCCCTTTTAAATCAATCTCTTTCTAATTAATGGTGAGGAGTTAAAATTTGTGATAAATTTGCCAATTTTATTTCCTCACTATTCCTACTCACTAGATCTTGATTTAAGAGTAGTACTAATTTAACTATAGCCTCGCAGCTAGCGAAGCAAAAATTTTAAATGTTAGGTAGCTTTTTTTTCTGTTGGAATTGATACTGAGTTTAACCGAAAATACAGGGACGACATCCTGAATTCGTTTTGCAAGTACTTTCCAATGCCGTTTGTGGGTTGTCAATTGAAATAAATTGCTTTGGGGTACATTTATTTTTAAACACCCTGTTTTACAACCCTATGTTGTTAAGGTTTAGAGGTTAATAGAGATTGTTAACACTGTTTAATAGGTGTTTTTAAATCACTACTT
>JAWUVT010000112.1:0-27445 GCA_034112225.1 Flavobacteriales bacterium | reverse complement strand
CGATTGACTATTGACTATTGACTATTGACTATTGACTATTGACTATTGACTATTGACTATTGACTATTGGCTATTGACTACTACCTATTTATACTTCTTAAAAATCTCCCAAATAACGATTCCAGTACTTACAGAAATGTTTAAAGAATGCTTTGTTCCAAATTGAGGAATTTCAATCACTACATCACTTAAGTCGATTGCTTCCTGATCAACACCTTTCACCTCATTTCCAAATATTACCGCTATTTTATCCTCTTTTAAAACGTTAAAATCATTCAAAAAAGTACTATTCTCAGCTTGTTCTATAGCCGCTATTTTATAGCCGCTCTCTTTTAATTCTTTTAAAGCAGCATTGGTAGATTCAAAATATTTCCACGCTACACTTTCTGTAGCCCCTAAAGCCGTTTTTTGAATTTCTCTATGAGGTGGTTGAGCTGTTATCCCGCACAAGTAAATGGCTTCAATCAAAAAAGCATCTGCAGTCCTAAAAACAGAACCAATATTATTTAAACTTCTAATGTTATCTAAAACAATAACAATTGGAGTTTTTTCAGTTGATTTAAATTGATCGATGGAGATTCTGTTCAATTCCTCATTTTTTAATTTTCTTTGAATCATTTAGTCAACTTGTTTTTGTTTGTTAGGCTTTTTTTTGTGTCTATTCCAAAAAGTAAAACTAAGAATTTTGAGTACTCTATTAACAATTTGATGCACATCTGTTTATAACTAAAGTTTTAATTTGGGGGGTATATTTTCTCTTTCTATTAAGTTTGTGATAGTTGGTTATTAATACTTAAAAAGCAATAGACCTTGGCAGCAATAAAAGATAAAGAAACCCCATTAATGAAGCAGTATAATGGTATTAAGGCGAAATATCCTGATGCCATGTTGTTGTTTAGGGTGGGCGATTTTTACGAGACTTTTGGTAAGGATGCCATTAAGGCTGCAAATATTTTAGGCATAACTTTAACCGCCAGGAATAATGGAGGTTCTAAATTAGAGTTGGCTGGTTTCCCACATCATTCATTAAATACCTACTTGCCTAAATTAGTAAGAGCTGGTTTACGAGTGGCCATCTGTGATCAATTAGAAGCCCCAAGTAAAGAAAAGAAAATTGTTAAAAGAGGAGTTACAGAGCTGGTTACCCCTGGGGTTACGTTAAGCGATCAAATTTTAGATCATAAATCAAATAACTTTTTAGCAGCGGTACATTTTGATAAAAAGACTTGTGGGGTTTCTTTTTTGGATGTTTCTACCGGTGAATTTTTAGTAGGAGAAGGAAGTTTAGAATATATCGATAAGCTTTTGTCTGGCTTTAAGCCCACAGAAGTTTTGTTTCAGCGGAATAAACAAAAACAATTCACTGAAAATTTCGGGAATCAATATTATACCTTTTGTTTAGACGATTGGGCCTTTACAGAAGATTTTGGAAATGAAATTTTACAAAAACAATTTGAAACAACGAGTCTAAAAGGATTTGGAATTGAAGGCTTGAGTGGCGCAATATGTGCAGCAGGGGCCGTTTTACATTACTTGTCAGATACACAACACAACAAAACAAAACACATTACTTCTATTGCGAGAATTGAAGAAGATAGATATGTATGGTTAGATCGGTTTACCATCAGAAACTTAGAATTGATTTATTCCCCTCACGAGAATGCAACCACATTAATTGATGTTTTAGACCATACCATATCCCCAATGGGATCCCGTTTATTGAAAAGATGGGTCGCATTGCCCCTAAAAGATATTCAGCCTATTAATGATCGTTTAGATGCTGTAAGTGAATTTTCAGCAAATGAAGAGTTGTCGAAAAAAATCGCCTTAAATATTAATGAAATTGGAGACTTAGAACGCCTAATCTCTAAAGTGGCTACAGCAAGAATAAACCCAAGAGAAGTAGTGCAGCTGAAAAGAGCATTAACGGTTATTCAACCCATCAAAAAAGTGTGTTCTACCTCTAAAAATCAAGCTTTTAAAAAAATAGGAGAACGATTAAATCCTTGTGAGTTGATTAGAGACAAGATTGTTAATGTGATTCAAGAGGAGCCTCCAGTTGCCGTTCAAAAAGGTAATGTGATTAATGCAGGTGTTTCTGAGGAGTTGGATGATTTACGGTTAATTTTAAACTCAGGTAAAGACGCGCTAGTTCAAATACAAGAACGGGAAAGTGAAAAAACAGGAATTCCAAGTTTAAAAATTGGGTTTAATAATGTCTTTGGTTACTTCATAGAAGTTAGAAACACCCATAAAGATAAAGTGCCTGAAGAGTGGCATAGAAAGCAAACCTTAACTCAAGCTGAACGATACATTACAGAGGAGTTAAAAGAATATGAATCTAAAATTTTAGGAGCTGATGAGAAGATCCTGCAATTAGAAACTCAAATCTTTAACGATTTGGTGTTAGAATTGGCCGATTATATCGTTCCCGTACAATTAAATGCAGCATTAATTGCACAATTAGACTGTTTACTATCTTTTGCAAATTTAGCGACTACCCATAATTATACTCGACCAGAAATTAACAACTCTAAAGTTATAGAGATTAAAGATGGAAGGCATCCGGTAATTGAACAACAATTAAAGATTGGAGAAGAGTACGTTGCTAATGATGTTTATTTGGATGACAGTTCTCAACAAATAATAATGATTACGGGGCCTAATATGAGTGGTAAATCTGCTTTATTAAGACAAACTGCATTAATAACACTCTTAGCGCAAATTGGTTGTTTTGTGCCCGCTAAAAGTGCTAAAATAGGAGTAGTAGATAAAATATTTACTAGAGTTGGAGCTTCGGATAATATCTCTCAAGGAGAATCTACTTTTATGGTAGAGATGAATGAGACAGCAAGCATTTTAAATAATTTGTCAGATAGAAGTTTGATTCTACTAGATGAGATTGGTAGAGGTACAAGCACCTATGATGGAATTTCTATCGCTTGGAGTATTGCAGAGTATTTACATGAACACCCTACAGCAAAAGCAAAAACCTTATTTGCAACTCACTATCATGAGTTAAATGACATGACGAACAGTTTTAGTAGAATTAAAAATTATAATGTTTCTGTTAAAGAAATCAAAAACAAAATTATCTTTCTAAGAAAACTAGTTCAAGGTGGAAGTAACCATAGTTTTGGAATACACGTTGCAAAAATGGCCGGAATGCCTAATAAAATGATCAAGAGGGCTAACGAAGTGTTAAAACAATTAGAAAATTCTCATGTGGGTAATGGATCCTCAAAAAAAGTAAAAACAGCTATTGATGTGGAGGATATGCAATTGAGCTTTTTTCAGTTGGATGATCCTATTTTGGAGCAAATTAAAGAGGAGTTGATCAATATTGATATTAACACCTTAACTCCAGTAGAAGCATTAATGAAACTTAATGAAATCAAAAAATCTGTTGGAGGTTAGTTTCAATTTTATCGTCATTGCGAGCGGAATGTAATGGAGTGAAGCAATGTTCCGCTAACGCTTCAATCGGAATAACAATTACTAAAAAAGGTGTATTCTTTATGTTGTAGGTCTCAAGCCAAGCCATCGACAGGCTCAGGCTGTCTAGAAGTGACGTTGCCATTTTTATTTGCTGTGTAATACCTAGAGTGATAGTTTTAGCGGAATATTGGTATGGATGAGGTTTCTGATGTCATTTTGTAAGAGATAAAAAAAAAGGCTGTTATGAAGTTTTTAAATTCATAACAGCCGCTATTTAGGCGTTCGATGTTCACCTTTTTTTCTTACAAGGGACGTTTTCGTTATACCTTACTAAAGTTGAATTTTTTAGCAGTTCTTTTAGTCCTGTAATAAATTTTTCTTGTTGCTTTGTATTCAGTTCAGTTAATTTAAAACAGTAATCATGTTCTCCTTCTCTTCCCCAAGAGACTGTTTCGTAGGACAATTTGGTGTTGTTTCTTTCCTCAAATTCCGAAACAAATTTAGTAAACTGCTCTTTAGCTTTTCTGTCTGTTCCAGACCCAATACTGATAAAAGAGATATTGAATCGGTAACTATCAGTTGCTATTGGTGCACTTTTTATTGAAGCATCTGCCATGCTACTATTGCTGCTTTTGCATCCAATCAGAACAACAATTGTGATCAACATATAAATTAATGGTTTCATATTTTTCTTATTTAGAAATTAAAATTTTCTGAGTAGTGGTTCTGTTATCTGTGCTGAATTTCAGATAATAAATTCCATTGCTTAACTCACTTAAATCTATTGTGTAGGGAAAACTTTTGATAGCACTGATCTCAGCTACTTTAGAACCTATAAGATTGTAAACAACGATATCAGTATTTTCTGAGGATGACAGGGAGTTGATTACAATTTTTCCATTACTCGGGTTAGGAGCAATAGCAAAATTGTTTTCAAATGCCAATTCATTTATCTGTGTAATGCCGCAACCATTGGAAGACTTTAGGGCTAATCTATCTCCGTTCAATACTGCAGCCATTCTTGTGCTTTGACCGTTAGTGAACATATTCATGCAATGATCATCTACATAATCCATGTAGTTCATATACATTTCTCCGTTGGCGTCTGAACCACTACAAGAACTATAAGCATTGTGAGGGAATGTAGGGCATAAGCTGTTGTCTTCTTTTGCTGTTTTAGTATCATCAACAAAATCATTTCCACAAGCCTCATCTCCCCAGATGTGTCTTAAATTCAACCAGTGACCTACTTCATGTGTTGCAGTTCTTCCTTTAGCATTAGTTGAGAAAACTCCTCCTCCAGCAGTTCCAATATTTCCGAATGCTTGGTAGTGTATTACAACACCATCTGTCTTTGATGCTGTATCTAATTCATATGGGAACTGTGCGTAACCTAAGGTCGAATTACCGTTTATTTTTACAACCCATATGTTTAAGTAATGTAAAGCGTTCCAATTGTTAATGCCGCCAGTTGTATCAGATTTTTCACTGCCATTTCCTGCGAATCCTACTGAATCAGTGTGTGTTCTTGTAATACCAGTGGTGCTATTTCCGTCTGGATCAATTGATGCAAGGCAGAATTCGATTTGAGAGTCAGCGATATGTTGTGAGAATGGATGGGTACTCGCTAAAGTATCGGTATTTAATTTTCTAAAATCTTTATTCAATATATCTATTTGAGATTGAATCTGTTCATTAGAAATGTTTTCTTCAGCCTCATGATAGATAACATGTACAACAACAGGGATAGTGGTTACTGCTTTAAAACCTTTTTTGTTGCTATTAGATGCTATCCATTGTTGAGTTTCAATTTCTGATTGTTCCATTCGGATTTTTAGTGAAGGATCTTTTTTAATTCTTGAATCCAGTAAATCCATTGTTGCACATTTGTTCACTTGTGCATTCATCGCAAATGTAACCATACACATTGCAATACATAATAGTAATTGTTTTTTCATAATTTTTTTTTTTTAAAGTTTTTGTTTACTATCCTATCGATAGTTTTATAATTTTAAAGGTAGTGTGTTTTATTGATAAAAACAGACTAAATTCATTTTTTAATCGATAAAACTTATAATTACAACGATAAACATTCTAGTTGAATGGGCTGGATTACTAGTTATTCTAATAGGTTAGGAAGAATTGTGTTGAAATGAAAAGAACATAATAATAAAGCATGGAATTATTTACGAATAACGATAGTCTGGTTCTTTTAGGCTGGACCCTTAAGCGTATTATTGGCTATCTTGTAATAGAATCAACCATTTTTTACGTTAAACTTTCATTAGTGCATTAGGAGAAACTTCAAAAACTGTCAGTTATCCGAACTTGATTCGGAATCTATTGATAAAAGGAGCTTTAATAAAAAGTCTTGGTACTGAATTTTAAAGCACTTATAGAGGCTCAGTGAGCTAAGAATGAGGTTGTGTTTCACTATATTTTTGTTCGCATTATTGCGAGCAAAATGCAAAGGAGCAAAGCCACCTCTTGTGGAGTAAGATGGCCTCATTATTCGAGCCTCATTCCTCGCAATTACGTATTTCCTGGAAAGGAGATCATTGGTGTAGTTAAACTTTCATTCGAGCATTTGGAGAAACATTTTGAGCTGTAAAGTCTTTATCTAAGAATTTATAATAACCTGCAATAGCGATCATTCCGGCATTATCAGTACAATATTCAAATTTTGGAATAAAAACATTGTGGTTTTGACTAAAAGAAGCCAATCGCTTTCTAAGTTCAGAGTTCGCTGAAACTCCGCCAGCAATAGCAATGTTTTTAATGCCTGTTTCAGCAATCACTTTTTTCAATTCAATCATTAAAATATCAACAATGTTTTTTTGTACAGAGGCACAAATATCATTCATATTTTCAGTGATAAAATTCTCATTCAATTTTAACTCTTTTTTTAAGAAATAAAGAACAGAAGTTTTAAAACCACTAAAACTATAATTAAATCCAGGCACTTTAGGATGAGTAAATTTATACTTGTTAGGATCTCCTAACTGCGCTTTTTTATCTAAAACTGGTCCTCCAGGGTAGGGTAGGCTTAGCATTTTAGCAACTTTGTCAAAAGCCTCCCCAGCAGCATCATCAATTGTTTCTCCTAAAACTTCCATTTCAAAATAGTCGGTAACTTTTACAATTTGCGTATGGCCACCACTCACTGTTAAGCAAATAAAAGGAAAATTAGGTGGCGTATGAAAGGCGTCTTTTTCTTCAATAAAATGAGCTAAAATATGACCGTGCATGTGGTTGACTTCAATAAGTGGAATATCCATACCTAAGGCAAAAGCCTTTGCAAAAGAACTTCCAACCAATAATGAGCCAAGTAAGCCTGGCCCATTTGTAAATGCAATGGCAGAAATATTTTCTTTGGTAATTCCAGCCTGTTGAATTGCCTCATGAACAACAGGTATAATGTTTTGTTGGTGAGCTCTTGAGGCAAGTTCAGGCACCACACCCCCAAAAGCTTCATGAATAGCTTGATTCGCAACAACATTAGAAAGAATTTTTCCGTCTTTAATTATTGCAGCAGAAGTATCATCACAAGAAGATTCAATACCTAAAATAATTATGGGAGATTGGTCCATTAAGCTTAATTTTACCAGATGAGTATCTAAAGTACAAAATTATTAAAAAAAGGCATAAAATATTAATTGCGTTACTATTGTTTCTGTTTGTTCTTACAGGAGTTGGTTCTTTAGCATCCTACAATGCTGCTGTGCAAACTTTGGTTGTTCAGCAATATATCAATACCCTAGCTAAAAAATTAGGCACTAAAATATCGGTTGGGAGTATTGATGTTTCTTTGTTTAAAAGGCTTATTATAACTGATTTGTATGTTGAAGACCTGCATCAAGATACCCTATTATATGCTTCAAAATTAACAGTTGATATTGCTGAGTTTTCTTATAAAGAGCAACGAATAGTGCTGGATGAAATCGAGTTAACGGACACTTATTTTAACCTTCAGAAATATAAAGATGAAGCCACCAATAATCTTCGATTTATTATTGATCATTTTAATACAACCGATCCTGATAGTACCAAAAGCGACTGGTACTTTGCAATGAATACCGTTATTCTCAATAAATCTAAATTTGATTATGATGATCAAAATTTTGAACAATTAGAAAGTGGCATTGATTACAATCACCTTTCAATTTCTTATTTGGATTTAAAGTTAAGTACTATCAATTTATTAACTCAAGGCATTGACTGTAAGATTGACCGGTTGAAATTTTTTGAGCAAAGTGGGTTTCAAGTAGATGAACTTACATGTAATGCCAAGGTAACTTCAAAAGGTATTTTTGCGGAACAATTAAAAGTTAAAACGCCTTTTTCCTCTATTGATGGGGAGGTGAACTTTTTAACCAAAACCTATGACGATTTAATGAACTTTATTACAGACGTTAAAATTAACTCCACTTTTAATGCGACAATAGTAGATTTTAAAGACCTCTTTTATTTCGCTCCGGCTTTAGAATGTTTGGATAAATCGTTAGTATTTGAGGGTGAAGTTAAGGGGACCATAAGTCAACTAAAGGCCAGAAATTTAAACATACTAATAGATGATGGAACAAGGTTTAGGGGAGATGTAGATATCTCTGGATTGCCAGTTGCAGAAGATATGTTTATCTACGCTAAGGTTAGAAAGTTAATATCCACTAAAGAAAAATTAGAGTCAATACCACTTTACCCTTTTGTAAAAGAGAAATTTATTCAACTACCAGATAACTTTAAATCCCTAGGAACAATTCGTTTTAAAGGAAATTTTACTGGTTTTTATCACGATTTTGTAACCTATGGAACGCTTAAAACCAGCTTAGGAACATTGACTACAGATATTTCTTTTAAATTGAAAAATGGGATGCCATATTATAAAGGAGATATTCTTTCAACAGGTTTTGATTTAGGAACGTTTGCAGATTTAAAAGAGGATTTAGGGCGTATCACTTTAGATGTAAATGTTGATGGTTCTGGATTTTCTAAAGAAGACTTAGATGCGACTCTTGTTGGAAACATTAAGAAAGTTGAAATAAAAAATTACGAATACAACAATGTTGAAGTGAAAGGGAATTTTAAAAATCAAATATTTGCAGGTTTTTTAGCCGTACATGATGAAAACATGTCTTTTGACTTTAATGGGAGTATTGATTTAAGTAAAGAAATTCCAGAACTCAATTTTGTTTCGAATATCAAGGATGCAAAATTGGCTAAACTTCATTTTATTAATAGCGATAAAAAGTTAATGACACGATTCTCTACACAGTTAGCCGTTAACCTCGTTGGTAAAAATATGGATGAAGTGTCTGGAGATATTAAATTTATTAATTCTCGTTACCACGATAAGTTAGATTCTATTTTAGTGGATAATGTTTTGATCACTTCAAGCTTTAATGAAGAGAAAAGAAGCATAAGTGTGGTCTCTGATATATTAGACGCAAATCTAGAAGGGAAGTTTCGTTTTGCTGAAATTGTGAAGTATGCACAACAATTTTTTATTAGATATGTTCCCTCACAAATTGATGAAACACATCAGGTAACCAACCTTTCAAATAACATTAATTTCAACATAGAATTACACAATAGTAATTTGTTATCTAAAGTACTGTTTGGAGGAATTAAAATGAGTGAACATACTACTGTTTCAGGAAATTATGATGCGGAAAAACATAAGCTTTATATTTTAGGAAATTCACCATTTATTGATGTGTATGGAACTGAAATTCGTGAATTTAAAGTTGAAGGACGGGCAACCGAGAATAAACTAAACATGATGTTTAAAGCGGATAAAATTCATCAAAATGACAGTTTATATTTTGATAATTTTAAAGTAGAAAGTCAGGTGGGCAATGATTCTGTTAACACTTTAGTGGAATGGAAAAATGAAGGAGATGTTTCTAGAAACGAAGCCAGTATAAATATCGCGTCTGCCTTTAATGGCTACCATCATATTTCTAATCAATTTATAGACAGTTACGCCTATGTCTCCGACAGTTTATGGCAAATTAATCCTTTCAATGAAATTAGAAGAGATACAGGATATGTTTTGGTTAAAGACTTCGTCATACATTCCGAAAACCAAAGCCTGTTGATCAATGGTGGATTATTAAATGATTCAGAAGATGAGCTCAATGTTTTTTTTAAGCAGCTTGATTTACTAACTTTTAAAAGACTAATTCCTGAAAAAATAATTAGTTTGGAAGGAGTTGTGGATGGAGTTGCTTCTTTAAAATTAAAAAATAATCAATTGATCATCACTTCAGATTTATCGGTTGATAAATTTAGCGTAAATGATCATTTGATGGGGAGAGGGAATTTGAAATCTGGATGGAACCCTCTAGATCAATCCATAAAAGTTGATGGAAAATTCTATAAAGACGATATCCCTACATTTCTTTTTGAGGGAGATTATTTCCCGATGAAAGAAAAAGAAAATTTTGATATGAAACTTGAATTGTATCAAACAGATTTAACCCTGTTTGACAAATATACCAAGACATTTATTTCTGAGGTTGAAGGAAAAGCAAATGCTCAAGTCTCTTTAACAGGTACCCCTAAAGAACCCAATCTAAATGGAGAAGTAACTCTTCATAATACAAGTTTTAAGGTGATTTATTTAAATACAAAATACAGCAACAACTTCTGTAAAATTAATATTTCACCAGACTTGATCAGTTGTGATAATGTGGCATTTCAAGATGAGCAAAATAATGTGGCATTGGTCAACGGAACAGTATTTCATAATTGGTTTAAAGATTGGAGTGTTGGTGTCGGATTAGATGTAACTAATTTTTTAGCCTTAAATACTTCCGGAAGAGACAACAACTTATATTATGGGAAGGCTTTTGTTACAGGTAAAATAGATATCGGGAGTTACGCTGATTTGTTAACGCTAGACATTGATGTGAAAACAGAAGCGAATAGTATCCTCAATATTCCATTAACAGACAATGAAGATATAGTAGAGAGTAATTTTATTGAGTTTGTAAGCAATGATACTTCAGCCGTTAAGCTTCAAAAGAAGAGCAGTTTATCGAATGTGGTGATGAATTTTGACCTTGAAATTACTCCCGAAACAAGAGCTAGATTAATTTTTGACGATCAAATTGGAGATGTAATGGAAAGTACAGGCTCAGGTAATATCAACCTACAAATTAAAGAGGACGGAGATTTAAATATGTTTGGTAATTACATCATTAAAGATGGAGATTATTTGTTTACCCTTCAAAATGTCATCAACAAACGTTTCGATTTGGAGGAAGGAGGTTCTATTTCATGGTCCGGTAGTCCTTATGAAGCGGACATTGATATCACTGCAGTCTATCGTTTACGAGCAAGACTGTATGATTTGTTGGCGGGAATAGACACTAACGATGTGTATAAAAAGAGAATCCCTGTAGATTTAAAATTGTACATGAAAAACGAAATGATGAATCCTGATATTAGTTTTGATATTGCTTTGCCAACAGCAGACGAAGACACTAAAAGTAAGGTAAGAAGTATCTTGTATGTGAGCAATAAAGAAGCCAATGTTCAGGAATTAAATAAACAAGTATTTTCATTGTTGGTGTTGAATTCTTTTTTACCACCACCTGGTTCAGAGTCAGCATCTACCAGGGCAGGAGTTGGTACTACAACATCGAGCGAATTGTTGTCTAATCAATTGAGTAACATGCTTTCTAAAATAAGTAATGATTTTGATGTGGGGTTTAATTATAGACCAGGAGATAAGTTGTCTAATCAAGAAGTTGAATTGGCGCTGTCCACTCAGTTTTTTAATGATCGATTGATACTCGATGGTAATTTAGGCTATTCAGAAAGAGAAAACCTTTCTAGCGAAGCACAAAGTACCAATAACTTAATTGGAGATATTTCTGTAGAGTATAAAATTACAAAGGATGGTAAATTGAGAGTAAGAGCATTTAATAATTCAAGTCAATTCTCTTTAGTGGAAACCAACAGCTCTTATACTCAAGGCTTAGGTGTTTCATATAAAGAAGAGTTTGATACTTTTAATCAGTTTTGGGGCAATTTATTCAACCGTTTCCGTAAAAAATCCAAGATAAAAAGTTCAACGAATTAATCAACGGTTTAAATCATTGATAAACGGTAGCTTTATTATTGGCATGAATAGTTATTTTTGAACACATTAAACTAAAGGGATTTTTATACCTTTGCTTTTTTTTAAATTATAATGATGAACAAAACGAAATTGAAAGGATTAATAATGTTGCTTTTTGCAATGGTCTTAAGTCTAAGTTCCATTGCGCAAAAAGGAACCATAAGAGGGTTTATCTATAATGACAAAACTGGAGAAGCAGAGATTGGAGCTACTGTTTTTCTGAAAGGCACAACAATGGGGGCCGCAACAGATATCAATGGTTTTTACTCCATCACTAAAATTCCTGAAGGATCCTATACCTTAATGGTTACCTCTTTAGGATTTATTTCTGTTGAAGTGGCAGTTAGCCTAAAAGAAAATGAATTAATTTCTAAAAATTTAAATTTAGAACCAGCATCAAAAATGATGGAAACATTTGAGGTTTCTGCAGCAGCACAAGAAGCTAAAACAGAAGTTAAAATGTCAGTAACGAAAGTTACACCCAAAGAAATAAAATCTATTCCTGCCATTGGTGGAGATCCTGATTTAGCACAATATTTACAAGTATTACCGGGAGTTACTTTTACTGGAGATCAAGGGGGACAATTATACATTAGAGGGGGATCACCAGTTCAAAATAAAGTGTTACTCGATGGTATGATTGTTTACAACCCTTTTCACTCCATAGGCTTGTTCTCTGTGTTTGATACCGATATTATGAGAAGTGCGGATGTTTATACCGGAGGGTTTAATGCAGAGTATGGCGGTAGAATTTCTTCTATTATGGATATCACCTATAGAGATGGTGATAAAAAAAGATTAAGAGGTAAGCTTTCTGCAAGTACATTTAGTACGAAGTTAATGTTAGAAGGACCTCTTAAAAGGTCAAAAACAGGCAATGGGGGAATGACATTTGTGCTTTCTGCTAAACACTCTTATTTAGAACAATCTTCAGAAATGTATAAGCCTTATTTTGAAAGCTTAAGTTCAGAAAATGCCCGTGGAGTTGATACTTTAGGTTTGCCTTATGGCTTTACCGATCTTTATGGGAAAGTTTCATTTAATGGCGACAACGGAAATAAAGTAAGTTTATTTGGCTTTAATTTTAAAGACAATGTAAATTATTCTAACATCTCTAATTTGAGTTGGAAGTCAGGCGGAGGGGGAGCCAATTTTGTATTAGTACCAAGTACTTCAAGTACACTAATAGAAGGAGTTGTTGCGATATCTAATTATAAAATTGAATTAGTAGAAGCTGACGGAGCCCCAAGATCAAGTGCTATCAATGGTTTTAATGCAGGAATGGATTTCACTAGTTTTTCTGGTGACAATCAATTTAAATATGGATTTGAATTGTTAGGATTTAAAACAGATTATCAATTTGTAAACTCAGTAGGAACTAAAATTGAACAAGTTGAAAATACAACTGAATTGTCTGGTTTTATGATGTACAGAATAAATGTGGGTAAAATGGTAATTGAGCCAAGTGTTAGAGCTCAATACTATGCCTCATTGTCTAACTTTTCTTTAGAACCTCGTTTTGGCTATAAATATAATGTAACCAACAAGTTTAGAGTTAAGCTTGCAGCAGGGATGTATTCTCAAAATTTAATTAGTGCCAATTCTGACCGTGATGTCGTTAATCTTTTTTATGGCTTTTTATCTGGCCCTGATAATTTACAGGATGAATTTACAGCGCAAAATGGAACAGTAAGAGAAGTGAAACATCAATTACAAAAAGCAAACCATTATATCGCTGGTTTTGAATATGATTTGTCTAGAGCATTGAGCTTAAATATTGAAGGCTATTTAAAAGACTTTACACAGTTAACCAATACAAATCGTAATCAGATATTTGACGAGTCTGATAATGCTGCATTGGATAAACCTGATTTCTTAAAGAAAGAGTTTATTATTGAAACAGGAAAAGCTTATAGAGTTGATCTCTCTTTAAAATACACGTCAACACACTTAAATATATGGACGATCTATTCTTTAGGAAAAGTTACGCGTTGGGATGGAATTCAAGAATATGCCCCCGTGTTTGATAGAAGACATAATGTAAACGTGGTGGTAGCCTATACATTTGGTAAAGATTTGAATTGGGAATTTAATACCAGATGGAATTTAGCCTCTGGGTTTCCATTTACTCAAACCCAAGGATTTTATGAAGGGATAGATTTTGGGTCTATAGATGATAATTACACAACAGAAAATGGAAGTTTAGAATTAGAGCTTGCTGAGATTAATAAAGGAAGATTGCCTTATTACCATAGATTGGATGTAAATATAAAAAGAAAATTTATTCTAGGTAAAAATTCTATTCTTGAAGCCAATCTTGGAGCAACAAATGCATACAACAGAAATAACTTATTTTTTGTAGATAGAGTAACTGCAGATAAGGTTTATCAATTGCCATTGATGCCAAGTTTCGGAATGAACTTAACTTTTTAATTACGGGAGAGGAGAAGTGAAAAGTAGACATTAGGTATAAGGCATTAGACATTAGGCAATCAGTAGTATAGATCATTGGTGATAAACCGACTTTGTTATTCGTCAATCTCGATTTTTTTTCGAGGAATAATCGCGTAAAGGAGAGTGGTGCTAAAAACTATTTTTTTGTTGTAAAAAGATTGCTTTCTTAGTTTTTTTCTTACATTTGCAGCCGATAAAAATCAAAAATTATAAACAATGTACGCAATAGTTGAAATAGCAGGCCAACAGTTTAAAGTTGAAAAAGACCAACAGCTTTTTGTACATCGATTAGAAGGAAAAGAAGGAGCAAAAGTTTCTTTTGATAACGTTCTTTTAATTGATGACAAAGGAAAAGTTAATGTTGGCGCCCCAGTTATAGCAGGTGCAAACGTTTCGGCAACGATCGTAGAACACCTTAAGGACGATAAAGTTATCGTCTTTAAAAAGAAAAGAAGAAAAGGATATAAAGTTAAAAACGGACACCGTCAGTATTTAACAAAAATCCAAATTCAAGGAATCTCTGAAAAAGGGGGTGCTAAACCAGCAGCTAAAAAAGTTGAGCCTAAAGTTGAAGCAGCAGCTAAAGCTCCAGTAGCAAAAGATGAAGCTCCGAAAGCAGCAGTAAAGAAAACCACTAAAAAAGCTGACGAGTCAGAAAAGTAATGAAACTCCTTCTTTTAAGAAAAGAAGCAATGTGGAATTATCCCAAACTTGATTTGGGAGCTAGTTTAAAAAGTTAATAACCCTCCTTATTAGGAGATAAAATTATAATATTATGGCGCATAAAAAAGGAGCCGGTAGTTCGAAAAATGGTAGAGAATCAGAATCGAAACGATTAGGAGTAAAAATCTATGGTGGACAAGCTGCAATTGCAGGGAATATTATTGTTCGTCAAAGAGGTACGAAACACAACCCAGGTGTCAATGTAGGTATTGGTAAAGACCATACTTTATTTGCTTTGGTTGATGGAGTAGTAAATTTTAGAAAGAAAAGAAACAATAGATCTTACGTTTCAGTAGATCCAATAGCTGAATAGAACAGATTTGTTGACAATTGTATAAATTGCTCCTGTATCTAAAACTTAGGTACAGGAGTTTTTGTTTTTATAAAACACTTATCAGTATTTTTGTGGAGAGTGATTTAAACTATCAAAGTTAAGATGTTACAGACGAATTATATTAGAGAAAATAAAGAGACAATACTTGAACGGTATCAAAAAAGAAATTTTGACGGTGTAGCATTGATTGATCAAATTATTAAATTGGATGATGAAAGAAAATCTACCCAACATGCCCTCGACAATCAGTTGGCTGAAGGGAATAAATTAGCCAAACAAATTGGTCAACTTTTTAAAGAAGGAAAACAACAAGAAGCAGTTCAAATTAAAGAACAAACAAAAGCGTTAAAAGAAAGTGGAATTGTTTTAAAAGAAGAACAAAACAAAATTCTTGAACAATTAAAAGAATTGCTTTACCAATTGCCCAATGTTCCTAACCAAACTGTTCCTGCAGGAACAAGTGAAGCCGACAACGAAACTATTTTTGAAGCAGGAAGTATTCCTGTTTTAAATGACAATGCTCTACCACATTGGGAACTCACAAAAAAATACAACTTAATTGATTTTGAATTAGGCGTAAAAGTAGCCGGTGCAGGTTTTCCCATTTACAGAGGTAAAGGAGCAAAACTTCAACGTGCATTAATTAGCTTTTTCTTAGAAGAGGCAATAGAAAATGGGTACGAAGAAGTGATTCCACCATTAATGGTAAATGAAGCTTCTGCTTACGGTACCGGACAATTGCCCGATAAAGAAGGACAGATGTATTACATGCCAGCAGATGATTTGTATATGATCCCTACAGCTGAGGTACCAATTACAAATCTCTACAGAGATGTTATTTTAAAAGAAAAAGACTTCCCCATTAAAAACACAGGATACACCCCTTGTTTTAGAAGAGAAGCGGGATCTTATGGAAGTGATGTGAGAGGACTAAATCGCTTACACCAATTCGATAAAGTGGAGATTATACAAATTCAACATCCAGATAAATCTTATGAAACATTGGATACAATGGTTGATCATGTGAAAGGTTTATTAAATAAATTAGAGCTACCCTATAGAGTGTTAAAACTATGTGGAGGTGATTTAGGTTTTACAGCAGCGTTAACTTTTGATTTAGAAGTCTATTCTACGGCACAAAAAAAATGGTTAGAGGTAAGTTCGGTATCTAATTTTGAAACATTTCAAGCCAACCGTTTAAAGTGTAGATATAAAGACGATAAAGGGAAAACGCAATTGGTACATACCTTAAATGGAAGTGCTTTAGCATTACCAAGAATAATGGCAGCTTTATTAGAGAACAATCAAACTGATGATGGAATAAAAATTCCTAAAGCATTAGTGCCCTATACGGGTTTTGATATTATAAATTAAGAAGAATGAAGAATTTTTTAATCTTACTGATTGTAGGATCTGTTTTTATGAGTTGTGGAAATACCAACCAAAAAGAAATGGATCAAGTTGAGCAATTGTTAACCCTAGTTAAAGATACCGAAAAAGAACTGTTAGCAATTGATACCTCAAAAGTGTTTGCAATGAAGCGGCAAATCGTTTTAGATTTTAAGGCATACACTCAATTTTCAGATACGATATCTAAAGAAGAAGCATTTAGAGTAGATGAGCTATTTGGAAATAAAAAGAAATTTATTAAAATCACTAAAAACTACAAAACCTTTATCAAGGAGATTCACCATGCTAAAGACCAACTGAGCCAGTTAACAACTGATTTAGAAAACGAACTGGTTAGTAAAGAAGACTATTTAACTTATTATGAATCAGAGAAAGCTGCAGTTAATGATCTATTACTTAAGGTGAAGAAGTCGATCGGTAATTTTGATGCTTCCATGGGGAAATATGAATTAGAAAGACCTGAGCTTTTAAAATTGATTGAAAATCGTAGACAACGATCTGCTGTTTATGAATAATATGTTTAAAATAGCATTTTTTGTTTGGATGGTCTTTGCGCTATCAGGGAAGATCATCGCACAAAAAAATACAGCTTCAAGATTAGCAGATCAATACTATTCCAATAAAGAGTATGATAAGGCCGTTGTGTATTATCAACAACTTTTTGACAAGCGTAATTCAGCAATTTATTACGAAAGGCTGCTGAATTGTTTTACCAATCTTGAAGCCTATAAAAACGCAGAAAAATTAATTAAAAAACAATTAAAGCGGGATGCATATGCACTTAAATTTTATGCCGATTTGGGTCATCTTTATGAAATTTCGGGACAAGATACCAAAGGAAAAAAAACTTACGAGAAGGGCATAAAACTATTAACCCCCAATAACCAGCAAATTATAGATTTAGCCAATGGTTATTTAAAGTATAAGCAAACAGATTACGCTATTCTTACCTATAAAAAAGGGCAGAAGTTGCTAAAAGGTACCTATCCTTTTAATTTTGAATTGGCACAGGTTTATAGCACTCAAGGAAATACGGAGGCGATGCTCAGAGAGTATCTAACTCTTTTAGAAAGTCAAGAAGCCTATATCCAAAGTGTTCAGAATGCATTGCAAACCACCTTTTCAACAGATGAGGATGGTGAAGATAAGCGCTTGTTAAAATCTTTATTGATAGAAAAGGTACAGAAGCATCCTGGGAAAAGAGTTTTTCCAGAAATGTTGATTTGGGTTTACATTCAAGAAAAGAATTTTGGTGGCGCCTTTATTCAGGCAAAAGCATTAGATAAACGGCAAAAAGAATTAGGAGAACGCATCAATTCTTTAGCTCAACTCTGTACAGAAAACAAAGCTTATAAAACGGCTATCCAATGCTATGAATATTTAGTTGAAAAAGGACCTAATACTTATTTTTATATCACCAGTAAGATGGCGTTGGTTCATGTTTACAATAAAAAGATTATTGCGAATAAGAACTATACGAATGAAGATTTGGTCAACTTGGAGCAAACCTATAATTCTACAATTACGGAACTCGGTAAAACAGCTGCAACAGCATCGTTATTAAATGGGTTGGCACATTTGCAAGCATTTTATATGCACAATACTAGTACTGCGATTTCAATATTAAATGAAATTATATTGATCCCTCGATTAAAGGCACAAGATAAAGCTGAAAGTAAAATTGAATTGGCAGATGTTTTACTTTTTACAGGCGAAATTTGGGAAGCATCTTTACTCTATTCTCAAGTTGAAAAAGAATTTAAATATGACCAATTAGGAGAGCAAGCTAAATTTAAAAATGCTAAAATATCTTTTTATACCGGAGATTTTTCATGGGCTAAAACGCAGTTGGATGTTCTAAAAGCCTCCACCTCAAAATTAATTGCGAATGATGCGATGCAGTTGTCTATCTTAATTACAGATAATATTGGCATTGATACAACAGAAGCTCCTTTATTGATGTTTGCCGTGGCAGATTTGTTGGCTTATCAGAATAAAAATGAGGAAGCACTTTGGATGTTAGATTCCTTAAAATTGGGCTATCCAAACCATACCATTGCAGATGATATTTTATATAAACGATATCAGATTAATTACAAGCAAAGTAACTACAAGGAAGCAATCGAGAATTTAAACGCTTTGATTAAAGATTACTCTTATGATATTTTAGCAGATGATGCCATCTATCATTTAGCATTGATGTATGATTATCAGCTCAATGATCAAGCGAAAGCGATAGAGCAGTATAAAAAAATAATGTTTGATCACCAGAGTAGTGTTTATGTGGTGAGTGCTCGAAAACGTTATAGAGAATTGGATGATGGAGAGAAAGTTATTCATGACTCTATAGGGGAGTGGGATGGCAATGGGGAGTATAAAATATATAACAAGGAGAAGAAAATATTAAAAGATGGGACTTTTAAAGCATATCGGTTGATGGACGGTCAGTTATATATATATAATGATGACGGGATTCTATTGAAAATTGAAACCTACATAAATGGAGAATTTATTAAAGAGGAAGTAGTTCCAATAGACTAATTTTTTATTAAACCATCGAACCCTTCATTCAATACTTCATTCATTCATTCATTTAAGGAGTATGGAGATCATCAAATGGCTAGAAAGGCACATGCTTCCCTGTCCTTACAAAAAATATTTTGATTTAGATTGTTTGGGTTGTGGAATTCAGCGTTCTATTATTGCTTTACTAAAAGGAAACTTAATGGAAAGCTTTTATTTGTATCCAGCTTTAATTCCAATGCTCTTTCTGTTTCTTTTTTTGTGCACTCACCTTGTTTTTAAAGTTAAGAAGGGATGGATTTTCCTAAAGTACAATTTCATCTTAGTCGTAATTGTTGTCGTTTTCACCTTTATATTTCGATTGATTTAAGCTTCAGAAAAATAATGGGAGAATAAGTCTATTTTTTGCTACATTTGTTCTTATTAAAATTAAGCTATGAATTTAGAATCAATTATTTCAGTAACCGGTAAACCGGGATTATTTAAAGTACTTTCTCAAATTAAAAATGGGTTGATTGTAGAGTCGATTGTTGATGGGAAGAAAACACCAATACACGCAACGGATAAAGTAAGTGCGCTGAGTGATATTAGTATCTATACGAATGATGGGGATATGCCATTAGCAGAAATATATGAAGTAATTTTTAAAAAGACGGAAGGAGAATCTGCTGTTGATCATAAAGCAAAAGCAGCGGAGTTAAAAAGTTTTATGATGTCTGTAGTTCCAAACTACGATGAGGATAGAGTTTATAACTCTGATTTAAAGAAATTATTTCAATGGTTTAACATGTTGGTTGAAAAAGGACTATTAGTTCCTTCAAGTGAAGATGAAGCAACAAAAGAAGCGGACAAAACAGCAGCTACGCCAACCAAAAAAGCAGCACCTAAAAAACCGGTAGCTAAAAAAGCGGCACCTAAAACGATAGCTGCCAAAGGTGGTGGATCAACATCAATGCCTTCTAAAAAAGGAGCATGAGTCACTCCTAAAGACAAAAAAAATCCGAATCAAACTTGATTCGGATTTTTTTTGCTTTTTTTGGTCTTTTTTGTTATCGAACAATTGCCTTTTGTGGTTTCTGCCAAAAAGAATCTTTTAAATTAGGATCGAGTTTAATGTCAATATCATTTTGGTAGTTCCATTTATTGTTTTCAATATAAAGCGCATCAAACATCTCAAGAGATGGACCGTAATAGGCATAAATACCTTTGAGTTTTGAACTTGCCGGTATTAAAACGTCAAAAACTATTTTCTCTATTTTTTCATGATATTTTAAGGACATCACCACGTTTTCAGCATATTCAAAAATCATCCTTTTTTTAGTTTTCTTTGGCGTTTTAAAAATGGGAGCCCCAAATTTTACGATTCCATTGTTCGAAATATGCAGCACATCAATAATCTTTTTGTTCGTTAAATTGTTGTTGCCGTCCCATCCCAATAATGTGTAATAGTTATTTCCCATTTTTTTAGTATGGATTATTTTATAATAATACGTTCCGTACCAAGAGTTGGCTGTTAAAATTTTATTTTCAGGAGATTTTATCTGATCGGATTTATCGGTTAATTCAACAATTTTAAATTCGGTTTTAGCTGTTTTAATTTGAAGAAAAGCGAAATATTCAAAAGTGCCATCCGAAAAAGGAACGGCCCAATTATAAATTTTAAGGTGGGGAGCTTGTAAAATACTTATGGTTTGTAGCTCCTTAAAGTGGTAATCAAAAGAACCCTCTTTAGTAATTAATCCTTTTAAAATGGAAGTGTATTGTTTGTTAACAAGCTGTTTTTGAGCATCAGTTTCAAGCCCAATAATTTGTTGGCCTAACTCATTTAAGGAGTCAATTTCTTTCTCGAAATTAATGGCTTCATTTTGTGAAAAAAGCAGGGTACTGAAAAAAAGAAAGAATAAAAAGAAGATGTATTTAACGTTGCTCATTTTTGTTATTGGTTAAGAATAAAGATTCTTCACTTTGTTTGATGGCGAAAATGAATTTTCGATAAAAGCTTTTGCTCAGTTCTCAAAACGTGTTCAGAATGACAGTAAGTTAATTAATAAATCCATGTGGGAGTTTCCCACAAAAAAACCGTGTATGACGAATACACGGTTTTTCCATACTAATATTGTACCAGTAAGAAGATTAAAGGTGCATTCTATCTTTTTTAGCCAATAACTCTTCATCAGATTCTCTAACGTCTTCATCATCAACACAACAATCAACAGGACAAACTGCAGCACATTGAGGTTCATCATGAAAACCTATACACTCTGTACATTTGTCAGGTGAGATGTAATAAACATCTAAACTTACTGGTTTTTGCGTTGCATCAGCATCAACACTTGAGCCATCCATTAAGCCATAAGAACCCTTAACATCAGTACCATCACTTACTCTCCATTCGTCACCACCCTCGTATATTGCATTATTTGGGCATTCAGGTTCACATGCTCCACAGTTAATACATTCATCAGTTATTATAATTGCCATTACTTTAAAGTATTTAATGTTCGTAATTTCGTCCACAAATGTAATTAAATGAGTTTAGAAAAAAGGGTAAAAGGATTTGTTCAATTGGGATTATTTTTAAAACAGTTTAATTCGGGGGTGAAAGAGGTGTCGTTACAACATCTAAATGATCAATTTTTCCCTGATTTTGAACAGTTAATTCTAAGACAAAAAGCTTATAACGGATGGTTTGATAAAGAAAATGTGCTCCATTCAATTGATGAAGTCGCCAATTCCTTATCCGCAACTCATTTAAGTGAGTGGGTTGCTCATTATTCAATTGCAGCAAATTCCAACAAAACCATAGGTGTTATTATGGCTGGAAACATACCATTAGTCGGATTTCATGATTTTCTATCCGTATTAATTACCGGAAATACGATTCAAGCCAAATTAGCTTCAGGAGATAACACCCTAATTCGAAAGATTGGAGAAATACTCCGCTACATTGAACCTCTTTTTGAAACGAAAATTAATTTTGTAGAAAGGTTAGAAAATTTTGAGGCTGTAATTGCTACAGGAAGTAATAATACGGCTCGATATTTTGAACAATATTTTGGAAAGTATCCCCATATCATTCGGAAGAACAGAAGTTCGGTTGCCATAATTGCAGCAGAGGATACAAAAGAAGAGTTGAAAGCTTTAGGCAAAGATATCTTTCAATATTATGGATTGGGTTGTAGAAGTGTTTCTAAGTTGTATTTCCCGGAAGGCTATAAAATAGATACTTTTTTTGAAGCGATTTTGGACGACTATCAAGACGTCACTCAAAACAACAAGTATGCGAACAATTACGATTACAACAAAGCCGTATATTTAATGGGGAGTAATCAATTGTTGGACAATGGATTTTTATTACTCAAAGAAGAAGCAAGTTTTGTTTCTCCAGTTGGAGTAATAAATTATGAGTTTTATTCTTCTATGGACAATTTAAGTGCAGCTTTAAATACCCATAAAGAAGCATTACAATGTGTTGTTTCTAGTGAAAATACTGTTTTGGAAACCCTACGTTTTGGAGAGGCTCAAAGTCCTAATTTAAAAGATTTTGCAGATGGGGTAGATACCGTTAAATTTCTGTTAGACCTAAAGTAATTCACTGCTAATTAGATTCATAAAAGAGGCCAAAACATTGTTTTGGCCTCTTTTTTATTGCCGTAACTTTTCTAAATAAGCCATCCTTACTTGAGCTTTATATTGTTACAATTTAGCGAATATCAACTGCAATGTTTTATTTGCAACAAAAATTAGGTAAAAATTTTGATAATTATTAATTTTATCCTGCTAATTGTACGAAATGAATAAAAAATTAACATTAGATTTTTTTTAGTTTGATGCATTTCGTTTTATTGGTGCTAACTAAAGATAAGTTCATGAAAAAATATTTTTCTATTATTGTTGCATTGTTAATGACATCTATATCATTTTCTCAACATTTAATCCCTGTGAAGAGTGGGCAGATTTCAGCGCCACAAATCTCAACTTCTAACACAAAACATGTTGTTCGTAAAATTGTTCAACCAGGCACTACGAACTTAGGAACCCCCTTCATGGCCAAACAAAAGGCTAATCCTTTGTTAAGCATTGGGAAAATCCCTCAATTTGCAACGGTAAATCCAGTTGCAAATCAAGCCATCAGTACTACAAATGTTATTGATCTTAGAGATTTGAACTTCAGTTCCAATGGATTGTTATTGTCTCCAGATGGATTTGAAATAGAATTTAGAACATCTGGAAATTCAAAAGTAACAGATGTCTGTTCTACACCAAGACCATATGTTATTGATCCGATCAGTAAGAAAAATGCTTCCTGTTCTTTTAGTGTTCCATGTGATGATGCTTCCAATAGAGATGCCGCATCAACTTCTCAAAAGTATTTTCAATTGAGATGGCATGTAATGATGGATGGTGGAGCAAGCTCTAATATTGATCAAGCAGCAATTACTGCAATGATGACCACCTTAAATGCCGATTATGCAGCTTATGATATGATCTTCTGTGAAGATTCGGCAAGATGGGTTGAAGATGCTACTAATTATACGCATGATTCCAACACCGAGGAAGTTTCTTTAAAAACAACTTACAATCAACGACCTGCTGATTTAATTAATATTTATGTGGTTGGAAATATGACTGCCGGTGGATATGCTCGTTTTCCTTACGATCCTATGGGTGGACCTAATTTTAGAGGTGGAATTGTTATGAATAAAAGTAACTGTAATGCTACTGGACATACATTGGCTCATGAAATGGGACACACCTTTGGTTTAGAACATACTTTTGCGGGTGTTGATGAAAGAGCTCAATGTTCAGATTGTTATGAAAGAGTTCGTGATATTGCTTCAGGGTCAAGTAATAATTCAGGAATTGCAACTCCAAATGGAGGACCATACTTAACCGAAGGAGATAGAGAAGGAGATTGGTGTTCAGATACCAATCCACACAATACCAATTCTTACAATTGTAACACCAGCACTTCAGGTACTGGTGGCTGTGATGCAGGACCATGGGTAAATGCTCCAGTCAATAACCACATGTCTTACTCGTTTTGCGACAGTCAATTTACCGCACAACAAGGACGAAGAATGCACTGTATGGCCAATTCTTATTTAGCAAGTTGGACTTCTTATGGTGGAGGAGTTTGTGGTACACAACCTCCAGTGGCAGATTTTTCTGGAACACCAACAACATGGGGATCCCCATCAAATGTTGTTTTTACTGACTTGTCTGCTCCTACATCGATTATTGATTCTTGGACGTGGAACTTTAACGTTGCCGGTCAAACAGGAACAGTAGTTCCTGCAACTTTTGTTGGTCAAACACCTCCAACGGTTATTTATACCTTACCTGGAGCAGCAGTTGCTTGTCAAGATTATGAAGTGTCTTTAACCATTACAAGTGCCAATGGAAATGATACGGAAACTAAAACGGCTTACATTACCGTTTGTCCTCCTGCTGGAGATTGTGATACGTTGGATATTGATTACAATAATGTAGGTCCAACCAATACTATTTATCCTGGCACAAATGGATTATTTACTGGAGTTCCCAATGAAGGAAGTACCAATTTCGCAGATGCTGTTGGATTTTATGAATTGTTTTTTACGCCATATGCAGGAGTCTGAATTGTTGGTGGAGTAGAGGTCGCATTAGGAGGGTTAAATGATCCGAATGATAATATGAGTGTTCAAATCGCTATTTATAACGATGATGGTACTGGTTTTCCTGATCTTTTAGGAGGGCCAATTGTTACTCAAGCTTATTCGCCAACGGCTTTGGGCGTTCCAAATGGAGCGTATTTACCCATGTGGCTTCCGATAACCAATCCAAACACACCAATTACTACAGGTACTTTTCATGTTGCTGTTGAAATTTACCCTGGTGATGCTACAGATTCATTATACGTGATCAGTAATGTGGATACAGAAGGAGATGGTGCTCCAATGACCAATTTCTATGCGAGCACTGCTTGTGGATTACAAGACTTTAATGATCCTACAGGAATTTTTTGTCCAGGGGCAGGTTATGCTCCGGTTGATTTCGACCTATGGATTATTCCTATGATGGGAGAATATGCTCCAAGACCAATTTTAATGGGTTATACGGAGAATGTGGTGTGTGATACAACTTACGTCACCCTTAACGATACAGTTCTTTATCATGATTATGGAAATCCATCCGCTTTAGTGGGCATGTCTTATACTTTCTTATCGGATGGATTTAACATCAATTCAACAACACCATTAGGAGCTATAAATAGAACCTATACTGTTGCAGGACCTGATGTTTTAAGAATTACAGCAGTAAATGATTGTGGAAGATCCGATACTACCTTTTGGACGATACCCTACAACTTTTTGCCAACTCCTGATGCTGAATTTACGAAAACTCAACCCAATGACGTTTGTATTGGAGCTGTAATTGATTTTACAGCCAATACTTCAGGTTACCAAGATTATGATTGGGATTTTGGAGATGGAACTGTTGCCTCATCTGGGAGTCTTGAAACCACAACACATACTTATGCTGCAGCAGGGACTTATTATACCAGTTTAACTACTACATCAACTGGTTATCAACCTGATGATATCTTCTATTTTGAAGATTTTGAAGGCGGAATTCCTGCAACTTATACCTTATTGGATGGAGATGCTCAGCCAGATAATTATGGGATTAATGGAAGTTGGATCGCTTTTGATCTTGATGGAGATGGAGATGGAGAAGCATTGAGTACAAGTTATTGGGATGCCACATTACCAGCCCCACCAAATCCTGCTGATGATTGGTTAATAACCGATGCAATTGGAGCTTTACCTGCAAACCAAATGTTAAGCTGGTTGGCTGAAGCATCAGATGTCTCCTTCCCTGATGGTTATGAAGTGAGAATTTCTACGACTCAACTGCCAGCTAACACCACTAATTATAGTACGGTGTTATTCTCTACAACAGGAGAGAATGCTTATCCAACAACAAGGGGAGTTTCGTTAGCAACTTATACTGGTCAAACCGTTTACATTGCCTTTGTTAATAATTCATACGATATGAATATTTTAACAATAGATGACATTTGGGTTGGAACAACTGGTCCTGGTTGTGTGGGAACTCAACATAAAGATGATTTTGTGGTCGTAATTGATTGTTCAATTACAATTCCAGTTGCTGATCTTGATGTTTCAGACTCAACAGGCTGTGCACCATTAACCGTTACTTTTACTGACAATTCTACCTTTACAGATCCAATAGATACGTGGTTATGGAATTTCGGAGATGCCACTTTCTATACTACTGATGGAACTCCTCCACCCCACGTATATACTACTCCAGGTACTTATTTTGCAAGTTTAGAAGTTTGTAATGCTGGTGGATGTTCAACCGATAATATAACGATTGTTGTTGATGCTGGTGTGGCTTCAGACCCCACCTTTACTTATGCCGATTTCTGTGCGGATGTAGGAGGTTTTGCAGGAACACCAGTTACACCAGGAGGAACTTTTAGTTTTAATCCAGATTTACTGGATGGATCCATAATTGACGTCAATACCGGAGCAATAACCAACGCAATAGCAGGTACTGCTTATGATGTAGAATATTTAACTTCTTTAGGCACATGTAACTCTAGCTTAACACTAACAGTTACGGCAAATGGAACCCCAATAATTTCTAATCTTTTAGAAACTTGTAATGCCGCACAAACAGCTTACACTGTTGCTTTTGATGTTACAGGTGGAAATGGAGGACCATACACAGTAACCGAAAACTTGCCTGGTGCTATTGGTGGAACATTTACAGTGAATGCTTGGTTGAGTAACCTGATTCCTTCAGGAACTGCTTATGATTTTGATGTGGCTGATGCAGGTGGATGTCCTGTGAACGTAAGTGGGAATAAAATTTGTATTTGTGTTTCTGATGCAGGTACAATGGACATTGCTCCTTTAGATATCTGTGAAACAGACATCGCAAATGCAATGCATAATGTAGATCATATCTTAGATGCAGATGATTACATCATGTATGTATTACATACCAACAACACCGGAGTATTAGGTACCGTTTTAGATACGAATGTTGTAGGTCCAACGTTTAGCTTTGCTACTCCTTTATTAACATTCGGCGTACAGTATTATATTTCTGCGGTAGTTGGTGATAGCTTAGGAAACTTTGTAGATTTTAATGATGGATGTTTACAAGTAGCTTCTGGAACACCAGTAACCTGGTCGCAAGCGCCAGATGCTGGAGCTAATGATTCAACAACAATACGCTGTAACTCTTCAGGATCAACTATTGATTTAAATACACTGTTAACAGTTCCTACAGGAGCAGTTTGGGCAGAAACTACAGCAAGTACTCAATTTACTCCCGCAACAGGATTTTTTGATGCCAACGGATTGGCCGCAGGAGTTTATGCCTTTACCTATTCAGTTTCAGGAACCGGTTGTCCA
>JAWUVT010000111.1:0-24330 GCA_034112225.1 Flavobacteriales bacterium | reverse complement strand
TTAATTTTCCATAGTGTAAAATTATTACTTCTAATTGATTATTAATTCTATCGGTAAGAAATTATAAAAGCTAAAAACAAAAGCAAGAGAACTTAAAGCTATATCTACTGGTATTACTTTGTATTTTTTAAGAATAGAACTAGATAACAAGGTCGTAATTAATCTCAATAAGATTTGAATCAATATAAAATATAAAGCGTTTTTATAAAAGAGATTGAATTTGATGGCATCCAGATAGTTTCCATGAAGAGCAGCATTAAAGGCTCTAGTTAGACCTTCACTTTTACAGAGAATGTTACCTGCACATACTGATTTTACATGGAAAAAATTGGGTATAGAATTATAAAAAAAACTATACCCAATTAATAGTATAAATAAAAGTGTAAAAATTAAATTCACAATTTTATAATTTGACATATTATTTTAATTGCTCTAATTGTTTTACGGCATCAATTAATTCAACCGAACTAGCAGCTATTGCTCCTGCAAACATAAACCACCAGATTAAAGCAAATAGAGTTCCAATTATTCCTAAAATTAAGCCAGCTTTTGGTAATTCTTTTTTTCCATTTTGTTTGCCTGCTTGACTCATTCCAATAGCACCAAAAATAATAGCTAATGCACCAAAAAGTATAGCCCAAAAGCTGAAGCAGGGGATGAAAGAACAAATTACGGCTAAAATCCCTAAGACTAATGCCGCAACACCCCTGCCTCTTCCTGCATTAGTTCTGTCTGAATTATTTCCTACAATTGTTTCTGTAGAGTTTGTAGTTTCTTCACTCATAATTTTAGATAATTTTTTAATTAGTTCAAGACTAATATAGAAAGATAAAATACACTTGGCAATATTTATCGATCAATACTTCGTTAAGATCTATTCTTATCATGCGCTTGTCGAATGTTGATTAAGTAGTAGATAATGACTGTTGGGTAGAAAGTGACCTGTGTTAATAAAACTTTATAGGCTAATTCAGGCTTTAAAATGAATTAAGGAATTATTTTTTTAACTATCGAATACTTTTAAAGTAGATTGTGTCTGAAGCTTTGAAGATGACTCCTACTTGCAATAGGTGGCGCAGAATAATAAAAGGAGTGAGGAATAGAGTGGAGAGTGTAGCTTAATTTTATTAAATAAAAAAAATAAAAAAAGTAGATGTAACTCCTGTTTTTGCTAGTTTTGTAGTGTTTTATGAGTGCAGTTATTAGTTGATCATCTATATTCATAACCCAGAGGGAAAAAGTTGAAGCGAATCAATTCTATCACTCAAAACCAACAGTTACCTGAGGGGTCTGTTTTTTTGTTTACTAGATTGAGGAGTGTTGAATGATTTATAAACAGTAAAAGCAGAGAAGTATGAGCGATGAAAAAATAGGAAGTATAAATGAAGCGATAGGTGCTTATTTCAAGAACAATCCAACAGTGGAATGGATACCCGCAAAACTATTAATGCCCGCATTAATTGACACAGGTATTTTTCACAAAGATGTAAAGAAAGGATTGCCTTTACGAAATGTGTTGAGAGCATTAGATGAAGAAAAGGCATTGGATAAAATTCCTAGAGTACATGCCGAAAGAAGAGGAGTAGACACCTATTGGTATATCGTAAGAGAAGGCGCTCAGTATGTGTCTAAAGATGTTGCACTTCCCGAATCTAAAAAGGAAATAGCAAGACTCAAGAAAGAAGCTAGTGATGAATATTACCTTATAGGCTTGTGCAATGAATTGTTAAAAGAAGAAGCTTCTCACCAACATACGTTTAAGTTTTTGTTAGGAGATTTTCACAGCAATGGTATTTCCAGAACCCCCTTACCGGTAGATGCCTATTACCCTAAATTAAAGATGGTGATTGAGTTGTTTGAAAAAGAAGATGAAACATCTCTTGAGGAATCAAAAAAGACCGTAAGTGGCGTAAAAAGGAGTGAGCAAAGAAAAAAATATGCCGAACGAAAAAGAGAAGTATTAAAGGAAAAAGAAATTCATTTGATGGAGATGGATTACGATGAGTTTGAGTGTGATGGAGCAGGTAAATTGATCCGTAATAAAGAGGCGGATACAGATTTACTAAAGGAAATATTAAAAGGGTTTTTAAATTAGAAGAATGAAGCAGTTACAAAAATTAACTGCTTTTTTTAGGTCCTTGCTTACCTTTATAACGAGGAATGAAGAGTGAATACCAAAGCAACCTCCTTGTCGGGAGTTATGAGATGGTTTCACTCCGTTCGCAATGACTTAGAATTGCTTTTTTTCTTTTAAACCTAAGTCCTTAAAATTTTAGCAACTCACTAATTCCTTTTATCTTGCTCTGTTAGTTTAGTTTTCTGATCCCCTGATAGGGTATTGTGTCGGGTTTTGTAGTGTTCTATCTTTAGGTAGTAATTAAAAAACAGATAACAAATGATTAGAATTGGAGAAGTTTTAGAGAAGATTAAAATGGTAAATGATTTTGTTAATGGGGGGCAATTTCAAATGAGTGATAGTGAATATGGAACTAAACCTTTAAAAGATAATTCGATTATTGAGGCTCTATTTCTGGGGATGATTGAAATTAGTCTAATTAAATTTATTGACATTTGCTATGAAATTAAAGATCAAAACGAAAAATGGAAATTTATTTCGACGGTATTAAATGACTGTGAAGACGAATTGTCAGAGGAGGAGAATAAACTTATCGAAACCCAGATAATGCCCATGATTGATTTGTGGAGAAAGAGTGTAACTAAAAGTTTTGACTTGGATAATCTTGGAGATAATTTGGGTAATGAGAATGCTGATGAATCGAAAAGTCTGAGTCGTTAGTAAATAGTAATAGGGACAATAGTTATATTTTTTACTTTTAGATTATAAAGTTAGAAAGTATAGTTTCGAACTTCATTTTTTACTTCATTAAAATTAGTTGATCCCACTTTTAATGCGCATGTTAAAATGGTTGAATGGAGCAGAAGTAGGTTCTTCATTTTGAGTTCTAAGCCCTTAAAATCTTTAGCAACTCACTGATTTTTTCCATATTGCTATGTTGTTTTAATTTACTTTCTCCACCAAAGGCCAAAACCGGTTCTTCTTCTTCAATAAGCTGATACAATTCAATAAGAACTTCATCCCCATCGTCATCGGGAAACTCCATTAAATAGTCATCAAAATCGATCCGCTCACTAAATAGTTTTTCGGTGAGTTTTACAGCAAACAACCTGTCTTCTTTATTAAATGATTCCATGCTACAAAAGTAACGATTAATTGAAATGGTTACTTTTTTAGTGTTGGTGGTAGTGATGAGGAAGCGTCCTCAACAACTAGCTTCTATGGTTATGGTTGGAGTGAAGAGGAAAGAGAGAACATTTTGTATTCAATAAACTGACTATTTTTATCGGGTGGTTTTTTTTTGATGTTTTGTTCAGATACCGTCAATCTATACAAAGCATGATAACATGCCAGAAGTCTATGGAATGCTGAGATTACTTTTGATCCTATATTTTGTTTTATCGGGGCAAAGTATTTCATCTTATTTAGAGACACAACTATTTTTGCATAAATGCTAAATCCCACAACTTTTGGACTTGATCCCTTGACCCTTGCCCATCAAGATGACGTACTTTTTAGGCATAAAAAAATCCCGAACAATGTTCGGGATTTTAGTGACCTGGCTGGGGTTCGAACCCAGGACCCTCTCCTTAAAAGGGAGATGCTCTACCAGCTGAGCTACCAGATCTTCCGTTTAAGGATTGCAAATATAGTAGTGTTTTTTCTATACAAGAAACTTTTTCACCTTTATTTTAAACTTTTTTTTTATTGCTTGGTTAAGAGGCTTTTAGACTGTAAATAAATTTATTATCAAGTGTTGTTCCCTATATTTGCAGCCTATTTTTAAGGTATTATGAAAAACAAAGTGGTAATTATTACAGGAGCATCATCAGGAATCGGTAAAGCATGTGCAATTGAATTTGCGAATAGAGGGGCAAATGTTGTTCTTGCAGCTCGTAATCTGGATAAATTAAATGCTGTAGCTGATCAGATAAAAAAAATAGGGGTAGCGGTATTGGCTGTTAAATGTGATGTTGCCGTTCAATCAGATTGTGAGCGTTTGGTGATGGAAACGATTTCTAAATTTGGAAGCATTGATACGTTAATTAATAATGCAGGAATTTCAATGCGAGCCGTATTTAACGATATGGAAGTTGATGTATTGAAAAGAGTCATGGATATTAACTTTTATGGAACCGTTTATTGCACCAAATATGCGTTGCCTGAACTCTTAAAAAATAAAGGATCTGTAGTGGGGGTATCTTCTATTGCCGGTTATGTTGGTTTGCCCGCTCGCACAGGTTATTCCGCATCTAAATTTGCGATGCAAGGATTTTTAGAGGCATTGCGTACTGAAAATTTAAAAAACAATTTACACGTGATGGTAGCTTGTCCAGGATTTACAGCTTCTAATATTAGAAATACAGCCTTATCCTCTGATGGTTCTATTCAAGGAGAATCTCCTAGAGATGAGCAAAAGATGATGTCTTCAGCAGAAGTTGCTCAATACATTGTAAATGGAGTGGCAAAAAGAAAACGAACATTGGTGTTAACAACTCAAGGCAAGCTGGTTGTGTTTTTAAGTAAGTGGTTTCCACGATTTGTAGAAAAACAGGTTTTTAACCACATGGCTAAAGAGGCAGATAGTCCTATTAAGTAACCCTTCTACACCCCTTTGCTACCATTTTTATAAAAGCAGGACACACGTAACTTCCGATTTCTAACCCCGTGTTTTTTTATTGCACCATTCAAGAGTATCTTGTTCTACTCCCTAACTTTTGAAATTGAGCTGTTATTAGTCCCTATAAAAATTACCTTTCTCTTTTAAATAGGGGGAACATCTTTTTTTTGTTAATGATTTTAACATTAGTTAATGTCTTTTTTTGTAAGAATAAAATAGGCGATTGCCCAGAAAGCTAACACATAAATAACGGCAAAAGCTAAAGTGGTATTTAAAGACATGACTTCTTGAAGTACTGAGTTTTTCATTTGTTCAACCATTACCCCCTCAGGTGTAGGAAATGGTGTTAGGTTGGATATAATTTTCATAGGAAAGTATTGGCCAATACTTTCAGGAACCAATAGGCTAATCATATTTTCAACCAAAATGGAACACATCAACAAAATGATAGATAAAGCAGAAGATCTTACGATTACTGCGATTATCAATCCAACGGACATATACCCCAACGCTTGAATAAAATAAACGATAAGAAAATTAAGATGTGAGCTAAAAGATCCATCACTACCAGAAAGAACTCCAAATAATCCTCCAACAATAAAAAGGTATACAGTGCAAATTATGGCAAAAGAAGTCATTAATAGAATTTTGGAAACAATGAAATCAGCTTTACTTTGACCATCAATAACGTGTTGCCTAAATGTTTTAAAGGTAAATTCATTACAGACTAAGATTACCATCAGCATACCTATAAAGAGATTAAACCAACTTGCAATGTAAGTGATGTTATTCCATACATTTGGAAATTTGTACAGGGTAGCAAAATCAATTGGAAGTATATCAATTTTAATTTGGCCTGCACCATAAAATACAATTGGGGTGAAAATGAAAAACATTCCAAAAATGGCCCAAAAAGTAGGGTAGGGAATAATTTTTTTGTATTCTATGTGTAGCAAGTTTAACATCTATTTTATCAGTTCTAAGAAGTTAGCCTCTAAGTTAGCTTTCTGAATACCAATCTCTGAAACAACTATTCCTTTATCAAATAAGGATTGGTTTAAATCAGCACTACTTTTTCCATCAGCCAACATCAAGTATATTTTATGGTCAACTTGATTAATTCCGCTAACACCATCCATCTGACTCAGGGTTAATTTTAGAAGTTCTAAATTTTCTGATGCCACAAAAACTTGCTCTTGCTGATTTAAAACCGTTTGAATTGGACCAAATGTTAAGAGGTTCCCCAATTTTAAAACAGCAACATGCGAACATATTTTCTCCACTTCATCTAAAATATGACTTGCCATAATGAGCGTTTTACCTGCTGTGGCTAAGTCTAAAATAATGGTTCTTATTTCTGCAATTCCCTGAGGGTCTAATCCGTTGGTTGGTTCATCTAATACCAACACCTCTGGATCTCCTAAAAGGGCAGAAGCAATCGCTAAACGCTGCTTCATGCCTAAGGAAAAGGTTTTGAATTTAGAATCTGCTCTATGGATTAAGTCAACAACAGTTAAAACCCTATCCACTTCACTTTCTGAAACTTCTTTTATTTTACAAACGATAGCTAAATTTTGACGTGCAGATAAGTAAGGATAGAAGTTCGGGGTTTCTAATAAGGAACCAATTTTTTTTCTACTCTTTTTATCAGGTGTTTTACCAAACCATTGAAATGATCCAGAATCGGAATTGATCACATTTAGGATTATTCCTAATGTAGTTGTTTTACCACTTCCATTAGGGCCAAGTATTCCATAGATCTCTCCACGATTAATTTGGAGACTTAAATTGGTTAAGGCATTCACTTTTCCATAACTTTTGGAAATGCCTTGTATGTTGAGAATGGTGTTCAAATTTTTAATTTACAAAGTAAAGATAGAGAATAACAAAGTGTACGGCAAACCGTTGATACGAATTTTATAGAAAGTGGTCTTCCTGAATCTGTAGAAGAATTACTTTAATTTTTGATCCATTAAAAAGATCATTGAAGCCATCGCTGCACAACCCAATTCTAATTCTCTTTTGTTTACGCTTTCAAAAACATCTGTTTCTGCATGGTGGTAATCGAAATAACGTTGAGAGTTAATCGTCATTCCCAATTGAACCATATCTGGATAAACATCCATTAAAGGACTAATATCAACACCACTAAATCCTTTATCAAATTTATACAATTGAAAATCATACAATAGTTTTTTAACCTGTTGTACTTCTTTTATTTGTTCAGCATTTCCTCTAATATCAAACCCTGTAGGAAGAAAGCCTCCACGATCACTTTCTAGCGCGCAGATGTGGTCTTCATTATTTTCTTTGGCCCAAGCAGCATACCCTTTGCCCCCAAAGTTTCCATTCTCTTCATTCATAAACAGTACACACCTTAATTTGTGTTGAGGTTGGTAACCGATTTCTTTTAATACTCTTAAGGCCTCAATACTATGCACAACTCCTGCACCATCATCATGCGCACCTTCACCTAAATCCCAAGAATCTAAATGTCCACCCCAAGTAATTACTTTTTCATCTTTCCCATTCATTTCAGCAATCACATTGTAAGAGATTACATCAGGAAAGGTTTTACAATCCATTTCCATTTTTAGGGTCACTTTTCCTGTTGATAACCAATCGCTTAACACATCAGCATCCATAGTACTCATTGCAGCTGCTGGAATTTTGTTTTCACCATCACCATAACTCATTGTTCCAGTGTGCGGATGATTATCTGTAGAGGAGGCTAATGATCTTATCACAACAGCTAAAGCACCTAGTTTTCCAGCTTCTTCAGCACCATTTCCTCTTTGAGGATAACACGCTCCGTAAGCTTCAAAAGTTTTGATTAATTTCTGATCAAAGGCTTGAGCAAGAAAAACAATTTTACCTTCAATAGCTGTTGGATCCGCTTTTTTTAAGTCCTCAAGAGAAGCAAAACGAATAACTTCTGCAGCCATTAAACCATCCGTTCCTACAGAACTTCCTAAAGCCGCAATTTTTATTTTTCTAATTTCCCCTTTTTCATTTTCTATCCAAGCAGCTTCGTTGGTTCCTCTTTCCCAATGAGGAACCGTAATCTCTTGTAAATAAACACGATCAAATTGGTAAGACTTTAATAACGCTTCCCCCCATTTAATGGCCATCTCCGCTTCTGCAGATCCAGTAATTCTTGCTCCAATATCTTTACAAAGACTTCTTAAGTTTTCATAAGATTCCCCATTTTCTAGCGCTTCATTATAAATTTCACGGATAAAAGTAGAATCAGTTGGAGCAACTGTTTGTGCAAAAGAATTGATAGAGATTATAACCAATAGAATCGATAGTGATTTTTTCATAGATAGGATTTTAGAAAACGTAGCCAAATTTAGGAATAATAACTCGTGTTGTTTCTACTCAACGTCTTTCACGCTAATCTTCAAGCTGTCAATATCAATAAATACTACCCTCCTTTTTTGGATTAAAATTGAAAGTAGATAAATGCTTGCAATTCGGAAGACATGGCTTGGTAAACACAAAATACAGTAAGTGCAGCAACAATTATTTTAACCGCCAATGGGAGTTTAATAAATGCTTCTCTGTACCAATCCTTCACTTTAACAGGTAGCCAGTGAATCACAAAACCAATGAGCATCATACTAAAAACATTACGGTATGAAACTAAAATCTCTGGAATAAGTGCGGCATTAAAATTAGTGCCAATCTGGTTCATTATTTGCCAAGTGGATTCCATATTTTCAGCCCTAAACCAAATGCGCGTAAAGGTGATGAAGTTGAAGGTGACCAATACTTTAATAACAATTCCAATTGCATTGTCATACTTTTCGTAGGGACTAATTTTTCGCCAAAGTTTATACACGATTAATCCTAAGCCATTTAATCCACCCCAAATCACAAATTGCCAACTTGCTCCGTGCCATAAACCACCTAACAACATGGTAATTAAAAGATTGATGTTCGTGGTCAGCCAAGCTCTAAAAGACTTTATCCAAATGGCTAAGAAAGTGATTAAAAGTGCCGTCCATATAAAACCATAGAACACGATCATTTTACCTGAAAGCATGATGATGAAAGCAGAAATAAAAATTAAAGCAATCCAAGTTCCAACACTTCCACCTCTATTTCCTCCTAAAGGAATGTATAAGTAATCTTTTAACCAACCAGATAAGCTAATGTGCCAACGTTTCCAAAATTCGCCAACATTTTGAGCTTTGTAGGGAGAGTTAAAGTTTTTAGGAAGGGTAAAGCCCATTAATAAAGCAATACCAATGGCCATATCTGTATACCCTGAAAAATCAGCATAAACCTGTAAGGAGTAACCATAAAGTGCCATGAGGTTTTCAAAACCAGTAAACATAGCTGGGTTATCGAAAATTCGATCAATAAAGTTAACTGCAATATAATCTCCAATAATTACCTTTTTAGTCAACCCTTTTAAAATCCAAAATAAAGCCAATCCAAAGTTGTATTTAGACAACTGATAAGGTTTATAAAGCTGAGGAATAAAATCTGCAGCACGTACAATTGGCCCTGCCACTAATTGAGGAAAGAAGGAAACATAGAAACCGAAATCTAACATACTTTTTACAGGTTTAATCTCTTTGCGATAAACATCTACCGCATAACTTATGGTTTGGAAGGTGTAAAATGAAACACCTACAGGCAATAAGATTTTATTTACGCTAAAGTGGGTGTCTGCATATTCATTGGTCCAATGTGCAAAATGATTGAATACCTCATAGTCTGTTTGGAAGAAGGCATTAAATGCATCGGTAAAAAAATAGGCGTATTTAAAATAGCACAGCACAAAGAGGTTGATGAACACACTTGTCGCTAAAAAAAGTTGTTGGTATATTTTCTTATTGGACGAATAGATTAGCCATCCAATGGTATAATCACAAAGGGTAGAAAAGAGGAGTATACTAATAAATAACCCACTTGTTTTGTAGTAAAAGAATAGGCTAACTAAAAATAAGAAAGCATTTCTTAGGGCTCTCTTTTTATGAATAATAGAGTAGAAAGCAAGTACAATCGCAAAAAATGCCCAGAAATAGAAACCTGTAAAAATTAAGGGTTCTCCTGGATTATAAGTGAAAATACGTTGAATGTTTTCGGTACTAAAAAACCAAGTCAACCATTCTGATATGTTTGTTATTTCATTCAAAGTTTATGTGGTTATTGTCATATCGACCCAAGTGGAGCTGTCTTTTAAGTTTGTCGCCTTAAGTTTAAAAGAGTGCTCTGTTCGGTTGCACTCCAATCGGAATGACAAGAATTTATATTTAATAAGGTTATTTAGTTCATTCAAAATTTATCGTTTCTAATTCTTTTAAACTTTTTAAATTGTAATCAGCAATACTAAATCTAAGATCCTTGTGGTATTTTTCTTCGGGAACGGCTATGACTTGCATTAGCGCAGCTTTACCTGCCAAAACCCCATGAAAAGAGTCCTCAATAACCAAGCAATTAATTGCGGGAATAGCTAACTCTTTAGCTGTTTTTATGAAAACTTCAGGGTGTGGTTTCCCTAATTCTAAAAACTCTGCAGAATTCACTACTTCAAATTCATTTCTAATGTTTAACTTTTCTAAAACAACATTTATTAATGAGGTAGCAGAAGAGGAAGCGAGGGCTATTTTATACCCCTTAGATTTGAAGAGCTCTAAAGATTCAACTACACCTTCCATCGCCATTCCTTTTTCAGTAATTAACCCGGTTACTTTGGTTAAGATGTCTTGTTCAACTTCTTGAATTGTTTTTCCTTCCCAAGGTTGTTGAGCATACCAATATTGGACGACTTCTATCAAACGCATCCCTTGGGTAGTTCTACATTTATCTTGCGTAAAATCAAAGCCAACTTGGTTAAAGCAATGAATCAATGCTTCCCTCCATAAAGGTTCAGAGTCAATAATAACTCCATCCATATCGTATATTACAGCTTTAATAGAGTTCATAAAATTGAAAAATTTATCAAGTTTAAAGTTATTTTTATCTCATTCATCATTAATAATTCATCATTATTCATTCATAATCCATCATTCAATTCCGAATTCTTATAATACCTTGTATATTCTTTCATAAGAGCAGAGAACATGAGGTCTCCCATTAATACATACCCTTTTTTTGTTAAATGAATTTTATCTTTTTTAGCATAACCATTTTTAACCCAGTTTTTACAAGACCCTAAGCCACCCATAACATTAAACATGTCCCACATTCCTGAATTGTATTTTTTTGCCAACCTTATCATTGCATCTCTGGCTTCAAATACCCTTTTGTTAGGATATCTTCTTTTGTAATAACTGTCATTATTGGTGACAAATAAAAACGCAACATTTGGGTTAACAGCTCTTATCCAATGGACCAAGGTATCGTAATTATTTTCATAAGCTTTAGCGTCAAAACTAGGATCATAGGCATCGTTAATTCCAATGCAAAAGATAACTAAATCAGGATTTACCGCTTTTAGGTGTTTGGTAAATAACTTACACCGTAAATAACTTTTAGTACTTGCTCCGTTTACACCAACTGAAGTGTAAATTACTCCAGGGTCGTTATTGTCTAAACTAATTCCATATAAATTGAAAGCTGAAAGAACAGTGTCTTGCCGGTAAATGTTTAATTCAAAAGTATCTATATATTGATCAAAAACAAATTCGGTATAACCGATTTCTCTATTCACACGAATCAGTGAGCAAGTGTCTGATATCAATTCAATACAGTAATTACTGGAGTCTACATCATGGAAAATTTTAATGCTGTTAAAATCATAGTACGGCGTGTCATCTCCTCTAAAATAAAATTTAAGTGTTGCAGCACTGTCTTGAGTTGCTGCTGTAATTCCTGAAAGTCCCCAGGTGGTATCTTGTTTCATTAAAGAATTTCTAAATCCTTCCCATTCACCTGTAGATGTACACTTATAATAATAAGGGTTGTTGGTGTGAGCTAAACGATAGGGGAACAAAAAACCTCTTCCTCCATTTAAGTTGGGAGAAACTTTTTGAAAGTTCTTTCGAATCTGATCCGACCAAATGTCTGCTTGTATGTGAGAGCCTCCAATTTGCATCATTCTCACTTTCCCGTTTCCATTAAAAATAGCGTCATCTAATTTCCCGAAAAACGTATCGAAATTTGAACTGTCATTATAAAAACGAACAGCTGCAGAATCAGACACTACAAAATCATGGTCTGGTAGTAAATGAGGATTGCTTTGCGCAATAGAAATCGTACTTATTGCTATAAGTAGTACTGTAAATATGTTTTGTTTAAGATTCAATAGTTATTGATTAGAGATGGGTGACTTTAAACTGTCCATTTTAGACTTTATACTTTCTACTTGATGACTTTCTACTGGATGACTTTTCACTTGAATTCCCTGATACAGGTTGTACATGTCAAAGAGCTTTTTATTAAATTCTTCGGCAATCTTTTTTGCTCCTTTCGGACTAAAGTGTATGTAATCTGAAGCAGCTAAAGAAGGTTCAGCATTTACCCATTTAGGCATGGAGTTTTTTCCGCCCATCACTTCATACATGTCCCAAAAAACACAACCTGAACTTATTGCAGCATCTTTTAAAGCATCTCTAACATTTTCTAACAAAGGGTAGGTAACAAAGACTGTTTCTTGTTTAATAGACATGTCTCCAGGCCCTATAACAATAATGGCGGCTTGTGGATTTCGCTTTTTCATAAAGTTGATTTGAGATTTAAACCATCTTCCATAAGCTAAAGCTGCTTTTTCATTTTTGATATAAGGAATCGTATTTCCACCAAACTCCATTAAAATAAGTGCAGGGGAGAGGTTGGCATACATATTACTCAAAAGCGTTCCATCTTGTTTGGTAAATATGGTTCCAGAAGAGCCTCTTAAAGGAATGTTATCCATAACAATTCCGTTGTCTCCTTCTAAAGATATTCCATAAATATCAGGGCTATCATTACCGTTAAAAGAGATGTTTATTTCCTCAGGAGTTTTATCAAAATTGGCTTTTAGCACTTGAAATGGGGTGTTGGCAGCTATAATTCCTTTTACAAGATCAACTCCATCAGCTTCAATTTTATAGTGAATATCGGTATGAGAGTTACTTAAAAATAGTTTTAATTGAGCATATGATTTTGTTCTTCCGTAGGATCCTCTTGGTTTTTTAATTTTTACCCATGCTTCATACTGAAGGGTATCATTAATAATTTCACTTTGTGGGATTGGAGCATATCTACAAAATGCCATTAAAGCCCCATATTTCATATGTTTAACTGTGGAGTCTTTTCTGCCGAATCCAGGATACCGTTTCCAATTTTCAGAAAAGGAGGTGTTTACACTCATTTTTTGAGCAACTTGTATGATTGTGAATAGGCCTGTTCCGTAACCTCCGAACTTTTTCTGTAATTCATTTCTAAGTAAGGAGGTTATTCTATCGGCTTCTATCTGAGAATCGCCATAATGCATAATCCGCACCTTTTTAGTCTTTGCATTATCTAAAGCTGCAAAAAATCGATTCATTGCAGATTGCCCATCATCGTTTAATTGTAAACTTTTTCTGAAATTTTTTAGGGAATCTAATTTGTGTTTAATAATAGTAGAGTCAATTTCACTAAAAACAATTGTTGAATCAAATAAAATAGCCAAATCTTCTTCCATTTTTAACAAACTATCTTCCTCCACTTTCGGGAAAAAGAAGCTATTTGTGGTGGGGAAATTGAGGGTTGAATCGGCAATTTTTATTCCTTTTTCAGGAAATAAAAATAGAATGATACACAGAAGTAACATGACAGCTAATAGACTAATTAGTGTAATAAATGGAGAAAACTGTTTCTCCTCTGTCTGTATTTCTTTGTCTTTCCTCATTCGTAATTCATCCCAATTGTTATAGGCACATGTTCTGTATTTAGTACTTAGGTATTTTTATTTTTTGACCAACAGTTAGATTTCCATCAATACCATTAAAATCCATTAAGTTTTGAGCAGAAACCCCTGAGTATTTCTTTGCGATTAACCATAAGTTATCCCCAGATTTAACGGTGTAAGCAGAGTAGGAGTTCGTGTTTGGTGTTTGGGATTTAGTTTTTTTTGTTGAAGGAGCTAAAGCCTTTTTTTTCTTTTTTCTTTTTTCTTTTTTCTCCGTCAACACCTTTTTACTGCTCACTTTTAACTGTTTACTCTTGGCATAAATCGTCAACTTCTGGCCAACATTAATTCTTGTGCCATTTAAACCATTCCATTCTTGAAGTTGAGAAACTCTGACCTTATTTCTTCGGGCTATTAATCCTAAAACATCTCCTGAACGTACCGTGTAAATGTAGGGTTCGCCATCTTTTGGAATCAAAAACTTTGGGCCAGTACTCTTGGGTTTGTTCATTACAGAATCTTGATAGAAATAGATGCTGTCTTTATGTGTTCTAAATTTCTCACTCATGCCTTTAGGAAAATAGGCGGTAAATTCATTGGGAAAAGTTTCTTTTAGTACTGTTGGATTTAAAAACTGAAGTTCTTTGGTATTCGTTTTTAGTACATAATTGATAGCCTCTAGTTGTAATTTTCGTTCAATTTGAATCGTATCAATTGCTAGAATTGGATTTAAATGAACAGCACCATATTGATCATAACTAAAAATATAATTCATCGCTACAAAAGCCTGAACCAAATCTTGGGTTTCTTTTGGCAGATAGGGATAAATTTCTTTATATGTTTTTGCAGAATAACGGTTTAATAATTTATTGAGAGTGGTCACTCCAGAAGAATAAGCGGTTAAAGTTAATTCCCAATCGTTGTACAACGCATATAAATCTTTAATGTAAAGTGTTGCTGCTTGAGTTGATTTTTCAAAATCAGAACGTTCATCAATTAAACCGTTTACAATTAAACCATATTTAATTGCTTGAGGATAGTTTAAATGCCAATATCCATAACCTCCAATTCCATTATCAGATCTAGGGTTAAATGCAGAACAAACAACAGGTAGTAATTTTAGTTCTTTAGGCAATTGGGTAAGCGTAATGTGCTTTGCAAGAATAGGTTCATAATATTTTAATAAACTAAAAAGAGTCGGGCATTTGGCTGTTTTTTGAGAAAAATAAAACGCTAAATATTCATTTCTAAGTTTATCAGAATTTGTGGGGAAAGCCTTAGCCAATAGCTCGTTATTAAAAAAGAAGTTAGACTTTGTGGTATTGATTGCCCCACCTTTATATTTATTCCACTTGGTATTGGGTTTGTTTTTAGAAAGCGCAATTAAGTCTAAATTGTATGCTAAGCTTCTAAACTGCTTAAATTCTTTGGCATATATTGAATTAAATTGATTGTTGTACTCAGTTTGTGCTTGAGAAATTGATCCGAATGAACTAATAAATATAAAGATTATTAGCGCTTTTAATAAGTTGTATTGATATTGAATGGATACTGAATACATATAATTCATAGCTATATGTAAATATGCTTTATTCTAAGCATAAAAATGGAGGGGATTTGTTTAGTTTATAAACAAAGATTTGTTAGCCTCGTGGAGGGAATTTAATTTCGTAAAATGTTCCTTTGTCTTCCAGTCTTTTGATCTCTCCATCTAATTGAGTAACAAATATTTTTACCAATTCCATTCCTAGGCTTCCGTCTTCCTTTTCTAAAGTTCCAAAAGGCATTCCTATTCCATTGTCCCCAATTAAAAGTGTGTATATATTTTCTTTTTCATCTAAAGATAAATGGATGGTCATTTTTCCTGTAGGAGAGCCCTTAAATGCATATTTTAAAGCATTAGAAATTATTTCGTTTAATAATAAACCTAAAGGAATTAGCGTATCTATGGTAAATTTTGTTTTATGAATTTTAATGTCTAAAAAGATGTCACAATTTATAGAGTAGGTATCAATCAAATCATTGGTCAACACGATTATGTAATCCTGAATATCGATTAAAGTTAAATCACCAGTTTGGTACATTTTTTCGTGGATAAGAGCCATGGAGCGAATTCTATTTTTAGCCTCCTCAAAGAGTGCTAAAGCAACCTTATCTTGGGTGTATCCGGACTGGATACTAATGAGACTGATAATCACTTGCATGTTATTTTTTACTCTATGATGAATTTCTTTTAAAAGAATTTCTTTTTCATCTCTTTGCATTTTAATTAATGTAGTTCTCTCTTTTACTTTTTCTTCTAGTTCTTTACTTACTTTTCGTTGCTGTATTTCTCTGAAGGATGATATTTTATAGATGCCATAAAATACGATGGAGATCATAATGAGTATAAACCACCAGCTTTTAAACCAAGGTCGAGTTATGGTAAAGTGATAAAAGGCAGGTTCTTGATTCCATACGCCATCTTCGTTTCTTGCTTTTACTTTAAAGGTATAATCTCCTGGAGGGAGGTTTGAGTAGGTTACTGTATTTTTGTTTGTTGGGCTGTACCATTTTTTATCCAATGGAATTAATCGAAATCGGTATTCAACATCTTCTGGAAAGGTTAGGTTTATAGCAGAAAACTCAAAGGTTAAATGATTTTGATTATAGTCTAAAACAAGATCCTCTGGAAGGTTATTCCATTTTGTTAATTTTTCGGAATAGTTTCTCCAATCCACATCTTCAAAAGATAATTGTAAATTATTAATTTGAATGTTGGGTTCAAAAACATTGGTCTTATCTTCTGTAGGATCAAATTTGATTAATCCTTTAACGGTACCAATCCATAAGTTATTTTTACGGTCTTCAAATATGGCTCTACTGTTGCACTCAACTCCTTTAAAACCTTGTTTAGATTTGTAGTTTTTAACTCGAGATATTTCACCATAACTGTCAAAAGTTATCCGATTTATGCCATTATTTGTACCAATCCATAAATAACCCTTAGAATCACTGTACATTAAATAAATAATGCCAGAATACACTTTGTCATTAGGTGTGATTTTTTTAAATTCAAGACCATCATACTTTACGGCACATCTATCTGTTCCAAACCAAATGTTACCATGCCTGTCTTCGGCTATACACCTGATGTGTGATTGGCAAAATTCTTTAGAATTTGCAAAACTGGTAATTTTTCCATTCGCATATTTGTTCACCCCATTTTGAGCGCCTATCCAAATGTTGCCTTTTGAATCTTCAAATAAGGAATGAATGACAAGGTGTGAAAGCCCCTCTTTTTTGGTGAAACTTGTGAATTTTTTGTGGTTATATTTTATTATTCCACGATCATAAGTTCCTATCCAGAGGTTTCCTTCTTGGTCTAAAAGTAAGTTACTCAGATTATTAGACGTCAGTCCGTCTTTAATGGTAAAGGTTTTAAAAGCCCCATTCTTGTATCTAGATAAACCATTAGAAGTTGCAAACCATAACGTTCCGTTTGGCTCTGTAAGTGTTGCTCTAATTGTATTACTTCCTAATCCGTCTTTGGTGGTGTATTGTGTAGCGCTATTTCCGTCATATTTGTAAACTCCCTCATCACTAGTACCTGCCCAAATGTTATTATTTAAATCTTCAGTGATGTTAAATATCAATGGACTATTCAATCCTTTTTCTTTACTAAAATTGGTGAAAGCTTTATGGCTATATTTAATTAAGCCCGCACCGTTTGTTCCCATCCATATATTGCCTGAATGATCTGAATATATTGTGTTGATTTTATTAGTGATGAGTCCATTTCTTTTATTGATATGAGCTATTTTTCCCATGTCGTTTAATAGATAAACGCCATCCCCATTAGTCGATATCCAGATGTTGTTTTCTTTATCCAATAATAAATCTGTAATTATGGTATCTATACCATGAAAAAGAGTATTGTCAAATTCAATGGTCTTGTGATACAGACTTCCTGCTAAAATTTTAAGAATTCCTTTATCCGTTCCTATCAAGTAGTTTCCGTCAATGTCTTCTAATATGGCCTTTGTATTAGGAGAAGTAAGCCCATTCTTTTTAGAAAGGTGTATTGTTTTATTGTCATTGATAACTGTAATTCCAGTAGCTGTCCCTATCCAAATGTTACCTTTTGAATCTTCAATAATCTCCTGAATATTATTGCCAATTATTTTTTTATTTTCTAAGGTGAGCGAGGTAAAAATACCGTTCTTATTCACGACTACTCCAGCTTTTCCACCTATCCAAATGTTATTTTTAGAGTCGGAAAAAACAACTTTATTATTTTTATTATCAAGTAATCCGTCTTTAGTTGTGTAATTAAGAAACTTTCTACCGTTATATTTTGAAACACCACCCCATGAAGAAGTGATCCAAATATTTCCAGCTTTATCTGCACATAAATCGGTTACAATATTACCTGATAAGCCATTTTTTTCGGAATAGTTGAAAAAGTTTACACCATCAAATTTGCAAACTCCTCCACCATGAGTACCTACCCAGAGGTGGCCTCTATCGTCTTGGAGGATAGAGGTTACTTGAGACTGAGATAGACCTTCTTCCACATTGTAGTACTCAAAATTATAATTTTGAGCTACTAGAGAGGTGCTCAAGATTAGTGTAAGGATTCCGCTAATTATATTTTTTGCTATTTTGATGGTGATAGATTTAATCGTTTAGGTATTGTTTTAATGTATTAAGGTATAGAAAATAAATCATCCTCCAATCTTTTTTGTCTGTTGATATCCCATGTCAACTAAGATAGTATAAATTTTATCTTTAAACTCCCCTTGAACTAAAATTTCTCCGTCCTTAGCTGAACCACCAACACCGCATTTAGATTTAAGTTTTTTCGCTAACTCTTTGAGGTCGTCATCAGCACCTTCAAAACCAGTAATAATGGTTACCGATTTGCCTTTGCGTTGTTTGCGATCAACAAGTACTTTAAGATGTTGGTCTTTTGGTTCTAATGTCTCTTGCTCTTCATCCTCGTTCTCATACTCGTAATTTGGATTGGTAGAGTAAACGATGTTTTTTTTCTTGCTCATGGTACAATTACTTTTAATCCTTTGTGAAGTACTTTGACTTCTATTTTGTTATCGACTTCTATGGGTTCCCCATCCACATGAATTTTTGTGTCTGAGTTGAGGAGTGTTATTTTACTGCTTACAATTTCTTCAGAATACTTAAATTTTGTGATTTGTTTACTTAAAAAATAATAGCCAAAGGTGAGCAATGCTGTTAGAGGAAACTTTCTTACAGTAACTAATCTAACCAAACCATCATCAATTTTAGCATTAGGAGAAATAACAAGGTTATTTCCATATTGTTTAGAATTCGCAAAAGTGACTAACAATCCTTTTTCTATTTTTTTTTCTTGAGCGTCATACATCACCGTATAGTCTTTTGGTTGGTAAGTCCAAAACCCTTTAAAAGCTACTTTTATATATGTGAATAATCCTCTTGTTGGCGCCTCATCAAATTTCCAACTTATGTAAGCATCAAAAGCAACACCGGCTGTGCCAATAAAGTAATCGTCATTAATTTTTACGATATCAATTGGTTTGGTTTTGCCCTGGTTTAGTAACAAAATAGCTTTCTTTAAATTCATAGGAATTCCTAAATCCCTTGAAAGCCCGTTTCCTGAACCTGTAGGAATTATAGCTAATGTTGTATTGGTGTTGATTAAGCTTTTTGAAACTTCGTTTACTGATCCATCTCCACCAACGGCTACAATGACATCAAAATTAGGCGCATTTTCGGTGGTCAATTCAATCGCGTGTTTTGCTCTTTCGGTATATTTAATGGTGTATTCAAATTTAGAAGTATCCAAATGTTGGGCAACTAATTTCTCCACTACCTTTTGTTTTCCAACTCCAGAGATAGGGTTGATAAGGAATAATATTTTTTGTTTTGTGCTAATGAGATTTCTTGTTAGAGGTTGACAATTGATTGTTTATTAATCGATTATTGTACTGTTGAATAATTGCTTTTAATTTTTTTTCAAGTTGATCCTTTTCTAGTTCGTCTTGAGGATCTAATTGTTGTAAAGTATAATTTTTTTCTAATAGCGGATCATTTAATAGGTTGAAAAAACCAGTTGTTTTTTCTCCATCATAAATCAAAAAATGAGATTTAGTAGTGATCTGATAGGTTCCATTGATGTATTGAATCGCAAATTTATCATTTTCATTAAAAGCATTGTTTCCAAAAGAAATGATTTCATTTTTACTGCCAACCAAGTCTAAAACGGTAGGAGAGATATCGATGTGTTGAAAAAGAGTAGTGTTTTCTCCTTTTAAATTTCCTGTAGGATCATAAATAAAAAAAGGAACAGCATACCTGCCTAACCTTGTGTTATATTTTATGGATTTGGAATGAGTAGAATGATCTGCAGTAAAAATGAATAGGGTATGGTTAAACCAAGGCATTTTTTTAGCGGTATCAAAAAATCTTTTCAAAGAAAAATCGGTGTAACCAACCGTCTCATGCAAAGGTAAATCTCCTTTAGGGAAATTATCGATATGTGCTTTGGGTATTGCATAAGGATGATGAGAGGAAACCGTAAAAATTGAACTGAAGAAAGGTTCCTTCTTGTTGTTTAATTCAGTAGCGAAATACTGTAAATAGGGTTCGTCAAAAATTCCCCAGAAACCATCATAATCCTGTTCTTTAGTAGGGTATTCATTTAAACCAAAGTAATGGTCAATTCCTGCATTGCCAACAAAGCCGTTAAACCCCATCGTTCCATTAGCTCCTCCATGGTAGAAAGAGGTGTTGTAGCCTTCTTTTTTGAGTACCTCAGGAAAACCTTGAATTTTATTTCCTGCATAAGTAGATAACACATAAGGTTCTAACATGAGTTGTGGAATGCCAGCTAAAATACAGGGTAAAGCTTCTATTGATCTACTGCCATTGGCGTAGGCGTTGGTAAAAACATAGCTTTCCTTTAACAAAGAATCGATGAAAGGAGTATAGCCTTTTCCAGTATTATACCCCCCAACATATTCTTTGGCAAAACTCTCTAAAATGAGGAGCACAACATTTTTACCTTGATGTGTTTTATTTTCTTCGATACTAGTTTTAGGGGTGTAAATGGATTCAATTTCAGTCTCATCAAAATAGGTGATCGGTTCAATTTGATGAATGAAGAGTGTTTTAATAATGGTAAACGGAGTATTTAAAACAATAGAAACATTTTGTGCGCTGGCATATTGTCCTGCATTTACAATGTTTATTGGTCGGTACTGAAAGCCTCCACGCATACCAAGAACCGTTAATGCAGAAAATAGAATGAAAATAAGTGTTTGAACACTGTAGTCTTTAATTGTAAAGGAATAAAAGTTCTTGTTGGATTTGCAGTATCTTTTATTGAGGAATCCAGAAAGAAGAAGAACTCCAGCAAATAAGAGGTAGTTGTACCAAAAGTCAATGATGTAATTGGGTAACAGTTTGAAGAAGTCATCACCAGTACCCACCATTCCAAAAAAATCGCCTGTGGTTCTTTTTAGTGTAAAGTCGAAATAAGCAACATCAATTAAATTAAGAGCTATTACTAAAGTAGTGCTAAAATAAAAAGTAACGGTTAAGAGATTGTCGTACCATTTGTAATTTTTAAATGGAAAAGGATGGATGTGGAGTAGGATCAGTGGGGTGTAAAAATAAGCTATTGAGACCGTGTCAAATCGTATTCCGTATAAAAAAAGGTCAAGCGTAACGCCTGAAAAGTGAACCGTATTAAAACTAAAAAAAAGAATTCTACAAATCGTAAAAGCGATGAAGGCAATTCCTAATCTTTTAATTAATAAAATAAGGTGGTTGGTATTTTGATTCATTAAAATGATAGCGCTTACTTTGTCTTTTGATCCATAGAATTGGAGATTCCACAATTATCGCAATCATGTTCTTTAGGTTTTAAGATGAACTTAAAGCCTAAATAAATTAGAGCGATGAACGCCATTGAGAAGACTATAATTTCTTGCATAAAGACCTTTTAACAAATAGGTTAACTTCTAAATGATTAGTTTGTTATAAAATAAACAAATTAAGAGACAAAGTTACACAAAATCGATTAACTTTGTTTAGCTAAAAAAATAATGATATGCCTTTAAAATTCAATAGAAGAAAGTACTCTGATGAAGTTTTAATTAACTTGTACACCGCCATTTTGAAACCACGAATCATCGAAGAAAAAATGATGGTACTGTTACGTCAAGGAAGAATTTCAAAATGGTTTTCTGGAATAGGTCAGGAAGGAATTTCTGTTGGAGCAACTATGGCTTTGGATAAAGAGGAATACATCTTACCAATGCACCGTAATTTAGGGGTGTTTACAGCAAGAGATATTCCTTTGCACCGCTTGTTTTCTCAATTCCAAGGTAAAATGAATGGGTTTACAAAAGGCAGAGATCGCTCGTTTCATTTTGGATCTAAAGAACACCATATTGTGGGTATGATTTCTCACTTAGGACCTCAAATGGGCGTTGCTGATGGAATTGCATTAGGTAAAAAATTAAAAGGTGAAGAAAAAGTAACCCTAGTTTTTACGGGGGATGGTGGTGCCAGTGAAGGCGATTTTCACGAATCAATTAATACAGCCGCAGTTTGGCAATTGCCCGTGATCTTTTTAGTAGAAAATAATGGCTACGGATTATCTACGCCTTCAAGCGAGCAATTTGTTTTCAAAAATTTTGTGGATAAAGGAATTGGTTATGGAATAGAGACAGAGCTCATTGAAGGAAATAATGTCTTAGAAGTTTATCATAAAATAAGTCAGATAGCAGCATCTATTCGTAAAAATCCAAGACCAGTTTTAGTGGAGTGTTTATCGTTTAGAATGCGAGGTCACGAAGAAGCTTCAGGAACTAAATATGTTCCACAAGAGTTGATGGATGAATGGGGGAAGAAAGATCCAGTAACCAATTACGAAAAGTTTTTATTGGAGGAGAAAGTAGTAGACGAGAAAACAGTTGAAGAATTAAAGGCTAAAATAAAGGAAGAAGTAGTTTCGGAATGGGATAAAGCTTTTGATGAAGAAGCCTTGGTTGCTAATGCTGCAACGGAATTAAATGACCTGTACGCTCCTTTCCAACTCCAAGAAACTACTCCAAAATCGGATGCGAAAACGGAGAAGAGAATGGTAGATGCCATTTCTGATGGTTTGCGTCAGAGTATGGAAAAATATGAAGACTTGGTCTTAATGGGGCAAGATATTGGAGATTATGGAGGCGTATTTAAAATTACCGATGGTTTTGTTGCTCAGTTTGGTCGAGAGCGAGTTAGGAACACACCACTTTGTGAGTCGGCTATTTTAGGTGCAGGTTTAGGTTTGGCCATTAACGGACAAAAAGCAATGGTAGAAATGCAGTTTGCTGATTTTGTTTCTGAAGGAATGACTCAGATTTGCAATAACTTAGCTAAATCTCATTATCGTTGGGGACAAAATGCGGATGTAGTTGTTCGAATGCCAACAGGTGGAGGAATGGCTGCAGGACCTTTTCATTCCCAATCTAATGAATCCTGGTTTACTCAGGTTCCAGGATTAAAAGTCGTATACCCTGCTTTTCCTTCTGATGCCAAAGGATTATTAGCGGCAAGTATAGAAGATCCAAACCCGGTAATGTTTTTTGAACACAAAGGATTGTACCGAAGCTTTAAGGAAGAGGTGCCAGACGATTATTATACCTTAGCCTTAGGGAAAGCCAGTTTGATTAAAGAGGGAAGTGCTGTTACTATTGTTACTTACGGCATGGGGGTTCATTGGGCTTTAGAAGCCTTAGCAGAAAATCCAGCTATCTCCGCTGATTTAGTGGATTTAAGAACCTTAGTACCTTTAGATAGACAAGCAATTTTTGAGTCGGTTAAAAAAACGGGGAGAGTTGTCATTTTACATGAAGCTACACTATTTAATGGAATGGGAGGAGAGTTAAGTGCCTTAATTACAGAGAATTGTTTTGAATATCTTGATGCACCAATAATGAGGGTTGCCAGTATGGATACTCCAGTACCATTTATCAATCAATTAGAGGCTCAGTTTATGCCTAAGGAGAGATTCAAAGAAGCCTTAGTGAGTTTAGTGAATTACTAAAAGTAAATTATTCTAATAGCTTAATTAAACCATTTAGGTTGTCGGTTTGAATAAGGTCGGGGTTTTTATCTATGGCATCCATATTCGCACTGCCACGTCGTACCCCCCAAATGGATACGAATTTATTATTGGCGTGAGCCGATTCAACTTGACTTTGATTAATCTTCGTCATTCCCATGGAGATGCCAAATAAATTCAATCTGTTCGCAATTGCTAACCCTTCATCAAAAGATTGGGAATTGATTAATAATTTATGGTCATTTATTTGGGTTTGAACAAGCTCTAAAAAAAAAGGTCGATAAGATTCAATATAAATATTATCTGAAAGGTTAAACTCCTCAATTAGTTGTTGCATAGCATAGACATAGTCATTGTAGTATTCAGGGTCACCATTACTATCCGCTTCACTATTTGGAAATAGTTTACAATCTAAAATATATTGATAGGAATTAAGGTTGTTGATGTTCGAAAATAATTGATGAAGAGAGATTACAGCATACTCAGAATAAATCGGATTTAAATAGGTGGAACCTTTTATTTCTGACCAATTTAAGGAACGGACAAGCCCATTGATCGATGCGCTCTGGGATAAATCCTCATCATGAAAAGCAATCAAGTGATTGTCTTTCGTTAATTGGATGTCAATTTCTAATCCATCAGCACCTAAGTTTAACGCTTTTATTAAAGACTCATAAGAGTTTCTGGGGTATTGGCTAAATATCCCC
>JAWUVT010000110.1:0-8249 GCA_034112225.1 Flavobacteriales bacterium | reverse complement strand
AATTGAAGGATGTAAATTCCTTTAGCAAAGTTGCGGAGGTTGATTGTCGTTTTTTTGGTTTTTACTTTTTGTTGAAGAAGTGTTTTTCCTAAAGCATCAATCACCTGAATGGAAGCATTTTTTATTTCATTTTTTTGGAGATCTACCACAATTGAATTTTGAGTAGGATTCGGGTAAACTTTCAATTCACTTAAAACGCTTATTTCTTGAACTCCAATAGGTGGGGGCGTGCTACTTCCTTTATAAAAGGAGACTCCCCCAGAATAGTTTCCGATAAGAAGATCCAAATTTCCATCCGTATTAATATCTGCCATCGCAATGTTAGCACTTGCGCCATCCCATAGCTTTAAATAAGAACTGTCTCTTGTAAATGTTCCCGTTAAATTGTTGTCAATATTTCCAAATTTATAAATATCACCATCCTTTGAACCAGAAAATAGGAGGGTTGTTCCTGCACTGTCAATAATTACTGGACAGCTATTCCCTCCAAAACCACCATAACTTTCGGTAGTGACCATCCCTAAATTTTCTGTCGTTAAAACGAAGTTAGGCGAACTTGTTGTCCCTTGATTTTCATAGTAAGAAAAAGTACCTATTGTTTTCCCTATAATAAGGTCTAATTTATTATCCCCGTTCAAATCATAAAGATAAGGAGTTGCATTTTGACCAACATCTATTCCTAAATACTCAGGTACTTGTAGCGTAAAAGAAGCCAAATTCCCTGGTCCTCCAATATTATTGAAGTAATGTATCTTCCCATTGTAATCTCCTAGAATTAAATCGAGATCACCATCATTGTCTAAATCACCAAAAGAAGGATGTAACCCTAAGGTAGGCATGCTTCCCGCAATATCTAAATTCATAGTGGATAAGCCGATGTAGTCGGTGTTTACCAATTGATAACTCGGGTTGGGTGGTGTGCCAATATTTTCATACAGCGATAAACTTGCACTATAGTTTAAGGAACCATTAGTGGGGTTGTAAACGCCATAATTGGCAACAATAAAATCCATTAAACCATCGCTATTGTAATCGAAAAATACGGGATGAGCTCCCTCTCCAACCTCTATCATGCCTTCTTGCAAAAAAGAATTGGTCGTTAAACTAAAATCGGGAAGATTACTGGCGTTAGTATTCTCATAATAAAGTACATTTTCTTTGTTATTACAACCACTATGGCAATTTGTTGAAGCAATTAAGTCTTTAATGTTATCATTGTTTACATCCAGATAATAGCCTGCTGGAAATACCTCAAGATTTACAGCCACTGTTGAGCCATTGTTTTGAGGAAATAAAGAATCTGAGGCAATCATGTATGAATTGTCTAGGGTTGAACTCACATCACTATTGGTGAGCATTACAAAGTTATTGTAGGAAAGATCACCTAATACCAATTCCTTACTAGTATTGGCATCAACATCTAAAGTAAAAAGAGTTGATCCAGAATGTTTTTTTTCACTTTGTTGTTTTTGGGGATTACTAATGTTAAAATCACAAGTATCATTCAGTACCACACCATTGTTTAACGCATTTTCATGAAAGTAGCCCCAGCACTTATTACTCAATTGAAAATCCAACTCATTACAATTCCCATTCCTTTCTATAGATAAGTTTTTATGGTATTCTATTTTGGATCCTAAAATACTAAAGGTTAAAATGTCTAAGTCTCCGTCATTGTCAATATCATCTATTGCTGGAATGTCTGAAGAACTAATGTAAAGGGGTAAATAATTAGTTGTATCAGTATCTGGCGAATAATTGGAGTTAATTTTAAAAGAATCTAATGCAAAACTCAATTCGGTAGTTGAGGTGTTTAGGTAAGCAGCAATGGCTCCAGAAGAGTAAGTGAGGAGGTCTATTTTTCCATCACAATTATAATCTCTTAACAAAACCCAACTTTTTAAATCTTCAGGAAAATAGGGAACATATGAAGGCGCATGTTGGTAAGCCACTTGGTTTGGAATTCCGGAATTGATGTAGGTAGAAACTCTATTTCCGGTTCTATCAAAAACAAATAAGTCCATAATTCCATCTAAATTAAGATCAATTTCAGAAAATTGAACAGAATTAAATCCTCCAGCCCACGGATTTTTCAGGGTGTCTCCATTTTCCTTTAAGATGAGAATGGCATCATTCCTTTCAAAATTAATCTGGGCAAAAGTAGTACTTACCATTAGGCTTAATGCGGCAAACAGTAGAAGCAGATAGTTGTATGATTTCATAGCAATAGCGAGAGATTTGATTCTTAAAACCTGAATTGTAAACTTACTTGTTTTTATTGACTTGAATTTGAACTAAAACTTATTATAAAATAGGTTGTTAATTCGTATTCGAAACTCTATATTTGCGAGCTTATAAAAAAAAAGAAAGATTAATACTTAACACATGCAAAACAAAGGACTATTAACAACGTTTACAATACTTTTCGCAATGGGCTGTTTTTATGCCTTATCATTAACATGGGTTGCAAGTAGCGTAGAAAGTGATGCTAAAGAATATGCAAACGGAAATTCTGATGTAGAATTTGCGTACTTGGATTCAATGGCTTCAGAAGAAGTTTACCCGTTAATTAACTACACTTATGGGGAGTTAAGAGCTAAAATGTTAAACCTTGGTTTAGATTTAAAGGGGGGTATGAATGTAACTCTTGAAGTTCAAGTGGAGGAAGTTGTAAAGGCTTTATCTTCTTTTAATAAAGATGTCGCTTTCAATACTGCTATAGCTGAAGCTAAAAGAGAACAACAAAGTAGTGACAAAGGTTTTGTAGAGTTGTTTGGAGAAGTTTACGAGAAAAATAATCCCAGTGGAAAGCTCTCAGGTATATTTTATACTTTAGATAATAAAGATAATTTATCTCCAAATGCTACCAACGAAGAAGTGTTAGAATTTGTTCAAGCTGAAGCTGATGATGCTATTGACCGTTCTTTTAATGTAATTAGAACACGAATCGGATTGTTTGGTGCTGCACAACCTAACATTCAACGTTTAACAGGTTCTGATAGAATTTTGGTTGAATTACCAGGGGTTAAAGACAAAGAAAGAGTAAGACAATTATTACAAGGAACAGCTAAATTAGAGTTCTGGTTAACTTGGGAAAACAAAGAAGTTTACCCAATGATTGAACAAGCAGACGCTAAAATTGGTAAAGTTTTACAAGGAATTTCTGAACTAGCAGACACAACTGATGCAGTGGATAATGTAGCTGAAGACGCTACCACTGAGGATGTGATTGCTACTGCAGAAGAGGATACAACAACAGAAGATGCCGCTTCAGATTTATTTGCCGATTTAGAAAATGGTTCTGATAGTGCTTCAACTGACTCTACTTCATTGGCTCTTGATGCGCAACAAAATTCAGCACAATATGCTAAGGATCATCCTTTGTTTTCAGTGTTACGTCCAGCAATTTTTCAAAACCCAGAAAATCAACAATACGAATACGGTCAAGGACCAGTTGTAGGATATGTTGCAATTAAGGATACTGCTTTAGTAAACAAATATTTGGCAATGAAAGAAGTTCAGTCTTTCTTTCCTCCAAGATTAAAGTTTTTATGGACTGCTAAGCCTTACGACGAAAAAGGGGAGTTCTTACAGTTATTAGCAATTAAAGTTGACAATAGAGACGGTAAAGCCGCTTTAGAAGGAGATGTTATTGTGGATGCTTCTCAACAGTTTGATCAGTTTTCTGGATCTCCAGAAATTTCGATGACAATGAATGGTGAAGGCGCTAACAAATGGAGAATTTTAACTGGTGGTCATGTTGGAGAATCTATTGCCATTGCATTAGATGATTTAGTGTATTCTTTTCCAACAGTAAACGGTGAAATTTCTGGTGGACAATCAAGTATCTCTGGAAACTTTGCCATAGAAGAAGCAAAAATGATTGCCAACATCTTAAAGGCAGGTAAACTTCCTGCTCCTGCAAGAATTGTTGAAGAAGCAGTTGTTGGTCCAACATTAGGACAAGAATCAATTAGCAAAGGAATGATGTCGTTTGTTATTGCGCTATTAATTGTATTGGCTTATATGGTGTTTTATTACTCTAAAGCCGGTATTGCTGCCGTAATCGCTTTGATTGCCAACATGTTCTTCATCTTTGGAATATTAGCTTCTATGCCGGGATTAGTTGCGTTAACTTTACCAGGTATTGCAGGTATTATCTTAACCATTGGTATGTCAGTGGATGCTAACGTATTGATCTTTGAAAGAATTAGAGAAGAAATTACTGCGGGTAAAGGCGTAAGATTAGCTGTGGCTGATGGATATAAATTCGCTTATTCCTCTATTATTGATGCCAACGTTACTACCTTATTAACAGGTGTTGTGTTGTGGTTCTTTGGTACTGGTCCAGTTGAAGGTTTTGCAAAAACTTTAGTGATCGGTATTTTTACTTCTTTATTTACAGCCATATTTATTACCCGTTTAATCTTTGAATTTCAGTTGGCTAGAAACAAGGGGTTATCTTTCTCTACCAAGTTAACTGAAGGAGCATTTAAAAATGTAAACTTTGGTTTTATTAAGAATAGAAAGAAATTTTACATCCTTTCAGGAATTATCATTTTAGCAGGTATTGGTTCTTTAGTGACTAGAGGTTTACAATATGGAGTAGATTTTAAAGGTGGACGATCTTATACCGTTAGATTTGATAAAAATATTGAAACCATTGATGTCGTAAAAAGCTTAACAGGAGCATTTGAATCTGCACCAGAGGTTAAAACTTTTGGAGACGGTAATCAAGTGAAAATTGTGACTTCTTTTATGATTGATAGCAATCTAGAAGATGCTGATAATATTGTTGAATCTAAACTGAGTGAAGGACTTTCTTCATTAGGTGGAAACTTTGAAGTAATGAGCTCTCAAAAAGTAGGGCCAACAATTGCAGATGATATTAAGAAAGATTCTTTATTGTCAATTATCTTCTCCTTAATAATCATTTTCCTATACATCCTATTTAGATTTAAAAAATGGCAGTTTGGTATGGGGGCACTCGTAGCACTATTCCATGATGTTTTAATCGTACTTTCTTTATTCTCATTATTATACGGAGTGTTGCCTTTCTCTTTAGAGATAGATCAAGCATTTATTGCGGCAATCCTAACCGTAGTTGGTTATTCCATTAATGATACCGTAGTTGTATTTGATAGAATTAGAGAGTTCTTAGGACTGCACAAGAAACAAGAAATGAAAGAGGTTGTGAATAGTGCACTCAACAGTACATTAAGTAGAACCATTAACACCTCATTAAGTACAATATTCGTACTGGCAATGATCTTCTTCTTTGGAGGTGAAGTAATTCGAGGATTCTCTTTCGCATTATTAATTGGTGTGATTGTAGGAACATATTCTTCTCTATGTATTGCGTCCCCTGTAATGTATGATTTTGTAAACAAGAAAAAATAAACAATAACAAAGTTGATATTGGAAAAGCCTTTGAAGAAATTCAGAGGCTTTTTTAATTGTAAAAATGTTCTTTTAAGAGAGATTTAGAATGAGCGTACGCTGAATCTTTATTTCTTACTTTTGTAACTCAAACAAAAAGAAAAATGAATACCATTTTATTATTTGGAATGCCAGGAGGAGCAGAGCTCTTTTTTATCGTTTTGATCATTGTCATGCTTTTTGGCTCCAAGAAAATTCCTGAGTTAGCTCGTGGTTTAGGAAAAGGAATCCGCGAAATTAAAAATGCTACTGGAGAAATTCAACGAGAAATTACAGAAGGCACTCGTGAGATCAATTCCTTAAAGGATAAAGTGAATGTTGAAAAACAAGTGAAAGATTTAATGAAAGGAGATCAACAAAAAAAAGAGTCCTCAGATGTCAGTCCTCAGTCTTCTGCTGATAATCAGGAAACAATTCACCAGGAAAAAGAATCGAGTACAGAGCAACCCGTTTCTCAAACCGTACAACGAAGAAGCCCTTATTCGGCTGAAGAACCACAAAATAATGCTGAAGAAGTAGAATAATGGAATATGTATTATTAATTGGTGGATTAGTTGTCTTAATAATTGCAGGTGAGCTTTTAGTGAGAGGAGCTGTTGGAATTGCTGAAAAATTTAATATTCCTACTTTAGTTATTGGTTTAACAATTGTTTCATTTGGTACCTCTGCTCCAGAATTGTTTGTGAGTCTAAAGGCCACATTAAATAATCATGCAGAATTAGCCATTGCCAATGTAATCGGCTCCAATATTGCTAATATTGCGTTGGTCTTAGGAGTAACGACAATGATACTGCCAATCACCGTTAAGAAATCTACGGTAAAAGTAGACTGGCCCATAATGATGGGTGCAAGTGTGTTGTTCTATCTCTTTATACTTAATAATAGTATCGAATGGTATGAAGGATTAATCTTTACTATAGGGATCATCTCTTTTAATGTTTTTTTGTTTTGGAATGCCAAACGTAAAAATAAAAAAGAGGTCGAAAATGTTTTAGTTCCGGAAGAACAAAAACAGCACCTATTCCTGAATGCATTACTCATTATTTTGGGTACTGTTGGCTTAGCTTTTGGTGCAGGTTGGTTAGTGGATGGAGCTAAAATTATTGCAGCTAATTTTGGAGTTAGTGAGCATGTAATTGGGGTAACTATTGTTGCTTTCGGAACAAGTGTGCCCGAACTAATTACCTCTGTAATGGCTGCCTTTAAAAAGGAAACAGATATTTCAGTTGGCAACCTGATCGGCTCAAACATTTTTAATATTTTTGGCGTTTTAGGAATTACCGCATTAGTTAAAGATATTTCAGTAACTCAAAAGGTGGTAAATGTTGATTCGCTTTGGATGTTGGCTATCGCTTTTTTAATTCTCCCCTTAATGCTTATTGGTTACAAAATTACTAGAGCAAGAGGCGTTCTTCTCTTTTTAGTTTACTGCCTTTATATTTACTTTGTAGTATCCTAATTGATGACTAAATATTCATTAGCTTTCACTCTTAAATTACAGAACCTGAAAAATTTTTTATCCATATTATTACTTATCGCTTCTGTTAGCGTTTTTGCACAACAGAAAATAGATGATGTTGACTATCACTATGATAAAGAATTTCTGGAGTCGCTTGTACAAGAGCAAATTGATGCCTTTAGAAAAGAAAAAGGTCTCCCCGCATTTAAAAAAGATGCTGTTTTAACCATTTCAGCTGATGATCATTCTGAATATCTATTGAAGTTAGGTAGAATTACACATGGCCAACCTTCAGCAAGAAAAGAAACCCCATTTGATCGGGTATTGTTTTATGATGGAATGCATGGAAAAGTAGAAGAAAGCTGTTATAAATTGACAATAGGTTCATTTATTAAACTTCGAGGAACGAAAAAAAAATTAAAGCTAAAATCCTATCAAAATGTTTCAACAGACATTGCTCAACATTGGATTAACTCAAAAGAAGGAGCTCAACTATTTGCGAATCCTAAATACGTAAATTATGGAATCTCAGCACGATTAAACGATAAAGATAATTCCTTAACAATAACTCATGTTATAGGCTCAGAACCTTTTGTATTGCCAAAAGGAGTTAAACCAATGACCAATGATTTTGGGATTTTGCCCTTTGATAAAAACAAGTGCTCTTTGTTAACTAAAAAGTATAGCTATTTACCTCAATTGTTGTCGGATAATATTTTCTTTAAAAATGGAGAAATTTACTTTTATTTTCACGATTTAGAATTATTGGAAGCTGTATTAAATGAATCTGGTGATGCCATTGCCTTGGATATAATTTCTAGAGATCAATACAATTGTAAAGAAGGCAATAAATTTTACCCTTCAAAAGTTCACAAAGGCGTCCTTTTGCCTCCAATTGGAAAATCACAACTCTTTAAATCCAATGAAATTAAAAAAGGAGGAGAATTCGAAGTTTCTTTTGGACCAATTCCTTCCTATGTAGACACCAATAATGTCGAATTTAATTTATTAATTATTAAATACAACTTTTTATGCCAAAATGCAATTTACAAAAGTTTAGGCGGGGAAAACTTACAGTCATTGGATTTACAATTTATGATGGATACGTTATCTGTTCGGAATAAAAGCGATTCAATTTTCAATAAGATTACTTTTACAGTTCCTTTTCAACAAAATAAAGCAGCATATAGTTCTGAAGACCTTAAACCCTTTTTAGACTCTTTAAGTTTAAATCGTTTCGATTTAAAACACATAGAAATTTTAGCCTATTCTTCTTTAGAAGGAAGTGTTAGAGGAAATGAAATTATTCAACAAAGAAGAGCGAAAAGTATTTTAGAAGCCATTAAAAAGT
>JAWUVT010000109.1:0-40293 GCA_034112225.1 Flavobacteriales bacterium | reverse complement strand
AAGACAAGAAATAATATTACGCAGTAATCGAGAAGGCAAGAGTCAACGTCAGATATCGCGAGAATTAGGCATCAGTCGCAAAACAGTAAGTAAATATCTTATTGCTTATGAAAACACCAAATTAGGTTTGTGCACCAAACTCAAGCTATCCTCCTATTTATCCACTTCTCTTAAATAGGGGCACGTTCATTTATATGGGGACTAGACAAAAAGCTTACTCAGTCTAAATAGGAAGAAAGCCGTATAGGTTTCCCCAACTTCAAAAAAATCATCCTTATAAAATTCGGGACAAGTAAAAACCAAACCAATGGAGTCCAATTTATAATTTGAATCAGAAAGTTCGATTAATTCAAATTTAATGACTGTCCCAAAGCCAGAATATCCGCAATGAGGAGTTCGTGGTATTTCATTGATAATATTTCCCGTCAGTTCAAATTGGGGTCCTCTAATTGAATCGGTTTGGCTAAATCCTACTGTAGTTAAGAACATGAAAGTAAACATAAATAATTACTCATTTGTAGACTCCCAATCAAGCCAACTAATTTAGATTTCAGCTGTTTTTGTGGAATTATTAGGTAATTTTTTCACTTACTTGAATAGAAGTTCTAAAGGAAAAATGGAGAATGAATTTAATTCATTAACTCATGCGCAGTAAACGAATATTGATCTACTATTTGATGTGCTAGATAACTCAAAGGATTGGAATAGTGGTTTTTTTCATGTTGCAGATAGTCAAGAGGAAATGAGTAAAATGGCTTATGTACGTAAGAAAAGAAATCGAATGGGAGATTATTAATTTTAAAGAATAGTTAATAAATCTTTATCTTGCACCTTCTTAGAATAATGAATACATCTTTAAATCAAATACCGCAATCCAAAAAAGAAGAGTTAACCAAAATTGCTCAACTAGTTTCTAGCTTCAAAGAAGTTGAAATGGTGATTTTGTTTGGAAGTTATGCGCGTGGAAATTGGGTTGAGGATAAATACGTTGAAAAAGGAGTTACTTACGAATATCGAAGTGATTACGATTTGCTAGTTGTCCTAAAGCACGAAGATTTAAAGCAAAAATTTAGAATTGAAGGTGAGGTAAAAACTAAGTTGATTGAAACTGGAGAAGTTACAACTCCCGTCAGCATAATTTTTCATGGAATCAAGTACTTGAATGAAGCTCTGACAATTGGGAATTATTTTTTCAAGGACATAAAGAAAGAAGGTATCGTATTATATGATTCAGAAAAAGTGAAACTTGCAGTTCCGAAGGAACTGACTGCTAAAGAATATCAAAATAAAGCACAAAGCTATTTTGATCAATGGTTTAAAAGTGCCGATATGTTCTTTGTTGATTTCGAGTCGAATTTTAACAGAGGAGAAAAAGATAAAGACTATTACTCAAAAGCAGCTTTTGAACTTCATCAAGCTACAGAGCGATATTACACAACTATCTTGTTGGTTTTTACTGATTATAGACCAAAAGATCATCATCTTGAAACTTTAGGGATAAAGGCTGAAATGTGCGACAAGCAATTTGCAGTTTTTACGCAAACTACAGATGAAGAAAAGCGTTTATTTGAATTGCTGAAGAAAGCATACATTGATGCTCGTTATAAAATGGACGAGTATGGAATAACCAAAGAAGAACTTCAATACCTATCACATCGCGTTAGCGATCTAAAAAGGTTAACGGCAGAAATCTGTAAGCAGAAAATCAAGCAAATAGGCGAAGCGGATTAAAACTCAAATCGTCAATTCGAAGAATTTATTGAAAGTACTCACCAAAATCGTTTCACGAACAATGTTTTGGGAGGCAAGCCAAGGGTATTGCAAAAAAAACTATATCGACTCCAATATCGCCACTAAAAGTCATTATTTTATCCGTATAAATACTCCATTTGTCTTTACAGTATTTCTACCTAATTACTTAGTAATAGGAAATGAAAAAAAATTAAAACTAGTGTGAACAGGAGTGGGAGTGGGCGTTTTTGGTTTTACAACAGGAAGTAAGTAACTAATGTTTAGAGGGGGGTGGGCGAAGTTGTTTAGTGCCACCAAGCAATAAAATGAGTGGGGTGCCACGGCGCCTACTTTATTTTTATCGCTAAGTGTTGGGCTTCGTATTTATTCTGTAGTCTCTTTTTCTGAATGTGTAATTAAGTCAAAAAGTTCATTCACATGATTGTGTTCTTCCCAAGTCTTTTCGTTTTTAGAATTGAGGTAGCTGTAAAGTTTACCAAAGCATTTCAATATTTTTATTTGTCTTTCATTCAGTTGTTCTATTAGCTTAAAATAGTTATGGTTTGCTTGCACCAATTGTTCATTGCTGTCCATTAGTTTTTTGGTGTGGTCAATGAGTTGTCTTAAATTTGTCGTTTTGTCCATGTTTAAAAGGGTTTATTTTCAATAAAGGGAATGTAAAATATTTAAATGAGACATATGTGTTGTCAATAAATTTTAAAATATTACGCTACTTTGTATGACAACTTATAAGTCTCATCATGAAAAAAAGTGTATTAAAAGAAAGAGATCAAGAGAAGATTTCTACCAAAGTTCTTCAAGAAAAAGTAGGCCTTAAAGTTCGTGAACTTAGAGAACGTCATGGAATAAGTCAGACAGAATTAGCGATTAGAATGAATAATAGAGACAGACAAGTTGTTCAAAGACTTGAACAAGGAAGAACAAATTTTTCGCTTAATTTATTACGCTTAGTTTCAGAAGCGTTGGGTGTAGATATAGTTGATTTGTTTAACGAGTAAGCTTTCCTTTTTATTAGATCAATACGATAAAAAGTATAATTAATAGGAGTAGGAAATCTTTGGTACCATAAACTATTAGTTGTCTTTTGTTCAAGTCCTTTTTTTATCTTTAGCTTTCCAAACCACATTTTTTATCGCTAAGTGTTGGGATTCGTATTTATTCTGTATTCTCTTTTTCTTAATGTGTAATTAAGTCAAAAAGTTCATTCACATGATTGTGTTCTTCCGCGTTTAGTTTGTTCAATGCTTTAAAAGTAATAATTTTTGTGAGGCATCGCCCGAAACTGTACCAAATAAATAGCGAAAACCTTGTCAAGTTACAAAGCGAGTCTAGACATTCATCGGGAGCAGCTCGCTAATTTGTTATTAAAAAACACTAGCTAAAATGCTTGCGACAAAGCATATTATATAGAGGTTATTATATTTTTTCATTTTAATCAACAAGGCGTTTCATTTTGGATAATTGTATTCGGAAGTAATTGCTTTAAGTTCTCGAAGTGGTCTTTAACGATACAATTTCCATCTATTTCTATTAACTTAAGATGATGTAGTTTTTCTACACTTGAATTTAATTTTCCAAAAAAATTACCTTGAATATTTAGCTCCTCCAGATTTGTTAATAATGAAAGAATTGTAAAACTCTTTTCATTGTTAAAGTCCCCTTTAACCATTTCAAGATCAAGTCTTTTAAGGGAAGATAGTTTAGTAATGCTTTTTGGTACAGTTGTAAACTTAGATGAACTTAAATTGATTGTTTCTAATTGAAGAGTTGACAATAATTCGAATGTATTTTCTAAGTCAAGATTTGGGTTGTTATCCAAATTTATATACTTCAACTTCAAAAGCTTTATTTTTTTAGGAATTTCTGTCAATTGCATAGCTCTTAAACTTAAAGCATTAAATTTCTCCATCTTACTCAATAAAATTATAATTGATGATAGGTTTTCCTTAAGGTTTGAATTTAGCGCTATAAATTCTAATGATTTTATTTTAGACAATGATTTAGGTAAAGAACTATGTTCGTTGCCATATAGGTAAAGTTTCTTTAAAGATTTTAGTTTTGACAATTTTTTAAAAGCGTCATCCAAATTAAAATCTTTAGAAAGATTTATAAGTCTAACAACCTCCAAATTTTCAAATTGGCTTATATCTTTCGATAGTTTTTCTGATAAACCAGAAAGTTGCATTTCTTTTACAGCGATTGGGTTTTCAAAAGCCTTGTGAAGAGATTTATACTTTCCATCAACTTGTCCCATTGCCGAAAAACTTATCAAAGTAATCAGTGAGCATGTTAAAATAGTAAGATGTCTATTCATTAATGTTGTTTAATTAACCATAACAATTGGAGAAGTTGCAATCGTGCAAGCTCTCCAGCTTATCGTTTTGTTCCAAATTTAACATTTCGACAGGACTTTTTATTAATTTTAATTGAGTGGTTGCAACCTGGGTGTAAATTTCCGTAGTTCTAGGACTGTTGTTCCCCAATAAATCGTGTCTGTACTAAAATGAAAGTAGCAGCTAATCTTCAACCAATTTAGCCCTCAATTAAACGTTTAACAGCCGATTGTGAAAAATGGCCCACGGTACATAAGCAATAAAAAGAAGAGGCGATCAGCGGTTGTGTTCCTCCTGCTGTAAACTTTTCATCCTCATAAAAAGAATAGCAGAAAATGAAAAATACTAGATTTAGAAATAGGCAAACACTTGTCCGCTAATCGGTGCGGAATTAAACGAGTAAAATACCTCTATGATTCAGCTTTCAGGAGATTTTGTTTCAAGAAATTCTTTACTACCTTTGCACTGTAAAAACGGAGGATAAGATGCAGTTTGAACTAACCAAAGCCTATTTAGAAGAGTTAAACACCGCAGTAGAGAGCGGTGCGGAAGCTAAGGTTTTGGAGCTTATTGACGGGCTTCATGCGGTAGACGTGGCAGAAATTTTGGAAGAACAATCTGCCAAAGAAGCGAAAGCCTTATTTTCTTTTTTACCCAATGAATTGGCTGCAGATGCCTTTGTAGAATTAGCAGAAGATACGCGTGAAAAGTTTATCAAAACGATTTCATCTGAGGAAATAGCAGAAAAAATCATTGACAACCTAGATTCTGATGATGCTGCCGATATTATTGGTGAACTTTCTGAGGAGAAGCAAGACGAGGTAATCTCTTACATTGAGGATTTGGAGCAGGCGGGAGATATTATTGACCTCCTCAATTATAGAGAAGATTCTGCCGGTGGATTAATGGCCAAAGAGCTGGTAAAAGTTAAGATAGACTGGGATGTCGCTACTTGTATAACAGAAATAAGAAATCAAGCAGAAGAGGTAGAAAGATTATACACCGTTTATGTAGTAGACGAAAATGACGTACTTCAAGGAAGAGTTTCTTTAAAGCGATTGATTCTTGCGCCTGATCAAACAAAAATTAAGGAAATTTATAATGACGAGGTCATTTTGGTGAAGGTGGATGCTGAGCGGGAAGATGTAGCCCAAATAATGGATAAATATGATTTAGTTGTTATTCCTGTTATTGATGAAATTGGTCGGCTTTTAGGTCGAATTACCATTGATGATGTCGTAGATGTGATCAAAGAAGAAGCCGATAAAGATTACCAAATGGCTTCAGGAATTTCTGAAAATGTAGAATCTTCAGATAGTGCCTGGATGTTAACAAGAGCCCGTTTGCCCTGGTTATTAATTGGGTTATTTGGAGGGATTTTAGGCGCTCAAGTTATTGAAGCTTACGAAGGACAGATAAAAATTCACCCAGAAATGGCATTTTTTATTCCCTTAATCGCAGCAATGGCAGGCAACGTGGGCGTGCAATCTTCGGCAATTGTTGTGCAAGGTTTAGCCAATAACACCTTAGGATTAGATAGTCTTTGGGCAAAGTTGTTTAAAGAATTACTGGTGGGGTTAATTAATGGAGTGGTATTGGCCACCTTAATTTTTGCGTACAATTTCTTTTTTAGTGATGACCTCACCTTGGGCATCATCGTAAGTACTTCCCTATTGTTGGTGATTGTTTTTGCCGCCATATTTGGAACATTAGTGCCTCTAATGCTTGACAAGTATAAAATAGACCCTGCTTTAGCCACAGGGCCTTTTATCACTACCGTTAACGATGTTTTCGGACTCTTTTTATACCTCTATATTGGATACTTAATGTATGCCCCCTAGTTAAGGTGGTAGCGAACAAGTCTACTTTCATTAACATTGGGGGAACTATAATAGTAGTATTGATTTAGAATCGCCCCTACATTCTTATTGTAATAAGTATGGAAACTTCTGGTTCCCCAAGGATATTCGGTTTGTGTAGCAACAACTTCTGTTTCCTTGTCGTAAGCGTTAAAGGTTCCTGCGGGTACAGTTATTGAAGCGGATTGAGTATTTACCCAAGTGGACAGATAGATGTATTCACCCCCTCCTATGCTTATTGTGTCTCGGCTAAAGATAGAGCCGATGTTGTTCGTGGTGAAAAGTATTGAACCATAAAAATTGACCAGACTATTCTCCTCATTTCTTAAATAAGAACCAACTGCGATTCTCGCATTAAAGTCCCCCTCAACAAGATAATAAGTCGCTCCATTAATTATTGTATCCCTAGCTATGAAAGCACTATCAGAGGTGTTGCTTAAGGTTTCATTTCCTAAAGTGTCTATTGAATAGGTGTCGTAAATCCAATAATTGCCTATAGCTAGAGGCATATGTGCTGTACTTTGATTACTTGAAGACGGAGTGTTTTCTACTTCAATGATTTCTTCTTTGGTGCACCCCAAAATTGTTACCGTTGAAATTGCGGCAATTAGCATTACTTTTTTCATAATTTTACATTTAGTGAAGGATTAAAATGTAAATTGATTTCATAGGCTCTTAATTTATGAGGGCTTTAACGGAGTCGGTTTTAGTATATTGTAAAATGAAGAAAATACTTTTTGTAGATACTGTTCATCCCATTTTGGAAGAAAGACTTTTGGAGCTGGGTTATTTTTGTGAATTTGATTTAACCTCCTCTAAAGACCTTATAGAAGCGAAAATTGATCAGTATGTTGGTTTGGTAATTAGAAGTCGTTTTCCAATAGATGAACTTTTCTTAACTAAAGCAAGGGCTTTAAATTTTATTGCCCGTTCGGGAGCTGGTTTAGAAAATATCAACCTTGTAGCTGCAGCAGAAAAAGGAATCACCGTTTTTAACTCTCCAGAAGGAAATATGGACGCCGTTGGAGAGCAAGCCATAGGAATGTTGTTGATGTTGTTTAATCAACTTAAAAAGGGGGATTTAGAGGTTAGAAATGGAATTTGGGACAGAGAGGGAAATCGAGGTGTAGAGCTTTCTAAAAAAACCGTTGGAATTATTGGTTATGGAAACATGGGGAGCGCGTTGGCAAAAAAACTAAGTGGTTTTGGCTGTCGGGTTATCGCCCATGATAAATATAAAACGGGATTTTCTGAGCCTCTCGAAGGGCAAACAACAGCAAGTAATTATTGGCAATACGCAGAAGAAGTTGACCTTGCAACCATTTTTCAAGAAACCGACATTTTAAGCATTCACTTACCACTGTCGTCAGAAACACATCATTATGTGAATGCCGCATTTCTTGCCCAATTTAAAAAACCAATATACCTGATCAATACTGCTAGGGGAAATAATGTTGGTGTGGCAGATTTAGTTCTCGGATTAAAAAACAACACCATTTTAGGCGCCTGTTTAGATGTCTTAGCATATGAAACCAAGTCGTTTGAAACCATTAACTCCAAAGAATTGCCCAACGATTTTAAGTATTTGGCACAATCTGATCGCGTAATATTAAGTCCCCACGTTGCTGGCTGGACCACAGAGTCTTACTTTAAACTTTCTAGTTTTTTAGCAGATAAAATTGAGAAAAAATTTCATTAGCGTTCCTCTAAATCTTCCCAAGGAGAACGCTTGGATAACATTGCTTTCCATCATTTCAGTAGGAATTACAGGAATGGAGGATGAATGAGGTCAAGGAAATAATAAGACTCAGTAATCAAGTTTTTTTGGCGTTAATTCCCTTCCTTTTGGGAAAGCTAGCATGGCCTTTATTGGTTTAAAACCCAAGCCTTATCGTTATGGTCTTGCGCAAAGTCAAGTGCATTTACTGCTTCTTTTCTCGTAGCAAAACTATTGTAGCTAACGGCCCATAAGCCTTTGCGTTTGCCCACAATAAAAGCATCAAAACCTTGTTTTTTGAGCTTTCTAACCATTTTGTTCGCGTTTCTTTTTTTAGAAAAACAACCGGCCACAATGTGGTAATGAAGATCTTGTTTGGCCACAGCAACATAAGTTGAAACCGCTTCAGCAATGGTTTTTTCGCGCAACTGAACAACGATTGGATTTTCTTCCTTCCCGAAAGTTGCCGAAAGAAAATAAGCACTTTCATCCGCTGCAGTGATTTGTGCTTTAAGGGTATTTTCTTTTGTGGATTCTTGAACAAACGCTACTCGATTGCTTGGCGTATAAAGCGCTTTCACACTCGTTGTAAAAGGGTTGAGGTTGGCATAGTTTAAGTTTCCGCTTAAATCAGAACTGCTTGCCGCCCATCCAATACCAAAAGTTAAAACAGCAAGGGCAGCACTATACATCCATTGCTTAGAAGTTCCTGATTTAACCACTACTGAAGGAGCAGTTCTATCCACAAATTGCTTGGTTATTTTTTCTTCGATGGTAACTCTTTGTATCGGCTGTTTTTGGAGCACGGCCAAGCCATAAGAACCTAAAAGGTAATTCACAGAAAGTTGTGGCTCAAATTGAGTTCTGTTTTCCGCATCTAAAAACAAGATCCCTACATTAGAAAGCGTTACCCGGTTTTTTTGCTTTAAATCTTGGAGAATTGCAACAACAGTATTTTCAATCTTTTGGAGCGAAAGATCAAAACTAATTCCTTCTTTTTGGGCAATTAAATTGGCCAATAAACCATCATTCGTGCTTAAGTTCTTGTTAAAAGAGATGCTTTTTGAAGGCGGTAAAAAAGTATGTTGAACCGTTTGAATTGTTGCAGACTTGTAATTGGCAACAAATCCTCCCAAACCAGGAACTACAACGCAATCGTATTGATAAAGTAATTCTGATATGTAGTGGTCTATTTTCAATTCCAATTAATTTAGGGCTTGCGAATGTATAAAAATAAAGAAAAGAAAGGGCACTAAAAGTGTTTTTTTTAACTAAAAATTTATTTTTTATTTTAACAACCGTTCTAAGTCTTCAGGAGTATCAATCGCAACAGCTTCATATTCCGTTGTCGCAATTTTTATCGCATAATCGTTTTCTAACCAACGGAGCTGTTCTAAACGCTCTTTAATTTCTAAAGGCGATTGAGCAAGCACGCTAAGTTGAGTTAATACCTCCGTACGGTAACCATAGATGCCTATGTGCTTATAGAAGGTGTGCTCATCCATCCAGTTTTCCTTTTTAATGTTGGGAAGCTCAGGAATAACATTTCTACTAAACATGATGGCAAAGTTGTTCGCATCAAAATGAACCTTAGGACGGTTAGGGTTAAAGAGCTCTTCAGCTGTTTTTATGGATTTAACAAGCGTGGCAATCTCTGTTTTAGGATCCTTAAAACAAGCAGCCAATTCATTAATTTGTTCAGGATTTATAAAGGGTTCATCCCCTTGTACATTTAAAACAACGTCATAACTTGTTTTCGATTTTTCTACTACCTCTGCACACCTATCCGTACCACTTTGGTGGGAAGAAGAAGTCATGACCACATTTCCACCAAAGGAAATCACGTGGTTAAAAATTTGAGCATCATCAGTGGCAACAACAACATCCGTTAAAGAACTTGCTTTTTTTGCTTGCTCATACACCCGTTGTATCATGGTCATCCCATCAATTTTAATTAATGGTTTTCCTGGAAACCGTGTGGAGGCAAACCGAGAGGGAATTATGGCGAGTATCTTCATTTTATCTAACTAAGAAAAGGATAAAATTAGCTATTTTTACTAAGCGATGAACGAACAATTACTTTATCATATTGCAATAACGGCTATTCCTGGTGTTGGAGACATTACCGCAAAAAAGTTAATTGCCTATTGCGGAAGCTCAGAACAGGTCTTTAAAGAGAAGAAAAGTGTTTTAGAGAAAATACCCGGTATTGGAGCCATTAATGCCCAAAAAATACTAACCCACCAAACAGAAGCATTGGCAATCGCCGAAGAAGAGATGAGGTTTATTCAACAGCGCAAAATAGTGCCCTTATTTTATTTAAATGATAATTATCCACAGCGGTTAAGACATTGTGAGGACGGGCCTGTTGTCCTATATTCCCAAGGAAATGTGGACTATAACAACCCCAAAGTTGTCAGTATTGTAGGCACACGAAAAGCAACAGCCTATGGCAAAGATTTTTGCGATAAAGTGGTTGCTGAGTTAGCAATACATCAACCATTAATTGTAAGCGGATTGGCTTATGGGATTGATGTTTGTGCGCACAAAGCGGCACTTAAAAACAAGTTGCCAACAGTTGGTGTCTTGGCTCACGGACTAGACAAACTATATCCCGCCCAACATAAAGGAGTGGCCAATCAAATGCTAGAGAGCGGCGCCTTGTTGTCTGAATTTAAACGAGGAACCAATCCTGATCGAGAAAACTTTCCCAAAAGAAATAGAATTGTTGCAGGCATTGCTGATTTAACCCTAGTGATTGAATCGAGTAAAAAAGGAGGATCTTTAATTACAGCACACCTTGCCAACGATTACAATAGAGATGTTTTTGCATTGCCTGGAAGGTTGGGCGATAGTCAGTCTGAAGGCTGTAACCATTTAATTAAAACGAATAAGGCGGCTTTAATTCAGTCGGTAAAAGACATCGAATACATTATGTGCTGGGAAACAAAAAATAAAGCCAAAGCAATTCAACAACAATTGTTTGTTGCCTTAACCCCAGTTCAACAAGCCATTTCTGAGATTATTGCTCAACACCAAAAAATTGGAATAGATGAACTCGCCACTCTAGCGAAGCTTCCGATGAATAAAATTACTACCGAATTGTTAGAAATGGAGTTTAGTGGAGTCGTAAAATCCTTGCCAGGAAAGCTGTACTGTTTGGTTTAGTTGCCTAAGAACTCAGAAAAGAAGGCCCAGGTTTCTCGAATCAACGTTATCAAAACAACCTTTACGGTCTTCACCTTAGGATCAAACGAGCTTCGCAAGCTTAAATTAGAGGATTTTTTTAATTATAATAATAAAACTCCTACTTTAGGACTTTAAAAAACAAAACGTAAGTGTAAAAAACAATTATGGAAAAAGAAAATATTCCCCCTGTAAAACTGAATAGTTTAAATGAGGCCAACCCGCCAGTACCTGGATCAACCAATAAGAGTGCTATCGACGAGCCCTCTAAACCGGATCATAAATTCACGTTTCATGGAAGCTATACACAGTATTTAGGACTATCCCTTTATAATTTATTGCTTACAGTAGTTACTTTAGGCCTGTATTACCCCTGGGCTAAATGTGCCATTCGAAATTTTTTAATGCAAGAAACAGAAGTAGATGGCTCTCGGTTTGAATGGCATGGAACTGGAAAAGAAATGTTTAAAGGCTTTATAAAAGCATATTTAATTTTTGGAACGTTACTTCTTACCATACAATTTGGACCAATGTTTCTTCCTCCTAGCCTTGTTTTGTGGGTAATTTTTGGAGCCTATTTACTGCTAATTGCTTTTATTCCACTTGCTATTCATGGAATGATGCGTTACCGTCTTTCAAGAACTAGTTTAAGAGGAATTCACTTTGGTTATCGAGGGGTTTTAAAAGATTTCTATAAAAAAACTTCTCTTGATTTTCTTTGGACAATTATCTCTTTTGGAATATATAGCTCATGGCTACAGGTTAACCTGAGGAAATATGTTTTAAAGCACTCAAAATATGGCAATGTTTCAGCAAAGTTTACGGCAAGTGGTGGAGACTTATTTGGGCTAACAATCGTTCAATCTCTTTTAATAATGATAACACTTTACATTTATATTCCATGGGCGATCATAAAGTTCTTTAAATTTTATGTAGAGCATACGATCATTATTCAAGAGGAAAAAGAGTATCAGTTAAAAACGGATGCTTCAGGGGGAGCTTACTTTTGGGTGTTAATAAAAGCTGGTTTTTTAACAATTGTAACGTTAGGAATCGCTGGACCAATCGCCAATCTTATGGTTCATAAGTACTTCACAGAATCCATGAGTTTGTCTGGAGGCTTTAACTTTGATAGCATTCAGCAGACAGAAACGGCTTATAACGATGCAACAGGAGACGACATGGCAGATATTCTCGATTTAGATTTCTAAAAATGGTAGTAAAGGCCTATTTTATGGATGGAAAAACTTCGAAAAGAAGAGCGTGTGAACTCACTTTTCTTGACGATAGTATTTCCATTAAATATGACGATGACGCTTTAAATAAGCAAACTTCTACTTGGGATACCGCACGAATTCTTAAGCTAGATGTGAGAACAACTAGCCGAACATTAAAATATGGAGATTTTCCATACGAAGTATTAGAGCTGTCTACTGATGAAGAGTTTGAGGCAATCATTCAACGTTATCCATCGGCGTTATTTCATCAATCTTCCTATAATAAATTCAAAGCATTTGGTTGGAAAGGAATTGTTGCCGCAGCAGTTAGCGTTGTAGCAGTTAGCGTCTTGTTTTTTACCTATGGAACCCCAATTCTTGCTGATGGCCTTGCAAGAAGCCTTCCTAAGAAATATGAGGCTTCCATTGGGCAAAACTTTCGAGAAACATACTTGCAATTTTTAACGATAGATAGTGTTAAAACAGCTCACATGCAATCCTTTTATAACCAGCTAGAATATCAGTCGGAATATGCTATTTCTATAGTTGTAGTGGAGTCAGATATTGTAAATGCGTTTGCTTTACCAGGAGGTTCCATTGTGGTGTATTCAGGAATATTAGACCGGATAGAAAATGAAGAAGAATTAGCTGGATTACTAGCACATGAAGTTTCTCATATCAATGGAAGACATTCTTTAAGACTCATCAGCAGAGAACTCGCCATGTATTTATTATTGGCGTCATTAACAGGAGACGTGGGTGGATTTTCTGCCGTTTTAATTGAAAACAGCAACATGATTTCATCGTTATCTTTCTCCAGAGAGTTTGAAAAGGACGCCGATTTAAAAGGCTTTGATTTAATGGTGGAATCTCAATTAAACCCACAAGGGATGGTGAGCTTATTTGAGAAGTTGGGAAGTGTTACCGATTCCCTAGAAAATAAAATTGTCAAGGAATTAAGGCTAGACTCTACGTTAACAAACGTTTCTTTTGATTCCACAAGCTTGTGGAGTGATATTCCTTGGGAGAAAGCTGCAGAAGTATTATCCACTCATCCAGCACCTAAAAATAGAATTAACTATTTAAAAGACAAACTATTAAAAGTGAATACTTCCACCCCTTTTTTTGTGTCAGAATCCCTCAGTCATGATTTCCAAAAATTAAAAGCACATTAGTACCTGTTTAGAAGGGGAGAACTACAACGCCCCTTCTTTAATTTTTTCAACAATATTAGGATCCAAAAGCGTGCTGGTGTCCCCAAAACTAGAAGTATCGCCTTCCGCAATTTTCCGTAAGATTCTTCGCATTATTTTTCCAGAACGGGTTTTTGGTAACCCCGCAACAACTTGTATTTTGTCGGGTTTAGCTATGGGTCCAATTTCTTGAATAAGTTGAGTCAACAACTCTTTTCTAAGCGTTTCTTCATCGGTGTGGCCAGCACAAATTACATAAGCGTAAATTCCTTGCCCTTTTATTTCGTGCGGAAACCCAACAACAGCAGACTCTACCACCGCAGGGTGCGTATTTAAAGCATCCTCAACTTCTGCAGTACCAATTCGGTGTCCCGAAACATTAATTACATCATCCACACGCCCGGTAATACGATACATTCCGTTTTCATCTCGTTTACAGCCATCACCAGTAAAATATTTACCAGGATAAGCAGAAAAATAAACCTCCTTACACCTTTGATGATCACCATAAGTGGTTCTTAAAATAGAAGGCCACGGGTATTTTATGCAAAGATTTCCCTCCACATTATTTCCTTCAATTTCGTTGCCATCCGCATCCACTAAACAAGGCTGTATTCCAGGCAAAGGCAAGGTGGCATAGGTTGGTTTTAAAGGCGTAATTCCTGCTAAGGGAGAAATCATAATTCCTCCAGTTTCTGTTTGCCACCAAGTATCCACAATAGGGCAATTGCCTTTGCCAATGTTTTGATTGTACCAATGCCAAGCCTCTTCGTTTATGGGTTCTCCAACACTCCCCAATACTTTTAAAGAACTTAACTTGTACTTCTCCACAAAAGAAATGTCACAAGCCTGAAGCGCTCTTATTGCGGTTGGTGCAGTGTAGAAAGTATGAACTTGATGTTTGTCAACGATTTCCCAAAAACGACCCGCATCTGGCCAAGTTGGAACCCCCTCAAACATTAGGGTGGTTGCTCCAGCTAATAGCGGACCATAAACAATGTAAGAATGACCAGTTATCCAACCAATATCGGCCGTACACCAGTAAACATCGCCTGCTTCATATTGAAAAACATTTTGGAAACTGTAATTCGTATACACCATATAGCCCGCCGTAGAGTGAACAACTCCTTTTGGCTGGCCGGTAGATCCAGAAGTGTAAAGGATAAATAACTCATCCTCAGCTTCCATGGTTTCAGCTTCACAAGAGGAGCGAACCATCTCTAGTTCTTCATGCCACCAAACATCCCGTTCAGGTTGCATTTGAACTTCGGCTCCCGTTCGTTTTAAAACAATGTTTTTTTGAATGGATGGGCAGTTTTTTAGCGCCTCATCTACCACCTTTTTTATCGGTATAACTTTTGCGCCACGATAGGCCTCATCAGAACAAAGAACGAGTTTACACGTGGCATCATTTATTCTATCTGCCAACGCTTTCGCAGAAAACCCAGCAAATACTACAGAATGAATGGCTCCAATGCGAGCACATGCCAAAACCGCAATGGCTAATTCAGGAACCATAGGCATGTACAAGCAAATACGATCTCCTTTTTTAGCCCCATTTTTTTTTAAAACATTGGCAAATTCACAAACTTTTTGGTGCAGTTCTTTGTAGCTTAGTTTAACGGTCGCTTCTGTAGGACTGTTGGGTTCCCAAATGATAGCCGTTTGATTCCCTTTTTTTTCAAGATGTCTATCCAAGCAGTTTTCGGTAATGTTTAATTGAGCCCCTTCAAACCATTTTACTTTTGGGTCTTCAAAATTCCAATCTAAAACAGTGTCCCACTTTTTTTTCCAAGTAAAAGTATCGGCTATCGTTGCCCAAAATTGCTTAGGATGTTCAACACTTTTTTTATAGTGTTTGTTGTATTCTTCTAATGAATTTATTTTAATAGACATAGCTCAAAATTTGTTGCTTAAAAGTAGGTTAATTATTTTGAAATTAAAAAGGAAGAAGCCTATCTTGCAAGATATCAAAAAAGTTAAACCCCAATTATGAAACAGTTTTTAGTCGTCCTTTGTATCTCTTTATACTCACTAACAGGGTTCTCCCAAAATAGTTATGGCATTAAAGAACCAGCTCAGGGTTCAATGACACAAAAATGTGGAGAATGTTTGTCGGTGATGCAAAACCTTCCGCCAGAAGTATCTTTTGGGTTTTATTTAGAAGGGAAGAAGATCTATTTTATGATGACTGATAAGCGGTATTTTGACTTGCTCTTCAAAAAAGGAATGGATGGGGTAGCTGTTGATGTTGTAACTAAATCTCAATTTCCTTGTGCGAGCGAAAATCAATTGGCGAACTCCTCCATAAACATGGGAAAGCTATTGAAACCCGTTTATTATAAAAATTTTAAAAAAGAGCTGCTCGTAGGAGAAAATGGACAAGTAGCCATATTCGTAGGACAATTACCAGAAAAGTATTTGAATGAGGAATATGAACTCAACCTTTTAACTTTAAAAAATGGGTATATGTGTTATTATCAAATTTTTTCTGATTTACCAAGGGCTCGATGGGGCCTTCTTGAAATGGGCTTGTTTCAAGATTCTGTTTTAAATCAGGCAAGCCTGAATGGCACTGAAAATGAGACGAACGTTACTGAAAGGATGAAAAGACTAAATAAAACAATGAAATTTGTTATCCCTTTTGAAAAAGGAAAATCGGAATATTCTCCTGAAGACATAAAACCGCTCTATGACTCTCTTCAATTAACCGATTACACCATTACAAAAACAACAATTAAAGCATACTCTTCCGTTGAAGGATCTGTAGAAGGGAACATAAAGTTGCAAAATAAAAGAGCAGAAAGTATTGTCAAAGCGCTTCAAAGTTTTCAGAAGGGAATTATTAAAACAAAAATTTCAGCTGCCGAAAATTGGGTGGAATTTTTAATTGACGTCAATACTTCCGGTTATGGAAATGTTGCTAAAATGACAAAAGAAGAAATAAAGAAAGAGCTCAATACTAAAGGCTTGTCTAAAAAGTTGGAGCCGATTTTAAAAAAACATAGAAAAGCAATCATTGTTTTAGAATTAGAAAAGAACACCAAGTACCTTTCCGAAAATAATTTAACAATAATGGGCTTTTATGAAAAAGCAATTGAAAATAAAGCGATAAGTGAAGCCATAGAGTTGCAGCATGAAATTTTTGCAAGAATTCGAAATAAAAAAATGCCCAACCAAACCTTAAACGAATTGAGTATTCCTAAAGAGGTTGAGTATGGAACGTTATTAAAAAGCAATGCGGCTTTTGAGTTTGAGCAAAATGAAGAAGACATCTATGCGGCCTTAGTTGCGTTTAAAGAGTTAGAGCTGTTATTGCCTAAAGACAAGCAGATTAAATATAACATCTGCGTATTGCAGCTTAAATCTTGGGTGTTAGGAGAGTTGCTAATTGAGCCAGAACTGTTACTTAAAGAGTTAAAAGGCCTAACAAGGAAAGGAATTGATGCTAAACTGGTAAAATATTTATTAATTAACTACAACATTATAAATAGTGAATACATGATGTTTAAACTAGACTATGCAGCAAAAGATGTGTCGTTAAGTTTTATTTACAAAAACTATAAATACTTGCCTCTTTCTAACGAAAACTATTTACAGTTGGCACGTTATTTTTCAAGTTATGGTAGATATGATTGGGCCGAAAAAGTGTTGAAGCCTCATATTCATAAAATTGATGTAGACGAGGAGCTACTGTTTTACTACCTTAGTTTAACCATCATTAATCCTAAAAACACGAAAAAGTCATCCTATAGAACAATCATGTTAAATGCAATTAATTTAAACAAGGACAGATACTGTAAACTATTTAACGCATTTGGCAAAGGAGGTATTAATTTCCAATTATTAAGAGATGAATACTTAAAAGGAACTTACTGTGAAAACTGTAGCAAGTAAAATATCTTACCAACAGTAGCTTAAGCTAACAACTATTTGTTACTTTCGAGCGTATATTAATTGCTCAGACAAAAAAAGATTTTAGGTGAATATTTATTCTCAGAAACAACGGTGGAAGCTTCTTTTAGCTGGAACAGCAGTTCTAATTATTCTGGCTTCGTTGTGGTACACCAATGTGTTGGTCCAAAAAATTGCATCAGAAGAACGAAAGAAGGTTCAACTGTGGGCAGAAGCCATTCAAAACAAAGCTTCTTTAGTCAACTACACAAAAGAGTTGTTTCATAAAATATCTAAAGAAGAGCGAACTAAAATTGAAATTTGGGCAGAAGCTTCTAAGCGGATTGTCACTTCAGATAACCAAGATGCCACAACTTTTTACTTGCAAATTATCGGAGAAAATGAAACCATTCCAGTATTGGTGTTAGATGAGGAGGATAACATCATGAATCATAGGAACTTTGATTTAGAGGCTGGAATTGATACAACAGCTTTTCTAATGGGTCAGTTCCATTTAATGAAGAATAAAGAATCCCCAATTGAATTGAAAATTCAGGTCTCTAAAAGCCTTACGTGGAACTACAGACTTTACTACAAAGATTCTAAAATATTTTCAGAATTGAAAGTGGTGTTGGATGATTTGATCCAGTCTTTCATTTCTGAAATTGTAATTAATTCGGCTTCTGTTCCAGTAATCTATACTGATAGCACACAAACAGAAGTAATTGAGTATGGCAATTTAAAAGGAGGAAATACGGGCATCGGAAAAGATTTTTTGTTGGCAACAATTGCTGAAATGCGACAGGAGAACGAACCCATCACAATTAATATGAACAACAACTCTAGTAACTATATTTTTTATTCCGATTCGGAATTGTTACAACAGTTAAAAGTTTACCCTTACTTTCAACTGGTCATTATCGCCCTGTTTTTATTCATTTCTTATTACCTGTTTAGCACTTCTCGTAAAGTAGAACAGAATCAAGTATGGGTTGGATTGGCAAAAGAAACTGCCCATCAATTGGGTACGCCATTATCCTCGTTAATGGCATGGGTAGAGTACTTAAGACTTAAAGGAGCTGTAGAAGAAAGTACATTAGGCGAACTCGCCAAAGATATCTCTCGCTTAGAAACCATTACGGAACGTTTTTCAAAAATTGGGTCAATACCTAAGCTGGAGCCAGAAAATTTGAATGCTGTAATAGAGGATTCTTTAAGCTATTTAAAAGTTAGAATCTCGAAGAAGGTGATTGTAACTTGTAATACGGTAAATAATCTAGAGGTATATGCAAAACTAAATCCTTCACTCTTTAGTTGGGTGTTAGAAAACATCATAAAAAACGCGGTTGATGCCATGAAAGGCGAAGGAAATATTGATGTGCTAATAACAGACCAAAGTCAGTTTGTGTACATTGACATCTCAGACACGGGAACAGGAATTCCTAAAGCACAGCAAAAAACAATTTTTGAACCCGGGTTTACTACCAAACAAAGAGGTTGGGGATTAGGGTTGTCTTTGGTAAAGCGGATCGTTGAAAATTACCACGAAGGAAAAATATTTGTCAAACAATCAGGAGACTCAGGAACCACCTTTAGGATCGTACTTAATAAATAATGCGAAAATGATGGAATGTTTAACGGTGAGAATTTCACACTTTATATGCACTCTTTGTAGCATTCAAGTATTAATTTTGATCGGTATTACTTTTATTCTTTTTATTCACGCATTGTAGCATTCAATCCTTAATTATGGCAGGCATCTATATTCATATTCCTTTCTGTAAGCAAGCTTGTAACTATTGTGATTTTCATTTTTCAACAACGTTAAAGCATAAAAACGAACTGGTAAAAGCACTGGTTAGAGAAATTGAACAACGGAAATATGAGTTAACTACGGAAATTAAAACCATTTATTTTGGAGGAGGAACACCTAGCCTATTAGCGGTTGATGAGTTGAAAATGATTATTGGCGCTGTCCATAAAAATTATAAGGTAGCGAGTAACATCGAATTGACCTTAGAGTGTAACCCTGATGATTTAACGAAACAAAAACTACAAGAGTTAAAATCTTCTGGAATCAACAGGTTGAGTATTGGAGTGCAATCGTTTGATGGCGAAGAATTAAAATTTTTTAATAGAGCACACAACGCAAAAGAAGCAGAGTCGAGTATTAAGATGAGTCAGGATATTGGTTTTGAAAACATTACGATAGATTTGATTTATGGATCACCACTTTTAACAGCTCAACTTTGGCTCAACAATTTACAAAAAGTAACTGATTTTGGAGTCCCTCATTTATCAGCCTATGGATTAACTGTAGAACCAAAAACAAAATTAGAGCACCAGATAAAAACAGGTCAGTTTCCTGTTTTAGATGATGATCAAATGATTGCCCAATTTAAGACGTTGATAGAAAAAACGAAGGAGTTTGGATTCACACAATATGAGGTCTCCAATTTTGGAAAAGAAGGCTTTTACTCTCAGCACAATAGTAATTATTGGAAAGGGGAAGAGTATTTAGGAATAGGACCTTCTGCGCATTCGTACCTTGCAGGTAAACGAATTTGGAATGTGGCGAACAACATCAAATACATTAAAGCACTAAACCTTAACGAAGCCTATACCGAAGAAGAGATTATTGATGAAAAAACAGCTTTTAATGAATATGTATTAACTCGATTGAGAACGATTTGGGGCGTTGATGTGGATTATGTTTCAAAGCAATTTAACAAAGAGTTGAACCGTCATTTTGAGAAAGAACTCAAGCCCTATTTGAATTCTTCTTATCTTAAAACCGACAAAAACAAAATAACACTCACCCAAGAAGGTATTTTTATTGCAGATAAAATTACTTCGGATTTATTTTATGTTTAAGCAAATGAATGTCCTCTTGATGAGTTGAGGTGAAGAGGCGAACCTAAAGGGTAGAAGTGAAATTTAGGAAAGATTGACTTATGAAAACAACAATAGAGCACAATAACAAAACGTATCAAATAGACTTGTCAAAACCATTAGACATTTCTATGCCTTTAAGATCGGGAGAAAGCAACCCAACAGCCTGGTATGTAAATGCACCCAGGTTTGAGCCAGTAATGGAAAACGGCTTTATTGGAGATGTTAATTTAGGGGGGGCAGTAAATTTTAGAAATGTGTTTTTCAATCCACATGGACATGGCACACATACTGAATGTGTGGGCCATATAAGTAAAGAACCTTACACGATTAATCAATGTTTAAAGGAGTTTTTCTTTTTAGCCAATGTAGTGAGTATTACTCCAGAAAATCGAGAGGAAGATCGCCTCATCACTTTAGCTCAAATGGAAAAAGTAGTGATAAAGAACAAGGCAAAAGCAATTGTTATCAGAACCTTACCGAACACAATAACGAAGTTAGGAATGCAATATTCGAGCTCGAATCCTCCATTTATTGAGGCAAAAGCAGTACAATTTTTAATTGACAATGGAGTCGACCATCTTTTAATAGATACTCCTTCTGTAGACAAAGAGGAGGATGGTGGTGCGCTCCTCTCCCACCATATATTCTGGGAATATCCTAAAAATACACAAACTCAAAGAACCATTTCAGAATTGATTTTTGTGCCAGAAACAATTGTAGATGGCACTTATTTTATCAACATTCAAATCGCTAGTTTTGAAAATGATGCCTCTCCTAGCAAACCAATATTGTATGAATTATTGTCATCGTTTTAGGGTTTAAATTGTTTTACTTGATTGAAGAATGTTGTTTATTTGATACACAACATAAATATTGAGGCATGAAATTGAAATTAGATGAATTAGATTTAAGCATTTTAAAGCGATTACAAGAGAATGGGAAAATTACAAACCTTCAACTATCAAAAGATATAGGTTTATCGCCTGCTCCAACCTTAGAGCGGGTAAAAAAATTGGAGTTTAATGGTTACATTCAAAGTTACCATGCGAGAGTCAATGAGGCCAAGTTAGAATTAGGGATTACAGCTTTTGTTAAAATTTCACTAACAAGACAAAGGGAAAACGCTGTGAACAGCTTTATCAGCAAAATCAATGAAATAAGAGAGATTTTAGAATGCTATAAAGTGACTGGGCAAGCAGATTACCTTTTAAAACTAATGGTAAAGGATATTGCCGCGTATGATCTTTTTGTAAAAGAAAAATTGATTCCTATTGAAGAGATTAAGAATATGAACTCTATAATGGTTATTTCTAAAGACAAGTATTCTCCAGTGCTTCCTTTTGAATATAAAATAAAACAATAAATAGGATGATCGAGCGTATTGCCTTTAAAAAAACGAAGGATTTCCTTTTAACGGAAATAAGCTCTTTTTTAAGGAGTAAGCTGTTTGCTTAAGCACTCTGGATCACTTTGGGTTGATCAACCCAAAAGTGATCCAGAAAAGGGCATCCATATCCGAGAGCTATTCTCGGGCCAAACTGGAGCTAACCACATGAATAAAACGCATTGGAACAAGGGCTAAAAAAAAGGAGATATTGATGACAATTTAATATCTCAATGTTAAGATTTCATAGTATCTTCGTTGCCTAAGAAAAGACAAAGGCAGCATGAAAATATTTAGTAGAGTTGACATGAAAAAACTGATTGGTTATTTTTTACAAGGAATACTATACTTAGTTCCTCTTGCCGCAACTGTTTATGTTGTTGTAAAAGCGGTAATTTTTGTTGACGGCTTAGTGCCCGTTAAATTTCCAGGTTTAGGACTCTTAATTATTTTAGTTGTAGTTACCATTTCAGGATATTTAGGAGGCTCTTTGTTGCTCAATAGTTTTTTCAATTTAAATAAGATCTTAGCCAAAGCTCCTTTATTAAAAATTGTTTATTCCTCGGTAAAAGACCTACTTTCAGCTTTTGTAGGAAAGAAAAAAAGGTTTACTCAGCCTGTTTTGGTAAAAATGGAAGGGCAAGTAGAACGGATAGGGTTTGTTACCCAAAAAGACCTCACTTACTTAGGAATTTCGGCTCAAAAAGTAGGGGTTTATATTCCGTTTTCATATGCGGTTACAGGGAATTTAATCATTGTTCCCAAAGAAAATGTTACCCCAATTGATGGCTCTTCTGCAGATATTATGAAATTTATTATTTCTGGAGGAGTAACAGAAATAGAAGGGGATAATAGCTAATGGTCTATTCGTTGGCAAAAATTGTGGCGATAAATTCGCCTCTTTTTGTTTTGGAATAATCGATCTCAACAGAAATAGATTCATCACTATTTTTCCATCTGCATAAATTATTATCTTCTATTGGAGACCCATAGGTAGAGTCCTTCATCTCCGCCTTAACCCCATCAACAAGGTTCTGAGCATTTACTTCTTCAACAAAGTAAGAATAAAGACCAACTTCATAACAACCTTTTTCATCAAAACGGTAAGAAACAACATAAGAGTCACTTTGCCCAACCTCATAAACATACTCTAAGTAATAGAGGTCTTCTTTGATTAGATTTCCCTTCTCTTCAACTCTAATCTGATCAATTGATTTGTTGAGGTCTGAAATACGGTTGGTAAACGTTTTATCATCAGAAAATTGCTTGTAATGCGTTCCTTTTCCTCCACAAGAGACTAAGATTAAAAGAATGAATAGGGTCGGTATTTGCGTAAATAGTCTTTTCATAAGCAGCTAATTTAGAGAGTTAAAATTACATTTTCATTATTTATTGGAGGAATATATAATTATTGAATATCATATGTTTTTTTGATTTAAATTTGCCCGAAATGTTATCCAAATATAAATACCACATCTGGCTCCATATTACCATCCTAATTTTTGGGCTAACAGGTGTTTTGGGGAAATTAATTACTACAGATTCCTACTTGTTAGTCTGGTATAGAGTAGGAATTGCCTTGGTGTGTCTTTTGGCCTATTTTTGGGCCACAAAGTTTTCGTTAAAAGTGGCTAAAAAAGAGTTGTTTAGAATTTTATTGGTAGGCGTTGTTATTGCCGTGCATTGGGTGACCTTTTTTGAAGCCATTAAACAATCCAATGTTTCTGTAGCTCTCGTTTGTTTTTCGAGCAGTACTTTGTTTACGGCAATCCTAGAACCTCTCTATTTTAAAAGAAGAATAAAGCCTTATGAACTTATTTTTGGGGTGCTAATTATTGTTGGACTCTATTTTATTTTCAGTTTTGAATTGAAGTACTTGGTAGGGATGGTGTTGAGTGTTTTTTCCGCAGCTTTAGCTTCATGGTTTACAGTGCTTAATGGGGTTTTGATTAAAAAAACGAAAGCTAAAATAATTTCATTTTATGAGTTACTAGGCGCTTTTATCATAGTTTCTATTTACCTGTTAATTGCTAATAAAGGAGATCTTTCTCAATTTGCTGTTCCTGCAGAAGATTTAAAATGGTTGCTAATTTTAGGAACGCTTTGTACTGCTTTTGCTTTTATTGTAAGTGTTGAGGTCATGAAAAAATTATCGCCTTACACCGTTACTATTTCTATTAATTTGGAACCTATTTATTCTATTATTTTGGCCTTGTTAATTTGGCCAGAAAGCGAAACGATGTCTTTCGGATTTTATATGGGAACAATTATCGTAATTGCAACTATTTTTTTAAATGCGCTATTTAAAAAGAAGAAAGTAAGCGCTTCATAACTGTTTTTTATTGCTGTTCTAAAGCAAAAAAAATAGGGAGTTAAGCACTGTACAATTCCCTAATGATTACTTTTTGCAATTCTCGTTTTAGAATTAAATCGGTAATGACTTCATCCGTATCTGCATGCGAATTTTCTTTGAGTTTTCTGTTTAAGAATTCCTCTTCTAAATCGATCCGATAAAGCATTGCCATTAGTTTAGGATAGTCATCATTTAACAGTTCCTCAATTAAGGGTAATATTTGATTGTAAAGCTCTTGGTAAGGGCTTTCTTGATCTCCTTTGAAGGAGATTTCGAAGCGAAACCAGTTAAAATCTTTTTTTAGCTGGAGCACAACTTTTTCGAGCAAGTCTTTACGGCTGTAATAGGCCGACAATTCGCTGAATGCAGGAACGTTCATTTTTTAGGTAAAGTTAGCTGTAAGCGCTCAACAGGCTTATTGTTGAGGATGTGTTGTTCAAATATTTCATCCACATCACTTACACGAATTCCTTTGTAGAAAATTCCTTCAGGATAAACTACCACCACAGGACCTTGTTCGCAAATGTCAAAACAACTTGAACGTTGCGCTCTTACTTTCATTCGGAGTTTATTTACCTGAATTAGTTCTTTAAAACGTTTCGCAATTGCTGTTCCCGTTTCTTCCCCACAGCATTGTCTAGGCGCACCGGGGGCTCGTTCATTAATACAAACAAATATGTGTTTTTCGAATTTCAATTCTCTCTTTGCATTAAGCTTTTCGCAAAATCTTCAAACACCTGTTTTTTATCTGCAGGAGCATCAATACTATCTAAGTGAGAAATGGCAGCGTGGTAGAATAAGTTCATTTCTTCTTCTGCTAGGGCTTTAATTTTTAGGGTGTTAAAAATAGCCGTTACTCTTTCTACTTTTTTGTGGTCTTCAATGACTTTAGAAGTTAAACAGAAATCTAGATCTTGTTGTGTTTTACCGGTTGCCAATTCTTGCGCCTTTAATAGCAAATATGTTTTTTTGTTCGCAATTACATCTCCACCAACACGTTTACCAACCTTAGTTGGATCACCATATAAATCCAGCACATCATCCATTAATTGGAAAGCAATTCCTAGGTTTTTTCCAAACTCATAGATGTGTTTCGCATCTGCAATAGAAGAGTTGGCCAAAATAGCCCCTATTTTTAAACTTGCTGCTAATAAAACAGCTGTTTTTAACGCTATCATTTTTAAATAATCATCGATAGATACTGTTGAGGAGGTTTCAAAATCCATATCCATTTGTTGTCCCTCACAAACGGCAATAGCCGTGGTGTTAAACAGGCCTAAAACTTCGTGTAAATGGGGGTGGTTCTTTTTAGCGATGAATTGAATTCCTTGCATCAGCATCACATCACCCGAAAGAATGGCAACATTGGTATCCCATTTGCTGTAAACAGAAGGTTTTCCTCTTCTTAAAGGAGCATCATCCATAATGTCATCATGCACCAATGTGAAGTTGTGAAAAACCTCAATCGCTAAGGCAGAATCAATGGCATCCTCATCTTTTCCTCCAAACAAATTGTTGGCTAAAAGCAAAAGAGCTGGACGAATTCTTTTACCCCCTAAACTTAAGGTATAACTTATTGGTTCGTAAAGTTTAGCCGGTTCTTTTTTTTGATTGATGCCTTTTAAAGCCGCTTCAATAATTGAGATGTAATGAATGATTTTTTGCATGAATCCTTATAATATAAAAGAGGTGTCTTCCAATACTTTTTTTAATCCTTCTTCTAAAGAATAGATTTCCTGATTCAATAAACTTTTCATTATTGTAATGTCAGGATTTCTCCTTGTCATATCCCCTTCTTCAAGTGCTGGGAAATGTTTTATCTCTGATTTAGAACCTGTTAATTTAATTACTGTTTTTGCTAAATCTAAAACTGCAGTTTCAACATTGTTTCCAATGTTAATGGTTCTATTTTTACCGGCATCGCTAAACGCCGCGGCAAGACTTGCGTTAATGTTGTTTTCAACATAACAAAAAGTTCTTGTTTGTAAACCATCTCCGTAAATGGGAATGTCTTGGTTGTTTAACGCTAAGTTGATAAATTTAGAGATCACAAAATCCTTTGCCTGTTTAGGCCCGTAAGTATTAAAAAATCTAAAAATGGTATAATCTAACCCAAACTCTTGTTGGTAGGATCTAAAAAATGCTTCCCCAATATTTTTAACAATTGCATAAGGCAATCGTGAGTTTAAAGGCGTTGTTTCTTCGTTTTGAGGATATTCTACAGGTTCTCCATACACTTCGGAAGAAGAAGAGTAGACAACCCGTTTTACTCCCGTGTTTTTAGAGAGGTTTAAAACGTGTTTTATTCCGTTAATATCTTCTAAAACACTGAGGGGATTATCTAAAGTTCTTTTAACGCCAACGAGTGCTGCATAATGAAAAACATAATCAAATGAAAAGGTATGAAATACGCTTGTTATTTCCTCCTCAACATTGACATCACAATGGATAAATTTTAAATTATTGTGCGGTGCTTTGGGTAATTTTTCTCTAGACCCGGTTAACAAATTGTCTGCAATAACAACAAAATTAGTAACATCTTTAATTAATGCTTCTACCAATGCACTGCCTACATTTCCTGCTCCTCCAGTTACGAGTATATTTGTTTTTTCTGACATTTTAAAGTCTATGATTTTTAATTATTAGTTTACGCCTTAGCAATTATACCTAAATAATTTTGAGTTTCTATGCTCTAATCAAGAAGTACTTCTTTCTAAAAAAAAAGGGGTTAAATTTCTAATTTCGGGTGTTTAATGGGTCTAACTTCTAATTCATCTAAATCAATATCTTCTTCTTCATCTAATATTTCTATGAGCGGTTCTTTTTCAAATGCTTTTGTGGTTAATGCTTTATCTAAAGATAAGAGCAAGGAAGGAAGTAAAATTAAATCTGCCATCATTGCAAAAACAAGTGTTATAGAGACCAGAATTCCTAAGGCGATTGTGCCACCAAAGCTTGATACGGTAAATACACCAAAACCAAAAAATAGAATAATCGAAGTGTAAATCATACTCACACCAGTTTCTTGTAAGGCCAAATAAACGGCTTCTTTAATGTTCCATTTGTGTTGCTTAAGCTCTTGCCTGTATTTGGCTAAAAAGTGAATGGTATCATCAACAGAAATGCCGAAGGCAATGCTAAAGATTAATATGGTTGAAGGTTTTATTGGGATTCCAAAAAACCCCATTAAACCTGCGGTAATTAATAGTGGAAGTAAGTTTGGTAAAAGCGAAACCAACACCATTCGAACAGAAGAAAAAAGGACGGACATTATGGACGCAATTAAAATGATGGCCAAAATTAAACTTGTTAAAAGATTCTCAACTAAATAGTTGGTTCCTTTTAGAAATACAACACTAGTTCCTGTAAGGCTAACTTTATAATCTTGTGGAGGGAATATTGCATCTATTTTTGGACGAATTTCAGTTAACAAAACATCCATTTCTTGGGTGCCAATATCTGCCATTTGAAAACTAACTCGTGTAATTTGATTTTCTTTATCTATAAATGAAGAAAAACGGTTCGTACGAGAATCGTTACTCACATATTTCTTTAGTTTCTTAAGCTCTGAAGCCGCTGGTATAATGTAATATTTCGGATTCCCTTTTTTATAGGCTTGATAGCTAAATTTAATTGCTTCAGCTATAGATAAAGGCTTAGAAAACTCTGTGTAATTCGCCAATTCACGTTGTAGTTTTTGTATTTTATACAAGACTTTACCATTCTCTGCAAAAACACCATTTTTTTGTTGAGTATCAATAACAATTTCAAAAGGCATTACCCCATTAAAGCTCTTTTCAAAAAACTTTAAATCTTCAACTATAGGATCATTTTTTGGTAAATCATCAATGATATTACCAGTAGTAGTAATTAATGATACCCCATAGATACTTAATCCAATAATAATAAAAGTAGTGATGTAAACGGCTTTCCGTTGGTACTTTACAAGATACTCTAAAAAGCCAACAATCTTAACCATCAACTTGTTTTCCAGATGCTTCGTATGTCTACTTTTAGGCGCTTCTAAGAAACTAAAGACTACAGGAATGATTAGAATCGATAAAAGAAACACTACAAAAATGTCGATAGCGGCAAGAATCCCAAATTCAATTAAAATTTCACTTTTAGTAAAAATAAATGTAGCAAACCCTAACGCAGTTGTAGTGTTGGTTAAAAATATTGCATTTCCAATTTTTCGAATAACACGACTTAGTGCTTTAATCTGGTTGCCGTGATTTTTATATTCTGAATGGTATTTGTTTAATAAGAAAATACAGTTGGGAATTCCGATAACAATAATTAATGGGGGTATTAGTCCTGTAAGGATGGTTACCTTATACCCAAAAAGAGATTGAATTCCAACAGACCAGATAACACCAGTAGTTACAACTAACATGGAGTAAATGGTAGCCTTAAACGACCTAAAAAACAGGTATAAAATAAATGAGGTGATAAATATTGATAACGCTAAGAAGATGATGATTTCATCTTTAACTTTTGTGGTAGAATTTGCTCTTATATAAGGGAGTCCAGATTTATGGACTTTAATCCCTGTTTTCTTTTCAAACGCAGAAACTTCAAGGTCTATTTTTTCAAAAAGTTCAATCCTATATTTAGAATCTAAAACAGTAGCATTTAGCGTAATTGCAATTACGGAAGTATTTGTAGTGTCCGTAAATAAGTAGCCATTATAAAAAGGTTGACTGTAAATTTTTTCCTTTAATCGGTCTAATTCTTCTTGTGTTTTTGGCTTTTGGGTAATGATTTGCTCAAAGTCAAACTTTTTTTCTTGACGGTTTGTAGATAAAGCGAATAAATTGGCCACCGAGAGGGCTTCTTCAACACCATTCATTACGGTGTCTTTTTTGTTGAGTTTAAAATCAACAGAGATGTTTTTAATGTGGTGTGTTAAATCATACCAAGCATTATAATTGTCGAGTTTAAAAAGAGCTTCATTGTCAATACCCACAACAACAATACTTCCATCTTTGCCAAAAGTATTTTTAAAACTTTCATATTCGATATAAGTCTGATCAGATTTAGGCAACATCTGAGCAAGTTGATAGCTCATGCTAACAAATTGAACTCGATAAGCCATAAAGGCGGTAATTAAACCTAATCCAATTAGAATTATGAGTCTATTTCTTAATATTATTCTTGAAAATTTATACCACATAAACGACATAATGCGTTTCGCATTATTGATTTTTTATTAAAAATTAATGCCTTTTTGCTTTACTAATAGGTCTTCAACTTTAACATGTGTTAGGTATTTAATGTCCATCGAATTTGCTTGGTATCCAGTGACGTTAGCTTTGATGATTTGATAATTTTCATGATACCATAGGGGAATACTAGGAACCTCTGTGGCAATTATTTGATCTGCTTTTAAGCATAGCTCATACCTTTTTGAATCATCAATAGTAACTAAAGCTTTCTCATACAGTTGGTCGAATTCAGCATTTTTGTATCTAGATTCGTTAGGGTATGACTTCTCAGTGGTAGACGATGGAACATTCGCTCCATAAAATAAAGACAAGAAAGTTACGGGATCAGGAAACTCTCCTAACCAACCTCCAAGAGACATGTTTAATTCTGACTTGCTATTCATCTCATTCATTTGATGTGTAGTCATAGAAGAGATTTCCACATTAATATTTAAGTTGGTTAAAAGCTGTTTCTGAATTTCTAAAACAACTCTGGTACTTATGTTGCTTTTTAACGATGCCAGTGTAATTGTTGGGAACCCTTTGCCTCCTGGATAACCAGCCTCAGCGAGCAATGCTTTTGCTTTGTCTAAATTGTACTCTAAACCAACAATGGAGGTAAAGTCATACCCTTTAATTGCTGAAGGTACAATCCCATTTTTTCCTGGACTATAAGCTTCACCATGTAAAATGTTTTCTACAATTTTATACTTATTAATACCCATTGCTAAAGCTTGCCTTACTTTTTTATTGTTAAAAGGAGCAATAGCCGTATTCAATTTAAGGGAAGAAGTAATTAGCTTTGGAGACCTTCCTAAAACATATTTTTTAGGATTGTTTTGAAAGTCTGAAATTTGTGTCTCTACAAGTGTTTTTATTGCGTTGGGATGAATATCGACAATGACATCAAGCTCATCGTTTATAAACATCTCTAGCTGCTTTTGAGAGGAGCTTACATAGTGAAAAGCGACAGACTCTAAGTAGGGAAGTTGCTCTCCTTCATTATCAGACATGTGATAATTAGGATTTCTCAAAAGCGTTATTGTTGTATCGGTATCCTTTTCTTTGTGGTAAGTAAATGGCCCGGAACCGACAACTTTATTTTTCTCTACAGCTTCTTTCGCTAAAATGCTAGAACCAGTAGTAGCAAGCATACTTAAAAAGTTAGAATAGGGCTTACTTAGGGTAAATTCTACCTTATAATCATCAATGGCCTTTAGCCCCTCAATTTCACCTTCGGTATAATCTTCTGAACCTTTTATTAAGTTTTTAAATAAACTATAGCCATAGCTAGATTTTTCTAAATAAAGTCTTTTAAAGGTGTAAACAACATCGTTGGCCGTTAATTCTCTGCCTTTTCCATCTGCAAAACAACTGTTGTCATGAAATTTAATTCCCTTTTTTAATACAAATGTATACGTCAAGTTATCCGCACTAATTTCCCAAGATTCTGCTACAATAGGTTTTATTGTTAGATCTATTTCAGAAAAACGAAGTAAAGGTTCCATGATTTGGCTTGCGATATGAAAAGAAACAACATCTGTTATTTTAACAGGGTCTAAAGTCTCATATTTCTCAAGTGCAGAGAAGTCTAAACAAGAAATCTCGTTGGTTACTGGCGAGCTATTTTCTGGTGTTCCACAAGAGAAGAGCAAGGTAAAAGAAGACGCGATAAAAATTAAAGCAATTTTATTCATAATTGAAGAGATCTTAAATTTTTTTCAAATATACTAATTAAGGCATTTATATAGCTGAAAGATATGAAAAACAGTTGCAAGAATGTTAACAGATTAATCTTAATCTGTTAAGGATTAAAGTGACACGGGACCTAATAGTCATTTAAGTTACTTATATTTGCGTACTGAATTTTTTTACGCCTAAAATAAGACATGAAAAAAACACATACATTTCAAATTCCTGTAATGGGAATTGGTTTCACAATTGACACTCCGTTTAAGGTTGCTCCTTTTGGTATTTCTTCTGTTATTTCATTAGGAGATGATTTATTATTAGATAGAATGAGAGCGTTCTATTGTAAAAAAATGAACATTCCTTACCTAGAAATCGCAAAAGATGATTTAGATAAAAGAGCTCATCGAGTTACCTTATATCTTAACCTGATGAATAGAATGGTTAAGAATAAATTTCAAGACTTAAAGAATGCTTCTTTTGAAAAAGGAAGTGATTTAACCAAGTATTTTGAAATGCTTCCTGATGTTAGTCATTTAAAAAAGGAATACAAAATGATGAGGGAAGAAAGTGATTCTTCCGTGGTTGAGAAAACACAACAATGGTTAAAGGACAATATGGAGCCTGGAGCTATTGATGTAAATATAATGACGAAGTTGGATAAAGCGAATTTCACCAAGTCTGGAGAACAATTGCCGCAAGAGATGAATGATGCGCATGCCGCATTGAGAGGCTTTGCAAACAGTGATTTAACTTCTGGGGTTGTTTTGTCAGCAGGATTAAGCCCTAGACTTTATAGCTATGTTGCTAATTTTGACGAGTTTTTTCCGGATGAAAATGAGGAATTAAATAAAACAATAATTTTAAAAGTTAGTGATTATCGTTCCGCTTTAGTTCAAGGGAAATTTTTAGCCAAAAAAGGGATTTGGGTAACCGAATACCGAGTGGAGTCAGGATTGAATTGTGGAGGGCACGCTTTTGCTACGAATGGTTTCTTAATGGGACCAATCTTAGAAGAATTTAAAGAAAAGAAAAATGAATTAATAACACAAGTTCACGATGTGTTAAATGAAGCTTTAGGTGGTTTAGGAAAAAGCAAGCTGTCTAAGCCTTTACATATGGACTTTACTGCTCAAGGCGGTGTAGGGACAACTAACGAGCATAACTTAATGTTAAACCATTATGGGGTTGATATCGTAGGTTGGGGAACCCCTTTTTTATTGGTTCCTGAAGCGGTAAATGTTGATCCAGAATCTTTTAGCATTTTGTCAAAAGCAGGACCCAAAGAACTTTATTTGAGTGATATTTCACCAATAGGAGTTCCTTTTAATTCTGTTAAAGGAAATACCAAAGATGTGGAGAAGGAGGAGAAAATTGATGCAGGGAAACCAGGAAGTACTTGTCCAAGTCAATTTTTAAAAATATACAATACAGAATTTACCGATCGTCCAATTTGTGTTGCTTCTCGTCAATATCAAAAATTAAAAGTGAATGAGCTTGACCAAATGAATCTTCCTCAAGAGGCTTACCAAAAAGCTTATGACAAGATTACTGTTAAGTCTTGTATTTGTGCAGGATTAGTAATGACAGCTTATTCAGAAAATGACATCATAAAACGTTCAGACGGACAGGGAGTATCTTTATGTCCAGGACCAAATATGGCGTATTTTTCTAAAGAATCTACTTTGCATGAAATGGTAGACCATATTTATGGAAAAAATAATGTGTTGAATGACACTTATCGCCCACACATGTTTATTAAAGAGCTAGGAATGTACATTGATTACTTAAATCATGAAATTGAGGAATCTCTTCAAAGCTTAAATGCTAAAAAAGTAAAGTACTTTATTGGATTTAAAGCAAACCTTAACTCTGGTATCGCCTATTACGAAAGTTTAATTGAAGACATGAAAGAAGAGTCTGATGCAATAAAGCTTAAATTTAAAGAAGAATTAGAGCAGTTTAAAGCTATTGTTGAACAAATCGTTCTCCCTAATTTGGAAACAGTATAAAATAATTTAATTGTAGTAGCCCTGTATTTATTAATACAGGGCTTTTTTTTTGCCTTCTGGAAACAAAAATTACAAAAAACGTTTCCCACCGAAGTAATGTTTCCTACATTTGCGCAATGAAAGAAGAAGAGGAAGGGAAATCTTGTAAATTGATAGGCACCTGCTTAGATCTTTTTATGAAGTTTGGGATAAAGAGCTTAACTATGGAAGATATTTCTCGAGAAATGGGGATTTCAAAAAAAACGTTATATCAGGTTGTTAAGGATAAGAAGGACCTAGTATACAAGAGCATGGCGCTCTGCTTAGAAGAGGAACAGTGTGTTTTAACAGAAGTTTCCGCTCGAAGTGAAAATGCGATTGACGAATTAATTGGTTATACAAGGTTTGTTAATTCAAGACTGAGCGAGATGCACAATTCCGTTCTTTATGATATTAAAAAGTACCATAAAGACAGTTGGGCAATGATGAAAGATCATAAACATGGTTTTGTGAGGCAATCGATTTTGGAGAATTCTGAACGCGGAATCAAAGAGGGGTTATATCGAGAAAGCACAAATCCTGAAGTGATTACAACAATGTATATGTTACTGGTGGATGGAATGCTGAATTCAGATGAGCATTTTGGAAGAGAAGTTACGATAGAAAGTTTACACTTAGAAATGATCGGGTACCATGTAAGAGGTATTGCCTCTGAAAAAGGGATAATTTTGTTAAAAACGACTTTAAATAAAGAAGAGAATAATCATTTAAAATTAGATAAAGCAGGATGAAAAATAAATTATTAATTGCATTATTTTTTGCAACTAACATAGCATTTGCTCAAGTAAACGAAGCCGCTAAAACTCTTTTTAATTTAAAAGAAGCACAGGATTACGCCATTGAAAACAACTATAAAAACAAAAAGGCATTATTAGATATTGACATTGCTAAAAAGAAGGTATGGGAAACTACTGCCGCAGGATTACCGCAAGTCAGTGCGAATGCAAAGCTTCAAAAGTTTATTGATATTCCGGTGAGTTTGGCTCCCGCAAACGCTTTTAATCCAGCTGCCCCTGCAGATGAACTCGCGGAGTTGCAGTTTGGTTTGGATTATAGTAACTCTTATGGCATAACTGCTTCGCAACTTATTTTTGATGGCTCCTACATTGTTGGTTTACAAGCCGCTAAAACGTACAAAAACCTTTCAATTTCTAATCAAATAAAAACAGAAATAGAGTTGAATGAAGGGGTTAAACAAGCCTACTTTACCGTATTGATTGCTGAAGAAAACACCGCAGTATTAAAGAGTTCTAAAGAAGCTGTTGATGAAATATTAAGAGAAACTACTGCTCTTTATAAAGAAGGAATGGTAGATGAACAAAGTGTGGATCAATTAACTCTTTCTGTTAATGAATTAAGAACAGCTGTTGGAATTGCACAAGGGCAAATTAGATTTGCTAGAAAGCTCTTGAAGCTTCAGATGGGAATGGATATCGCTAAGGAAATTACCTTAACCCAAGGCTTAGCTGTGTTTATTGATGAGGTTCAGACCAAAACAGAAGAGCAAGCTTTTATGGTAGAAAATCATGTAGATTACAATTTGGTAGAAACAACGATGCGCTTACAGAAATTGAATTTAAGAAAAGAGAAGTATTCTTTTTTACCCTCTATTAATTTGTTTTTGAGTCATGAACAGCAAAATATGAACACTAAATTTGATGCTTTTAGTGGAGGAACATGGTATCCGATGACAGTTGTTGGCGCTCAATTAACGCTACCTATTTTAACAAGTGGTTCTCGTTTATCTAAAATGAGTCAAGCAAAAATTGAATATGAAAAAGCTGAGATTTCTACTAAAGAAGTTGAACAAAGCTTGTTGTACCAAACACAAGTCGCTCAATCAAACTACGAAACAAGTTATGAAACGTATTTGAATCAAAAAGCGAACATGGCTTTAGCGAAGAAGATTTATGATAAAACAGTACTAAAATATAAAGAAGGAGTTGCTTCAAGTTTAGACTTATCACAAACACAAAATCAATACTTAACAGCAGAAGGGAAATATATAAAATCCCTATTGGATTTGTTAACCTCAAAATCACAATTAAAAAAATCTTACGGGATTAAATAGAAACATAGCACAACGAAATAAAAATAAAAAAATGAAAAAAGCAGCATCAATATTAACAGTATCAGTAGTCCTTTTTGCATGTGGCGGAAGTGGTGAAAAAACGGTTGAGGAAATAGTTTTAGGCAATAACTTGGAAGATATTCGAGCAAAAAGAGTTGAAATTGTTGGCAAACAATCTATATTTATTGCGCAACTGGATCAGTTAGACTCCAAAATTTCAGAATTAGATACCAATAAAAAAATACCTTTAATTACTTCTTTGGTGATTCAAGAAAGTGTATTTCATCATTTTATTGAGTTGCAAGGAAATGTAAACACCAAAAAGATGACGATACTTTCACCAGAGTATCCAGGAATCTTAAGAAAGGTTTATGTAAAGGAAGGGCAAAGGGTTAAAAAAGATCAAGTGTTGGCTAAAATTGATGCTGGAAATTTAACCCCTCAATTGGCACAAGTTCAATTACAGTCGGCTTTGGCAAAGACCACTTATGAACGTCAACAACGTTTATGGGAACAGAAAATAGGAAGCGAAATGCAATACTTACAAGCCAAAGCGAGCTATGAGTCTCAAGAAAAAGTGATCATTCAGCTGCAAGAGCAGCTTGAGAAAACAATAATTAAAGCCCCTTTTGATGGGCTTGTTGATGAGATCATTACCGAGCAAGGAAATCTGGTGAGTCCAGGAGCTTCTCAGATTATGAGAATTGTAAACCTGGACGAAATGCATGTGGAAACGAATGTTCCAGAAAGGCACTTAAAATCAGTGACAATAAATAAAAATGTGGAAGTGGAGTTGCCAGTTTTAGGGGAAACAATAGCGGCCAAAATTAGTCAAGTAGGAAGCTTTATTAACCCAGCAAATAGAACCTTTAAAATTGAAGTTCCATTGCCCAACAGTAAAGGGATGATTAAACCCAATTTAACAGCGAAGATCAACGTGAATGATTATACCAATGAAAAAGCATTATTAATTCCTCAAAGTATTATTTCTGAAAATGCGGAAGGAAAACAATATGTTTATGTGATCAAAAATAAAAAAGGGCAAATAGGGGTTGCTAAAAAAGCATTTATTACTTCGGGAAAAAGTGAAGGAGATTATATTGAAGTGTTAGAAGGAATTACCAATGGAGCAGAGATTATTTTAGAAGGAGCCCGAAGTGTAAAAGAAGGTCAAGAAGTTAAGATTATCAATCAAATAAAGAGTTAAAATGACTGAGCAACAGAATAATTTAGACAAAGAGTTTGGGCTGTCCTCATGGGCAATTAATAACAAAACCACGGTTTATGTGGCAATGATTATTATACTTTTTATGGGTGTTGGAGCCTATTTTAGTATGCCAAGAGAGGCTTTTCCAGAGATTAAAGAAACTAAGATTTACATCAGTTCTATTTACCCAGGAAATACCGCTGAAGATATTGAAAAGTTAATTACTGAACCCATAGAGGATAAAGTGAAAACGGTAAGTAATGTGGTTAAAATCACCTCAACATCACAAGAAGATTATTCTATTGTTGTTGTAGAGTTTGACGAAAACATTACTGTTGAACAGGCCAAACAAAAAATAAAAGATCAGTTAGATACAGAAACCTCAAGTGAAGATTGGCCTGCATTTAATGGCGCAAAAGTAGAGCCTAATGTTTTTGACTTAAGTATGTCTGAACAAGTTCCAATTCTAAACATCAATCTTTCTGGAGATTACCCTGTAGAAAAGCTCAAACAATATGGAGAGTACTTAGAGGATAAAATTGAAGATTTAAAAGAAATCAAGCAAGTTGATATTCGTGGAGTGCAAGATAAAGAAGTAGAAATTGCTGTAGACATCTACAAAATGATGGCTTCTAAAGTAAGTTTTGATGACATTAGAAATGCAATTAATGGCGGAAATGTAAACATCTCTGCAGGTAATTTAATTGCTAGCGGACAAAGAAGAACGATTAGTATTTTAGGAGAAATAGAAGACCCTAAGGACCTTGATAAATTTGTAGTTAAAGCAGAAAAAGGGAATCCAATTTATTTAAGAGATATTGCAACGGTTACTTTTAAAGCAAAAGAAAGAACTTCCTTTGCTCGTGAGTTTGGAAAACGTTCTGTGATGTTGGATGTTAAAAAACGTGCCGGTAAAAATATGGTTGCTGCGGTGGAACAAATTGAGGTAATTGTTGCCAACGCTCAACAGGATATTTTTCCTACGGATTTAAAACTAACCACCACCAATGACCAGTCGGCTAAAACGATTGGTCAAGTAGATGATTTAGTAAACAATATTATTTTTGGAATAATCTTAGTTGTAGGAGTTCTCATGTTTTTCTTAGGATTTAAGAATGCATTGTTTGTAGGCTTTGCCATACCCATGTCTATGCTCATGTCTTTAGTGGTATTAGAGATGTTAGGGTATACACTGAATACCATGATTCTATTTGGGCTGATTATGGGGCTCGGAATGTTGGTTGATAATGGAATTGTTGTCGTAGAGAATGTGTATCGTTTAATGGATGAAGAAGGGTTGAGTCGATTTGATGCCGCCAAACAAGGGATTGCAGAAATAGCTTTTCCTATTATTATATCGACAGCTACAACAGTAGCAGCGTTTATTCCTTTAGGGATGTGGCCAGGGGTAATGGGTGAGTTTATGATTTACTTTCCGATAACCCTCTCTGTAGTCTTAAGCTCCTCTTTAGTGGTTGCGGTATTCTTTAATTCAGTTTTAGTATCTCAATTTATGAGTACAGAGGATAAGGACATGCCCTTAAAACGTATTGTTATAATTACATCAATTGTTGGAGGAATAGGTGCGTTAATTCTCCTTTTTGGTGGAGAGAATCGATCTTTAGGAAGTATTATGGTGGTTACAGCTGTTTTGTTGTGGCTTTACCGATTGGGGCTAAGAAAAGCGGTTAATTATTTTCAAACCAACATTTTAACAAGTTGGGAAAAAAGATATGAGAAAATTTTAAGAGGAGCTTTAAAAGGATGGAGACCTTATGTGGTTAGCTTAGGAACAGTGGTTCTATTGTTTGTAGCATTTGGAGGGTTTGGTGGCTCTGTGGCAAGTAAACGAACGAAAATTGAGTTTTTTCCGGATAACACACCCAACCAAATTATTGTATATATAGAGTACCCTGAAGGAACAGATATTGAAAAAACAAATAAGATTACCAAAGAGATTGAGCAACGAGTTTATACGGTTTTAAATTCTCCAGAATATATGGACGGGGATTATAACTTCTTGGTAGAGAGCGCAGTTTCTCAAGTTGGAGCAGGCGCAGGAAACCCACAAACAGATGGAGGCTCTTCTGCAGCTATGCCACACAGAGGAAAGGTTACTGCATCTATGAGAGAGTATAAGTACCGAAGAGGTGCAGACAGTAAGGATCTTCAAAAATTAGTGCAAGAAGCATTAAAAGATGTTTACCCAGGAGTTGCTATTTCTGTTGAGAAAGACGCTGCAGGACCACCCGCTGGTTATCCTATTAATATTGAATTAGAAGGAGAAGATTATGCAGAGCTAATTGCCACCGCCGAAAAAATGAAAGACTTTATCAATACTAAAAACATTCAAGGAATTGATGAATTAAAGATTGATGTAAACAAGTCTAAACCAGGAATGGCAGTAATGGTGGATAGGAAAAAAGCTGGAGAATTAGGGGTAAATGCCGCACAAGTTGGACAGCAGTTGCGAAATTCAATTTTTGGAGCAAAAGCTGGAACCTACAAAGAAGGGGGAGAAGACTATGATATTTACATGCGTTTTAACGAAGAAAACAAGTACAACAAAAGTGCGCTGTTCGATCAAAAAATTACGTTTAGAGACATGGCTTCTGGTCAGATTAAGGAAGTGCCAGTATCGGCTGTGACTCAACAAAAAAATACCTCTAGTTTTAGTGCAATTAAGCACAAAGAGTTAAAAAGAGTTGTTACCGTTTATTCTGCAATGAGCCCTGGGTTTACTGATGCTGCAGCTATAGTTGCTCAAATTCAGACCGAAATGGAAAACTTTTCTGGAAAGCCAAAACAGGTAAAGATTGATTTTACAGGTCAGATAGAAGAGCAGACCAAACAGATGACTTTTTTAATGGGAGCTTTTGGAACAGGGTTAGGGTTGATCTTTTTAATACTGATTTTCCAATTTAACTCCATTTCCAAACCAGTAATTATTATGTTGGCGGTATTTTTAAGTTTAATTGGTGTTTTTGGTGGTTTAATTATTACAGGAGCTCCATTTGTAATTATGATGACAATGATGGGAATTATCTCATTAGCGGGAATTGTGGTGAATAACGGGGTAGTACTTCTCGATTATACCCAGTTATTAATTGATAGAAAGAAACAAAAATTCGGCTTAAGCAAGAAAGAGATGCTTGATGAAGCGAGTCTAGTAGAAACAATTGTATTGGCAGGTAAAGCCCGTTTAAGACCCGTATTACTTACGGCGATTACCACCATTTTAGGATTAATACCATTGGCAACAGGGTTGAACATTAATTTCTTTACCCTGTTTAGCGAGTTTGATGCGCACATTTATATGGGAGGAGACAACGTTATCTTTTGGGGACCATTAGCTTGGACGATTATTTATGGATTATTTGTAGCTACCTTCTTAACTTTAATTGTAGTGCCTGTATTATTTTTATTGGTTGAAAAACTCAAAATAAAATTGATCTATAAGTAAAAATAACAAGCAAATAAAAAGGGGCTATTTACAACACTGTAAATAGCCCCTTTTTGTTTCGCCTTAAAAGCGATTACTAGTTTAAACTATTGCTTCATAATTTTTCGACTCATCCTGTTGGTTCCTTCAGTAATAGTCACAAAATAAAAGCCATTAGTTTGATTACTTAAGTCAATTACTGTAGTGTTTTGTGTAATGGTTTGTGATTTAATTTTCTCTCCAATACCGTTATAAATCTCTAAGAAGACGGGGTTGTTTTCTAACTCATAATTAATAGTAAAAACATTATTAAATGGGTTAGGGTAGCTCATTAAATCACTTTTGTTCTCAGAATTATTATCGATACTTGTTGTCATTCCAGAAGCACAATTAGCTGTTATCCCCCTTGAATAGTTACTTCTAACGGTATCAATAGCTTCTTGCATAGCTGTAACGCCTCCTGATGCTCCAGATCCAGTAAAATCTTGACCAAACACTAATGCCAAATCTATCTCGATAACCGCTCCTGGTTGTATTGTAAATGGTCCGGAAGACCCTATACCCCTTCTATCTCCTGAAATATTTCCTGAGTTAGATTCTGACCAATTTGTTGGATTAGTTACGGTTCCTCCAGTGCTATAAAAAAGAGGATCAGATGTTGCTGGATACATATATTTTGAAGGAATTGTAGCCCCACCAGAAGAGTGTCCATTTCCTCCCCAAACCAGTTGAGAATCATCTCTCCATTTTCCGCTTAGATAGTTGTGGTAATCTTTTTCAGTGGTTGGACTCCCTTCGCTCCCACTTCCTGAATTATAATAAACAAAGTGTTCCATTCCCCAA
>JAWUVT010000108.1:0-15600 GCA_034112225.1 Flavobacteriales bacterium | reverse complement strand
AAGATTTCTCAATTCTGCTTCGCGGCATTCGAAATGAACTGTGTTAAAAACCAAATTTAGTTCAGTTTAATTTCCAAATTAAATTTTGATTCTTGATAATCTTCCAAATTAGTGCCGATAGCAAAAGCTTGTTTTACTAATTTATTCATAACAGCTACTAAAGCTACTTTTTTAGGTTTTCCATTTTCCACTAATCGATTAAACATTTCTTTACACCCTAAATTATGCCTAGAAGCTGTTAAGCTTGCCATGTAAAGTATTTTCCTCATTTGTCCCATTCCCATTTTACATATTTTACCCTTACCATTTACAGAAGTTCCTGATTGGTAAATTCTAGGACATATTCCAATGTAAGAAGCCAGCTGTTTACTGTTTTCAAAGTTCTTAAACTCATTAGTAATAGCGATCAATAACATTGCGGATTTGGGGCCTATACTTGGTATGGTTTTTAATTTTCCATAAAGTACTTTCGCATTTTTCAAGACTAAAGCTTCGGCCTCAGCTTCCAATTCCTTAATCGTATTGTTTAACTGCTCTACTTGTAATTCAATTGCTGAATTATTTTTATTGTTATTATATTTTAGCTGCGCATAGGCTTCTAATTGATTCTTATATCCAGTACGATGTTTTAACATTAAATCTATTGAAGTAAACAATTGTTTAAGCTCAACAATATACTTTTGGGGAGCTTCCCATTGTTTTAATTCTTCAATTTCACCATACTTATAAATCATTACAGCATCTTTTCGATCTGTTTTAGCGCGTATTAAACGCATTTGACTAAACCGTTTAATCACTAATGGATTCACCACCGATACTAAACAATTACATTCAAACAAATAGCTGGCTAATTGAACATGGTAGTTGCCTGTTGCTTCCATTACATAATGTCCTGAGGTCTTTTTCACTAAGTGCTTAAAGCCAGTAACATTGTTCTTAAACTGATAACTCTTTTGGCCATCATAAACATCAATAGTCAATTTACTAACGTCTATCCCAACAATCTTTTTTACTTTTACCATATATTTTTGTTTTGAACAGAGATGGTGTTTCTTTCTTATCAATCCTTAATCCAGGCTCTTAGCCTAATGAACTGTTCAAGTTTAGAAACATCCAGAGAAAGGGATTAGCATTTCGAACGGTATCTGAAGTACCTATGACACATTTAATCTAGTTCCTTTCTCTTTCTGTTCTGTTTATATTTACAAACAAAACTAAATTGGGTTTTATACATTCGCAAATCTTATTTACAAACATAGGATGACATTCCGAGAAGGAGTATTGGTCTGGTGGGCGCTGTCATCTCGACCTTGTGGAGAGATCCCATTCTCGCAGTTAGTAGCTGAAAGCTACAAACAGCAATCTTTCGTTTTATTTTATAATTAGCAGTATTATGTATTGCTAGGGATCTCCCGCCGATCTACTTCTCTGTTCTCAGAATGATTGATCAAGTATTCCTGTTTCATTGATAAGATATTCTTCGTCCATAAAATTAGATTGGTCAATGAAATACCCCTCTCACAAAACATATAGATTTCAGTTTTTTGGAGGTTATTCAAATAGAGTAACTGTTTCAGAATATGCAATTGAAATAGATTCCAAAAGAATTATGATCCCTAGATGGAACAGAACAAAACATTTTAGAATTGCCATGATGGAAGTTTTACATAAAGACAAAGAGTTGGTTGAACGGATAAAAAATAAAGAATTCGAATACGAAGATATTGAAGGAATTATAAAGATTTATAATCGAAATCTATCAGAATAAATTTACCGCATCTTACTTTTCAACTCTTCAAATATAGAAGCTACCGCAGGACAAATTCCTGTGTTGGTTAGCGATAGATCTAATACTTGATAAAAACGCTTCCGATTCGTGTGCGGATACTCTCTACAAGCTAAGGGTCTACTCTCATAAACCATACAGTAATTTTCGTGATCTAAAAATGGACAAGGAGCTCCTTTAAAAACATAGTCATCATCAGCATCCTTTACCAAATATTGCTCAATTAGTTTGTGCGGTTTCATTTTTAAATGCTTTGCCAAACGGTCAATATCACGTTCATATATGGCAGGACTTGTAGTCTTACAGCAATTAGCACATTCTAAGCAATCAATCTTATCAAAAGCTTCATCATGCAATTGATGTACTGTAGTATCTAAGCCTTTCGGTTTAGATCTCTTTAGCTTTTTAACGAACACCTTATTCTCTTTAAGATTGGTTTTGGCTAATTCTAAGTGTTGTTTTAAATCGTTGTCCATTTTTTTGTTAATTATGTCATCCCGACCGAAGCGGAGGTTATTTTTACTGTTTAGTACTTGTACTCAATAGATTCCACTATTCCGTTACTCTCCAATGGGAATGACAAAGAAGAAAAGTTCAGCATTCAGCATTTACCATTCACAATTTCTTTGCTCTCGTCATTTCTCTTTTTCCTGGAGGACCTGGTAAAGGTTCAACCCTAAACCCAACCTCTTTTAAGGTTCTTTTAACGCTTCCTTTAGCACAATAAGTAACTAACACCCCATTTTCAGATAAAACGTCATACATGTTCTCAAAAATTTCTTTCCCCCACATTTCTGGCTGAACTCTTGGTCCAAAAGCGTCAAAATAAATGAGGTCGAACTTTTCAATTGATTTGTATTGATCCAATTGGACCTTTATTTTATTCAACTTAAAATTTGGCGTAATTTCTTGGTAATTGCCCCATTCTACTAGATGCATTTTCTTGAATTGTTCAATACCAACTGAATTCAATTTCAATTCTGACGTATAATTAAGTTGAGCTACAATTTCTTGGGGTAAAGGATAAGCTTCTAAAGAAGTAAAATTAACTGTTCTATTTTTTGATTCTTTTAGCGTTAAAAATGCATTTAATCCTGTACCAAAACCAATTTCTAAAATATTTAATTTTGATTGAATGCAATTGTTTAACCCTGCATCAATAAAAACGTGCATGGCTTCTTGTATCGCACCATGTTTAGAATGGTAAGTTTCGTCTAGGTCTTTTAGATAAAGTGTGTGAGAACCATCTTCTGTTATCTTAAATACAATTTTGTCCATTATTTTACAATTCTGATTATAAGCATATCTAACTATCTATGTATCTTTGTTCAAAATTAAAACTATGGTCACAGAAAAGGATATTAACAAAAGTACTTCATTTGAGGAATACTACCAATTATCAGAACAGTTAGCTAAAGAAGGAAGAACAACGGGAGAGAATCAAAGCCAAGAATTGGTTGATTATTCAAAATTAAACTTTTCTAGAATGAAGCGTATTTTAAAAACTACACCTATTTCTAGAGCTGTTTCAGAAACAGTAGATTGTTTCAATGATAAATTGACTTGGATTGTTTTAACAGAAAGCTGGTGTGGAGATGCCGCTCAAAACTTACCCGTATTTGCTAAAATAGCTGAAGCTAATCCTAATCTATCGTTAAGGATTTTGCAACGTGACGAAAACCCAGTATTAATGAATCAATACCTTACCAATGGAGGCATGTCTATTCCAAAGTTAATTTGTGTAGATGAAAATTTAAATGAATTAGGGACTTGGGGACCTCGTCCTAAATTTTTACAGGATTGGTTGTATGAAAATAAAGCCAATCCTAAAATGAGCATGGCAGACTTAAAAAAAGAATTTCAGCTCTGGTATACGAAAGATAAAGGACAAACACTACAACAAGAAATGGTGCTATTAATGAAATCGTGGACGAATAAAGAATGTTTAAGCATTTAATTAAGTTCGCTCCACAAATTAGAGCTTCAAGGAGATTTCGTTTCAATAAATTCTTTTATTTGCGCTCCTTCTTTGTGGGTTCAAAAATGTAATTAACGGTTTGATTCACTTGAATATCCTTTTTCCAATATGGATTTTCATCATCTAAATCATCCTCCTCCGGCCAATAAGGAGGAGGTTTTTGAGTTCCTTGTTTCCTATAGTAGATGGCTAAGATTGTTCCAGCAACAAAGCCCCATAAATGACCTTCAAAAGAAATCTTCACATCTATTGGGAAAATGCCCCAAACTAAACTTCCATAAAGAAATACTACGGCAAACGACAAAGAAATTAAATGCTTATTTTTTCGAATAAAACCACTCATTATTAAAAAGGAAAACAATCCATAAAGCAATCCACTGGCACCTATATGGTAAGCCTCTCGTGCATAAACCCAAGTCCAAACCCCAACCATTAAGTAAACCCAAGTACTTACTTTAAAAGCAACTTCTTTATAAAAATAAAAGAGCAATGACCCCATTATTAATATTGGTATAGAGTTATTTATTAAATGGCTAAAGCTGCCATGTATTAAGGGGGATGAAATTATGCCAAATAGTCCTTTTGTGTTCCTCGGGTAAACTCCGTAATGGACAAAATTTAATTCAAAAACATGTTGTATCAAATGTACCAAACCTATTACCATAACGAATAGTAACGGGTAAATAAAAGCATTTATAATTCTATTTCTTTCTGTTTTTTCCATTTCATTAACCGTGGTATCGATAATTATACCATTGTAATTTTGTCAGTTAATCACCAATACCTTAGTTGTTAAAATTAAACTAGATGGCTCTAGAATAAAAATGAATGGGTACATTTGAAAACAATTTAAGTTATGAAAGCACAACTTATCATCTTATTCCTCTTAGTTAGCGTTGTTAGTACGGAAGCTTTTGCTACTGAAAAGGAACCTAAGAAAGACGAAAAAAAGACTCAAAAATCTAAATACGATTTTAATCTCTTTAAATTGTATTCGATTACTACAGGATTAAAAAAGCCTGCTTCTTTAAAAATTAAAGTTGATATTCTACCTAATTTCAGGATTGAAGATTAATTTATTTGATCCCTCTTTGTTTTTTTATGGCATCATAAGCATCTTTCATTTTTTGAAATTTCTGCTTAGCAGACTCCTTATACTCATCTCCCATGTGATTGACTTTATCTGGATGGTATTTTACAGCCATTTTTCGATAGGCTTTCTTCACTTCTTCGTCAGTTACATTTTTTGAAATTTCTAATATTTTATAATCCCCATCTACCTCCTTTAAAAACATAGCTTTTATAGAAGCATAATCTGCCTCACGAATTCCTAAATAGGAAGCGATTTGTTCAATAACTCTAATTTCCGCAGCATCAAGATTTTCATCTGCAGCTGCAACACCAAACAATAAATGCATCAACTGCAAACGAGCAGGATACATGGTGTAGGTTTTAATTTGCAAACAAACCTCTTGTAAAGGAATCTCTTTTTTTAATAACTCTCTAAGCGATAACATGTGCTGGTTTGTTCTTTCAGAGCCGAATTGTTTATTAAAAAACTTTTTTACGTACTCCAATTCAGATTTTAAAATTTTTCCATCAGCTTTCATCACTGCAGCAACCAAAACCAATAAACTAGCTCCAAAATCATTGGGCGTAGACTGATACTTCATTCTATATGAACTATTCTGTATCTCCGCCCCCCCAGCTTTATCGATAACAGATCCAATTGCAAAACCAAACAATGCACCTATTGGTCCACCAACTGCCCAACCTAATCCACCTCCTATCCACTTTCCAAACTTTGCCATATTTTTTTATAAGTTAACCCTAAAATGTAATAATACTAAAATCGTTCAGTTTTTATTTTTTTATTGACTTTTTTTTTAATATTCGCATTTTGTTAGCTATTGTAACTAGATTGAACGAAACCACTTTTGTCTTAAAAATAGTACTGTTTATTTATTTTACCAAAATAAAATTCTAAATGAAAAAGCGAGGAGGATTAGTAAGAATTGAAAAGATGATGTACTCTACTTCCTCTTCTTTTTTACAAATCAAGATGAAGTTTATAAAATAATAGCAACTATTTTCGTTCTTGTACGTTAAGTAAAAAAGAAAACAATTCAACCATTAATTTATTTGAAGATGATCAGTGAATAAAAAGAAAAATAAAGCGATCCATGATCACTTTAAAACCCAATGAATAATAAGGTATATTGATAACAATTGAATGAAATAAAAAGTAATAGAATAAATTAAACACCGAAACAGTTGTCAACCAAAAGACATAATTACTTAAATAAAATGTTAAAAGGTGTTAATCTTTATGAATTTAGAAACATTTGTTATTTCTTTACGTTAAATATAGAATAGAATAAAATAGAAGTTGAGAAAATGATAGCATTTTTTTGATGACTTAATGGAAAAATAGAGAAAGAGATATGAGACAGTTAAAAATTACACAACAGATTACTAAGAGAGAGAGTAAATCTCTTGAAAAGTACTTGCAAGAAGTTTCTCGTGAGGGAATGATTACTGCTGATGAGGAAGTTGAGTTAGCTCAACAGATTAAGGATGGTGATGAATATGCGTTAAACAAATTGGTTAGAGCAAACTTAAGGTTCGTAATTAGTGTTGCAAAACAATATCAAAATACAGGATTAACATTAGAGGATTTAATTAATGAAGGTAATCTAGGGTTGATTGAAGCAGCAAAAAGATACGATCATACCAAAGGTTTTAAATTTATTTCTTACGCAGTTTGGTGGATTAGACAAAGTATTCTAAAAGCAGCTGCAGATAATTCAAGAACAATTCGGTTACCTCATAATCGTTTAGGCGAAATTCAGAAGATTAATAGAGCTTCAAGTGAATTTGAGCAACAAATGGAAAGAGAGCCGACTGATGAAGAACTTTCTGAAATTTTAGAAATGGATTTAGAAAAAGTTCAGAACTCTAGAAAGATGTCTAAAAAGCAAACTTCTTTAGATGCTCCAATGGCAAATGATGATGACAATAACAGTTTAATTAGTGTTATTGAATCGGACTCTACTCCTGCGCCAAATGACACATTAATTCACGAATCTTTATCTACTGATATTGAAAGAACTTTATCCTACTTAAAAGGTATGGAAGCTGAAGTCATTCGTTTATTTTACGGATTAAATGGAAGAAAAGAAATGACTCTTGAAGAAATTGGTAACCATTTTGGTTTAACAAGAGAAAGAATTAGACAAATAAAAGAACGTGGTTTAAGAAGATTAAGAAGATTATCTAGAACCAACAGTTTACAAACTTACTTGTAAACCAAAAACCTATTTTGTTTTGAAAACACCTTGAGAAATCAAGGTGTTTTTTTTATTAATTAAATAATTTGCATTGATGAAACTTGATGATAAATTTTGGAATGATCGATATCTAAATAATGATATAGGCTGGGACATTGGAAAGGTATCAACACCAATAAAAGAATATATTGATCAGATTAAAACTAAAGAATTAAAAATTCTAATCCCAGGATGCGGAAATGCTTATGAAGCGGAGTATTTACTTCAATTAGGTTTTAAGCATGTTTTTTTAATTGACCTCTCTCCGAATGCGCTAAATCATTTTTTAGAAAGAGTTCCATCCTTCCCAAAAAACCAACTAATTTGTGCTGACTTTTTTAAGCACAATGAGCAGTATGACTTAATCATAGAGCAAACATTTTTTTGTGCTATTCATCCATCATTAAGGGTTAATTATGCACTTCACAGCTCTAAATTGTTAAACCCTAACGGAAAAATAATTGGGCTATTATTTGATGCGGAGTTAAATACTGATCAACCACCTTTTGGGGGAAGTAAACAAGAGTACCTCAATTATTTTGAACCTTATTTTAATTGTAACGTTATGGAATTGGCTTACAATTCTATAGCCCCTAGAAAAGGGAGAGAGCTTTTTATTAATTTAAAAAATAAGTAATGTTAAAAGGGTTAAAAGTAATTGAGTTAGCAAGTGTTTTAGCTGGACCAGATGTAGGCATGTTCTTTTCGGAATTAGGTTCCGAAGTCATAAAAATAGAGAACAAATTGGTAAATGGAGATGTGACTAGAAAATGGAAAAGTAGTACTGAGGATAAAGAAACGAATGTTTCCGCCTATTTTTCATCCGTAAACTACAACAAAAAACACCTCTTTTTAGATCTAACCAATCAAAAAGATAAACAGCAGGTTTATGAGTTAATTAAAACTGCAGACCTTGTAATTACCAATTTTAAACCTGGTGATGATTTGAAATTAAATATGGATTATAAAACCTTAAAACAGTTGAATAACCAGCTGATTTATGGCGCAATCAATGGGTATGGGGCCAAGAGCAATAGAGTCGCTTATGATTTAATTTTGCAAGCAGAAACAGGTTTCATGTCCATTAACGGAACAACAGAAAGTGGTCCTCTAAAAATGCCAATTGCCTTAATTGATGTTTTGGCAGCTCATCAACTTAAAGAAGGGTTACTTTTGGCTTTACTAAAACGAGAGCATTCAAAAACAGGCTATTTTGTAGAAGTGTCATTGTATGATACAGCACTCTCCTCTTTAAAAAATCAAGCGACAAACTGGTTAATGAACGATACTGTTCCTCAAGCTATTGGATCCTTACATCCCAATATTGCTCCTTACGGAGAAACATTTAAAACAAAAGATGGTTTCTTTTTAGTTTTAGCGATAGGAACAGATAAACATTTTAAAATGTTACTACAAATTATTGGTGCCGATAAAATGATTAAGAATCCAGTTTATCAAAGTAATCAACTAAGAGTATCTAATCGAAAGACTTTAGCCGAAGAACTTCAACCCTACTTTGAGCTTAAAACTAAAGATGAATTAATGACGCCATTTTTAGCACAGAACATTCCTGTTGGAGTGATCAAAAACATTAAAGAAGTATTCGAAGATAAAGTAGCTTTAGCTCTAATTTTAGAAGAAAAAATTGAAGAACGAAATACCAAAAGAGTTAAAACCGCTGTTTTTAAGATTTCGAATTAAGAATTCCAAGCTTTAACAAAAGTTCATTTTTATACATGTCACCAATCTTAATCAACTGACCCTCAACTTCCAAAACATTCCCTTCAATTTTATCTATTCTATCTAAAGAAACAATATTTGATCTATGCACACGAATAAAACTATTAGGCAATTTTTCTAAAATATTATTCATAGAGGAATAGACCATATATTTTTTATCTAAAGTATAGATCTCAACATATTCATAATTAGATTTAACCCAAACAATATGTTGAAACAATAATTTAATATATTGACCTTTTGTTTTAATAAACATAAAATTATTTTTATAACTATCCTTACTCTTTTGATCGATTACTTTCACAATTGATTTTAAGAATCTTTCATAAGATACTGGTTTTAATACACAATCTATAACTCCAGATTGGTAAGCATCTATGATGTGGTTGGTGTTCGTCGTCAACAAAATTAGTTGAGTTTTTTGAATCAATTCATACTTTTTAATAAACGCGAACCCATTCTCTTTTAGGGAATCAATGTCTAAAAAAATAATGTCAATTTTTAAGTTTTTAATTTTTTTAGATGCCAATGAAAAATTAGAATAATTACCTAATAAATTTAAAGAACTTGTTTCTTCAATATAACTACTAATCACATCATCTTTAGCCAAATGAGTTTTAATTACTATACAATTCATCCTTAATAAATTTTAACAGCAGAAAAGTAACCCTTATCGGTATTAATTCCAAATTAGTAGGCAAATATGTTCGTTTAGTTAAATAAACAATGTGTTTGGTTGAAAAGATTGTTTATTTAATAAGATATCACGTAATAGAAACAAGCAATCGATTAAAGAAAATAGTTATGAAAGAAATATTAATAATAGAGGACGATATCGTAATGCAATTCCTGCTAAGGAATCTCTTTACAAATGAAGGGTATAAAGTCAATTCTATTATGGATGGCATAGATTTAACAGCACATAAATATATAGATTCCGCTGATTTAATCATTTTAGATATGATGATTCCTCATGTTTATGATAGTTCTAAATTGATTAACCTTTATAAAGATCATATAGCACCCATAATTGTTGTTTCTTCTATAGATGAAGATGATGGCTTATACTTCTGTAAAAAAATTAATGCCCAGCATTTTTTCAACAAACCATTCAAGTCTAAAGAGTTGTTAAAAAAGGCAAATTCACTCATCGCTCATTATAATAAAGAAAATTAATAGGAGACAATGATCAATACTCTCTCAAACTAGAAGAATGAAAATACACCAAGGCTAGCAGTTATTTCCCTAACTCTTTTAAGCCTACTTTATCTATTCATAAGATTAAAAAAATGGCAATAAAAAATAGTTCAATTAAAAATGAGCCTCACCTCATACAAGATTTTAATATTAAAATGGTAAGAGAATTCACTCATAATAACGATGAGTTTATCGTTTCTACCCTACATTTATTATCCGAAGCATTAATCGATGAGCAGAAAAATCTGTCTACGGCATTAATAAATAATGACCTGGAAATTTTAAAATTTATTACACATAGAATCAAATCAAACTTCCATTTATTAGGACTTAAAAACCTAGGTGAATTATGTGATGAAGTAGCCAAAAAAGACACCTCTCTTGATGAAGTGAAAGAATTATGCGCTTCAATTGTAAAAAGCATACCTTACCTATTAGGTAAAATAGAATTACAAGGTGGAAAGAAGACTAAAGAAAGAAAAATGCTCCTAATATAAAAGCGATTAAAACAGCCAGATACTGCCATACATCAATAAAATAAGGGTAATATTTGTCCCAAAAAGATTTCATTTTTTCAGTTTCCTAAGTTCATTTAAAATATTTTTTGCTTCTTTATTGTTAATGTCTATTGCAAATGGGATTATTGTTTTTTCTAAGTAGATTGCTAAATGATACTTGTTAATATTCCAATAAGAGCTATTCATTGCATTAAGAAAAGAAGAACCATCATTTTTTAAAAAATCAATTTTCTTAATTTGATCCAAATTAAATTGTTGCGTCACTCCTCTTTTACCGATTGTTTTAGACAACACAATCTGGTTGTTTTCAATACTGATTTTTTCCTCTCCAAGTCTTCTCCAACGGTACGCGTAAATAACTTTAAACTCAAAAAATAACCAAAATGCAAGATATACTCCAAATATAATTTTGTAATTAGCCTCGTAATCTTGAAAAAATTGAGTGACAATGGCAATGCCACAAAAAGAAAATAAAATAATCCATGCGAACAACATTTTTTGTTTGCCTGCATCATAAAAAGCTTTAATGATGATTTCTAATTTATGTTTTTCTTTTTTGACCTCAATTCTTTTCCCCATGCCTATAATTTCATACAAAAATAGACTAGTTTAATTAATTAGGCATTATCTTTGTTTAGAATTGAGAAAATTTTTACTTTTAAATTCTAATATATATGTACATGAAAATAATTAAAATCCTTTCTATTCTTTTACTCCTAAATTCATTTAGTGTTTATGCTCAAAAAGATGGTAAAAAAATTGACCAATTAACCTTCCTTTTCATTGATGAAAAATACGAAGATCTTCTTTATAAATCAGAATCCTTAATGCGAAACGATGATTATAAAAAACATCCCTTAATTTATGTTTATGCTTCAATGGCTTACTATGAGATGTCTCGTTTACCAGGGAAGTTTGATGTTGGAGAAAAAGATTCTAAATATCCTAAACCTATAAAAATGGCTCAAAAGTACCTTTATAAATTTGTAAAGGCCGATGCTAAAGCAAAGAAATATTATGAAAATCAATGGTCTGATGATTATAAAGAATACTATATTCAATTAGCCGACACTTCTAATAAAATGGCTCAAATGCTTTATTTAAATGAAAAGTATAGAAAAGCAGCTTCTATTTATAAAAATGCTTTCAGAGGAATTCCTAACGACCCTGTTTTATTATTATGGCAAGGTGTTACTGAAATGAAATCAAAAAACTCTGTTGAAGGGAAAAAAAACTTAGCGCTTGCTATGAAATTTATCGATAAAGATTTTGTTCCTTCCAAAGCCACTGCACCAGTTTTAGCGCTTGGAATGTTGTTAGCCGAAGAGTTTTTTAGAGGATCTATTGGCGATATTACCAATGCCAATAAAGCAAAAGAGTTAATTGAAGTATTTAAAAAATATGATCCAAGTGAATTAGATGCACAAGCTATTGCTGACAGAGAGGCTGCAGCTAAAAAAGAAGCTCAAGAAGATCAAGTGATGAGAAAATTTATCAGCAATGCTGATGATGACGTGAATAAAGACCGAAAAGGAAAAGTAATCATTGATGGGATGTCCACTGGGAAATCTGGAGATTCAAAACCTACCGATGCTGATACGGAACTCGATAAGTTAGAAAAAGAAGCGCAAGAGAAAAACTAAAGACGGCCTTAAAATTTTAATTAAATCCTACTTCATATCAATGAAGTAGGATTTTTTTATTCACAGTTTTTTAATTCTTTTAGGGTGATCCATGCCATTAAACCAATAGATGTTTCCAATGCCTCTTCATCAATATTAAAGGTGGATGTATGTAACCCTGAGGTAATATTTTTGGATTCATTTTTAACTCCAAGTCTATAAAAACAAGAAGGTTTTTGTTGTGAGAAATAAGCAAAATCTTCTGCAGTCATTCTCAAATCAAGATCAATAACGTTTTCTTTCCCCAAAAATTCAATAGCTGACTGTTTCGCATTAGCTGTAGTTACTTCATCATTCACTAAAAAGGGATATCCCTTGTCAATTCTAAAAATACACGTTCCCCCCATCCCTTTGGCAATAGATTCTGCCATGTTTTTCATTTTAAGATGAGCTTCTGCTCTCCACTCCTCATTCATTGCTCTAAAAGTACCTTCTAATTCCACTTTATCAGGAATTATATTTGTAGCTCCGTTGGCAATCATTTTCCCAAAAGAGAGAACTGTAGGAGCTGTTGGATGACTCATCCTACTCACAACTTGTTGGAGTGCTGTTAATATATGCGCTGTAATTAATAAGGGGTCAATATTTAAGTGAGGCAATCCTGCATGCCCCCCTTTACCTATAACCGTCACATACAACTCATCTGCAGAAGCCATATACATACCACTCTTAAAACCGACTTTTCCAGCCTCTAATTGTGGATAAACATGTTGTCCAATAATTGCCTGGGGTGTTGGATTTTCGAGCACACCTTCTTTAATCATCAATGAAGCTCCACCAGGAAGTCTTTCTTCTCCAGGTTGAAAAATTAACTTAACTGTACCTTCAAATTGATCTTTTAGTTCGTTTAGTATTTTTGCTGCACCTAATAATGAAGCCGTATGCACATCATGACCACAAGCATGCATTACGCCTTGATTTATCGACTTATAAGCGACCTTATTTTCTTCGAGTATTGGTAAGGCATCTAAGTCAGCTCTAAGTGCAACAACTCTACTCTCAGGATTTATTCCTTTGATTAAAGCTACAACGCCTGTTACCACCATCCCCGATTCATAATCAATTCCAAATTCTTCGAGCTTAGTACATACATATTTTGAGGTATGATGTTCTTGAAACGATAATTCAGGATTTTGGTGTAGATGTCTTCTTATAGCGATTACTTCTTGATGATAAGCAGCAGCCTTTTCTTTTACTAATTTTATAATTTCATCCATTTTATTTTGAAAAAAATATCATTTTAATAGCACCAATAAGCATGATTACTCCAAATACTTTTTTAACAGTAGATTCACTTAAAAAATTGATGCTTAATTTAGATCCAATATAGCCTCCAACAATAAACGTTAAGGCAATGATCAATGCAAATTTCCAATTAATGGAATCCGCTTTGTGGTAATTATAAGCTGCTAAAACACCTATAGGCAGTAAGAGTGTTGCAACACTAGTACCTTGAGCTTCAAACTGAGAGAACCCTAAAAAGTAAACTAAACAAGGCACGATTACTAATCCTCCTCCTATTCCAATCATACCTCCTGCAATTCCTGCAAAAAGTCCAATGGCGACTAATAGTATTAATGTTGTTATACTCATAACTAGATATCTAAACTCAATGACAAATAAAATATGGGCCGGTCTTTTACTGTTCCATCCTCAAATCCCCATGCCCAATCGGCTTTAACAAAATAACCTAAGAAGGTAGATCTTAAACCCAAACCATAACCTGCAACTATAGGATCTATTTTTTGAGAAGCGGTTACTTCAATTGTAAATTGACCCGTTACTGAATTAAAGTTTCCTTCTGTATAAGTGGTTTCATCAATAGTGTTTTGATTTCCCCAAGGATTCAAACCATTCCAAGCAGAGCCAACATCTCCAAAAGCAATGATTTGAAAATTTCTAATGAAGTTAGAACGAATTGGACGTTTAATAAAATACTTGAAAACGGGGAATCGAATTTCACTGTTGATGATTGCAAAATTAGTTCCTCTTCTTACATTTTGAGGAAACCCTCTCATATTTGCTGCTAATGCATGGTAACGATAATTTAAGCCTTTAGGATTGACATCATCCTCATTAATAAATTGATCTTGATCTATGGGTATCCAATCATCGGTACTTCCTAAATAATAGATTAGTTTTTCAAAACCAAAAGAGGAACTTGCCGCAAAACGATTCACCCAAATCAATTCTCTACTTATTTTTTGTGAATATCTAAAATCTACCCCCACCACTTGTAGGTTTCCATTTACGCCATTTCCTTGTCCTTTTAGATTACCATCAGCATGAAAGTTGTTTACTGTAGAGAAAAGAGATCCATCTCCGACTTCTTGATAATACTCTCCAAAAACTTTAAACTTAGTACCATAGTAGATGTTGGTCATTTTGTTTCTTGAATTATCAAAAACGTAAGCAATTTTTCCAATAGTTCTATATTCTGAAAGATTAGGTGCATTTAATGTGAGATCATTCGTTGATTTAAAAACGATATTATCATTTCTAACCGTCATCGTCATTCTAACACTAGAAACTTCACTGAATGGATATTTAATCGAATACTTGAATGAATTGGAGGTTAAGCCTACTCCATCTCCACTACTTGTTGTTCTTGATCCAGTATATTCTTTATCGGTTCTTTTCATTAAATTTTGATACGTCATAAAATACTCTCTTGTTGAAGAAGAGATTCTAAACCCACCATAAATTTTATGGTCTTCAAATAAATCTACAGTAGCAAATTTAATTAAGGCACCAAATCCAGGACTAATGTAAGCTCCTCCTGTAAACTGTTGATATTCTCCATTCACAAAAGAATTACTCATTTTTAAAGCGGAGTTGTCATTAAAAAATGAAATGTTATAATTTCTTTGATTGGGTACTTTAAACACTTCCCAAACACTATCTTTTTTTACTTCTCCATCAATTACAATTGTATTCTTTTGAAGTTCATTTTTTTCATCTTCAAAAACATAATTTTTAATGTTTATTAGATCTACTAAATCCGAATCCTTTGGAATAATAATAGCGTTTAGTAGAACCGGTTTCCGCTGATTTGTTAGTGGCAGATTTAAATTGGTTGTATCAACTACTTGTTTTTTATTTACACTTATTTGTTTATCTTCTGGCTTTTCTTCAAGGTTTCTCACCAATAAATGGGTTTTAAAATTGTCTTTTAAAATCTCGGTATAACCTCCCTGAGGATTAATATTATGTTCTATTAGCCCCCTATTGTAAAAGCTAACTGCTGGTTTCGTATCATAAAAATGATAGAAATGAATTGAAGTATCAATGTGTGTAATAAAACTATCCTTTACGGCACTTAGTCTTACCAAAACCTTATCCTCTTCACCTAAATAATAAAGCATTGAGT
>JAWUVT010000107.1:0-12564 GCA_034112225.1 Flavobacteriales bacterium | reverse complement strand
ACTCCAATATAAAGAATCAGCTCCTGTTCCCGTAAATGAAAAGTCTACGCTTAAGCTAGCTTGACAGGGGTCATAAGGAGGAATAAGGAATTGAGCATCCAGCACTTCAGCCTGAATCAGCTCAACATTAAAGTAGGCCGTATCTGTTCCTACACAAGCGGTAGAATCAATAGCAACAAACATCACGGTATAAGACCCTGAATCAGCATACGTAGAACTTGGGTTTTGTTGTGTAGAGGTTCCAACACCATCCCCAAATTCCCAATAACTTTCTGGTGGAGGATTAGGACCAGAAGTAAAGTTTACATCAAAAGGTGGATCACAAATAGAGATATTACTTGGGACATTTGCGGTAGTCGCATCTAATAACCCATTGGTTGAAAAGCTCCCCGCTTCCAAAAATACTCCTGAATCAAAACCGTTATCTCCAACATCTGCAACGGCCAGTTTAATATGATACGATTCTCCACAATTAACTAAAGCAAATACAGGTAAAGCTCTTGTTCTGCCATCGTAAGCATAATCTGTCGAAAATGCTAGGCTAGGTTTAAAAAATATACTATACGATGCCCAGTTTGGATCTATCGCATCACATAGACTTCCATCTGGAGCGGAGAAACCAAAACTCCCATTATTAATCGTGTTAATGGCTACAGGAGTGGTTGTAAAAACGCCTGGCAACAACGTATCTGGAACTAAAGCAATATTCTGAGAATTATACGTCCCACCTGATGGATTATTCCCTGTAATAAAAAATCCAAAAACATCATTATAATTAGAACATACGTATTCATCATATTCTTCTGAACCAAAAGAATAGTTAAAGGACAAGGTGTCTCCTGTAGGTTTAAAATCAAATTCAATAACACATTTATCATAAATATTATTAGGCGCGACAATAGGATTTAAATCTAAATCAGTATTAACATTAGAGTCTCCACCAGAACTTTGCCCACCAGAAGTATTCGCATCACCTGCTAAGGCAATATTTCCTGTCCCCATTGCCAACCCCGATGGCAACCCAATAGTACTCGTTAAATCCGTAAATTGTCCAACTTTATTTTCAACTAAATTTGCAGGAGCACCATTAAATGTAATGTTAGCAACAGAGACACCACTCCCTAACAATACATTTTGAACATACCACTCAACAGTATTAGAATTATCTATAACAACCTGAGAAATTCCAAGATTTGATAGTCCTAAAATAGCAATTAATCCTAAAGTGATTTTTTTCATAATAAAAAATTGTTCTAATTAATTATAAACAAGACTCCTCTCCCTTCAAAAGGTTGCATCAGTCAGTTCAATGACAAAGAGTAACTCCGATATCCAACACCTCTTCACCAGGCAATCTTCAAGAACGTTAAACGAATAGTTATCCAATGATAGAGGAACCCTTTTTAGCCCTCAAAAAGACTCCTATTTTATAGCTCCTCCTTCTAAATTCAACCGAACTTGAGCTTCTTATTCTCTTCCTCCCTGCACCTCCCATTAAATTAACAGTTAATCCAATTAAACTTAATGAAACACTAACCTCCTGCGGCTCATGTTAAGCGCTCAATGCCTTTGCTTTGTTGTGAATTAAAATGACACTCTATGAAAATGAAATGAAAGGAACTGAAAGGTGCACAAAGTTGATTTTGAAACCTTTGAGAGGGAGTATTAAAATCTTGGAAAGATCAACCATGCCGTTTCCTCAAGCGGATTGTCCTTCCTTCATAAAAGCGTTAGAGGAATAGGCTAAAAATGCACCAGAAACAACGCATCTTTTTATTGATTTAGAAGACTACAATACCCTTTTCTCAAAACACCTGTTAGAGAGCTTAAAGGTGGTGTCACGTATCCATCACCAACCAAAAAAACGGTTAAAAGAGTTTGGGCTTTAGAAGAGGCAGATTTAGGGATTATCAATGCGATTAAAATGTTTAGTGACTGCATCCACTATAAAATTTAGTTGCGAAGCTACGAAATGGCGTAATGAAGGAAATTAGAAACTGGGAGAAAAAGCATTTTTGAACTGCTTGATCTCTTTTCGGTTCGCATTGAGAACGATGGCAATCACATCAAACCTCGCTTCTAAATCAATTGCATGGAGTTGAATATAATGATCCGCACCATTCATTAAATGTCGTTGCTTTTTAGGGGTCACGGCCTCTTCAGGCTTTCCAAAAAATGAAGTACTCCTGGTTTTCACTTCCACAAAAACAATTTCGTTTTGATCGATAGCAATCAAATCAAGTTCAAATTTTCTATCGCTCCAATTTGTTGCCAAAATTTGATAGCCTAAGTCTTCGAGATAGCGCTTAGCCAAAGCCTCTCCTTTAATTCCTAAATCATTGTGACTGGCCATTACGTAAATTTTAAACTGCAAGATTCGGCAACCTTCAAGGTTACTTTCCTCCCCATAATTAGCGCTCTATTGTCTGCAAGATGTCCTGCAGGAAAATCAAAACAAACCGGATAATCAAAGTCGCTTACTGCTTCTAAAATAATTTCTTTAGCGGTTTTCCCATAAGGAATTGCATTGTCGTTCATAGCAGACATTCCGCCAACAACTAATCCCGTTAAACGGGATAAAATTCCTGCTCTTTTTAAATTCATCAGCATCCGATCAATGTGGTAGAGGTATTCATCTAAGTCTTCTATAAAAAGTATTCGTCCGTTTGTATCTACCTGGGAGTTGGTTCCTGTTAAAGAATAGAGTATGGACAAATTCCCTCCTACCATTTCACCGGTTGCAGTTCCACATCGATTGAGTTGATGACTCCCAAACTCATAACTTAAAGCTTCTCCAAACAACACTTTCTTTAAACTTTCTTCACTCTCTTTACTATGGGTTAGAAAATTAATGGGCATGGTGGCGTGTAAGGTTTCAATACTAAAACTTTGGTTGATATGGTTGTGCAACACCGTTACATCACTGTACCCAACAATCCACTTCGGACGTTTTTGAAAGGTAGAAAAATCCAAGGCATCAATAATTTTAACCGTTCCATAGCCTCCTCTGGCACAAAAAATGGCTTTTACACTTTCATCATCCATAGCAAGCTGTAAGTCTGAAACTCTTTGGGCGGTAGTTCCGGAAAACTGATGGTCTTCTTGGTGTAAATTGGCGCCCAAAACAACGGTCAATCCCCAGTCTTCAAAAACCTGAACGGCAGGCGCTATTTCTGCTTCAGAAATTTTACGTGCAGTAGAAAGAATCACGACTTTATCGCTTGGTTTTAAATTGGATGGTTTTTGCATTTTTTAATCTTTATAAAATGTAACTTTGCACCGAATTTACTCGATGCCCTTGTCGCAAGTGTTGAGAAACGAAAATAACAAATTGAGCTGACATTTACTATGAAAGAAGCGAAAAGACATACCATTACTGCAGCATTACCTTACGCGAATGGTCCTTTACACCTGGGCCATATTGCTGGATGTTATTTGCCTGCAGATATCTATTCGAGGTATTTAAGAGCAAAAGGAAAAGAGGTGCTGTTTGTTTGTGGTTCTGATGAACACGGAGCGGCAATTACGTTGAGAGCAAAAAAGGAAGGAACTACTCCTCAAGCAATTGTAGCTAAAAATCATGCAATTATAGAGAAAGCGTTTACCGATTTCGGAATTGAGTTTGACATTTACCACAGAACTTCATCTGAAATTCACCACGAAACGGCCAGTGAGTTTTTTAAAGAAATGCACGAAAAAGGGGCTTTTATTGAGCAAACTACCGAGCAATATTATGACGAAGAAAACAATCAGTTTTTAGCCGATAGATACATTGTTGGAACGTGTCCTAAATGTGATTTTGATGGTGCTTATGGGGATCAATGTGAGAAATGTGGATCGACCTTAAGTCCAACTGAATTGATCCGTCCAAAATCAACCATTAGTGGCAATGTGCCCATTTTAAAAGAAACCACTCATTGGTTTTTACCCATGAACGCCCACGAAAAATGGTTAAAGGAATGGATAGAAACCGGAAAATTAGATGGCATTGAGCAACACGATGCTTCCACCTGGAGAAAGCAGGTGATTGGTCAATGTAAATCATGGATTGACAATGGCCTATTGCCAAGGTCCATTACCAGAGATTTAGATTGGGGAATTAAGGTGCCTGTTGAAGGTGGTGAAGGAAAGGTATTGTACGTTTGGTTCGATGCTCCTATTGGATACATTTCTGCCACCAAACAATGGGCAAAGGACAACGATAAAAACTGGGAAGATTACTGGAAAAAAGAGGATACGGAATTGGTGCATTTTATAGGGAAAGACAACATTGTTTTTCACGCCATCATTTTTCCGATCATTTTAAAATCTCACGGAGATTATATTTTACCAACGAATGTTGCGGCCAACGAATTTTTAAATTTAGAAGGCGATAAAATTTCTACTTCAAGAAATTGGGCCGTTTGGCTGCATGAGTACTTGGAAGATTTCCCCAACAAGGAAGATGAATTGCGTTATGTATTAACTTCAATTGCTCCAGAAACCAAAGACAGTGAGTTTACCTGGAAAGATTACCAAACCAGAGTAAACAGTGAATTGGTTGCCATTTTTGGAAACTTTGTGAACCGTTCGGTGGTGTTAACCCACAAGTATTATGAGGGTAAAGTGCCTGCACAAGGCGTTTTATCGGACTATGATAAAGAAGTGTTAGCGGCAATCGAAGCCACCAAATTAAATGTGGATGAATTATTAGGGGCTTACAAATTTAGAGATGCGCAAACCGAAGCCATGACCTTAGCTCGTTTAGGAAATAAATACTTGGCGGATACTGAACCTTGGAAACGGATTAAAACGGATGAAGAGACTGTAAAAACGATACTGAACATTGCCTTACAGCTCTGTCAAGCATTGAGTGAAATTTTCCTTCCTTTTTTACCCAACACCTGCGCTAAATTAAAACACATGTTAAACAGTGATGGCTTAACTGCCTTGCCTGCGGAACATCAAATGAACAAAGCAGAATTACTGTATCAAAAGATAGAAGATGAGGCCATCGCCCTTCAAATTCAAAAATTAAAAGCCTCCTCTAACCCCTCCGAAGGAAGTGGAAAGGAAGGTTCCAACCCCAAAGCAACAGCAATGAAAGACGAAATTACTTTTGATGAATTTACGAAAATGGACATTAGAATTAGTACCATTTTAACGGCTGAAAAACATCCTGATTCAGATAAATTGTTAAAAATGACAGTGGATACGGGAATAGATGAAAGAACAATTGTTTCTGGAATTGCTAAACACTACCAACCTGAAGATGTAATTGGAAAACAAGTGTCGGTTTTAATTAACTTAGCACCCAGAAAAATTAGAGGAATAGAATCTCAAGGAATGATTTTAATGGCAGAAAATAACGAAGGAAATTTAGCCTTTGTTTCGCCAGAAAAAGTGATTGATAACGGAGGAGAGGTTAGATAATTGAAGTTCTTAAATCGATAGACACACACGACTACAACTTGATCAACTTTTCAATGTTGTAACTTGACAAACACACACCATGGAAAATAAAGGAAGAAAATCAAACAAAGACAGTAAGCCAGGTAGAGGGGCAAGAGGCTCAAGTAAAGCAAAACCAGCCACAAAAGCACGTAGATCCAGCGGAAGCGACAAGCCGACTAGAGATGAAAAACCTAGTAACGAAGCCAGACCAAGCAGAGAGACTAGACCGAACAAAGAGGGTAGACCAAACAGGGATGAAAAACCATACAGAAAAGCAGGAACCTACTCCAAGGCTCCTTTAAGAAAAGCAGACCCCAATAAAAAAAGCAAAAACAATCCGCACACCAAAGCAGATGATGGCTTAACGCGTTTAAATAAATACTTGGCCAATGCAGGAATTGCTTCTCGTAGAGAGGCTGATGTGTTAATACAATCTGGAGCTGTAGAAATTAACGGAAAAGTAGTGACAGAAATGGGCTACAAAGTGAACGAAACGGACAAAGTTTCTTTTGGTGGTCAGAGCATTAAAAGAGAAAAGAAGGTCTACATTTTAATGAATAAACCTAAAGATTTTATTACCACGGCTGATGATCCTTTTGGAAGAAAAACCGTGATGCAAATTTTAGGAAAACTAAAAGAAAGGGTTTACCCTGTTGGAAGATTGGACAGAGCAACTACTGGAGTTTTGATGTTAACCAACGATGGAGATTTAACCAAAAAGTTAACGCATCCTAAATTTGGGGTGAAAAAGATTTACAACGTTCATTTAGACAAGAATGTTACTTCCAACCATTTGCAACATCTATGTGACGGTTTTGAATTGGAAGATGGTTTTACCAAAGCGGATGTAGCGACTTATGTGGCTTCGAATGGTGAAAAGAAAAACCAAATTGGTGTTGAATTGCATTCTGGAAAAAACAGAATTATTAGACGAATGTTTGAACATTTAGGCTACAATGTGGTAAAGTTAGATCGTGTATTCTTTGCGGGGCTAACCAAAAAAGACATGGCACGTGGACAATGGCGTTTTCTTTCTGAAAAAGAAGTGGGCTTATTAAAAATGAACCAAGGATAAGTCCTCTTGTCTAATAAAAAAAAGCATGAACTCTTTATCCAGGATATGCCATCCGTTTCTCATTGCATCGGTCTGAAGTTCCTTGTATTGATTTCTTTTAAGGATAATATCCGTTTAATCATTGCTGAATTCACTTTCAAGTGATTGTCCTTTCTGATTCTTAGAAACTGGTTTCCTGCGTGCACGCTAAAAGAATTGGACCTGAACATATTTAACCGGTAGTATGGAATAACCCATGAGTATCTATTGTGCTGATGCTGAAAATGAACCAGAATACCATTAGGACGTAGCTCGAAATTACAATATCGCAAACCTGTATTGGGAAGAAAATAGGCGTTGAAGCCTTCACTAAAATCATCAACAATCATTCTAGAAGAACCAATGCCTTTCATCTTAATTCGCTTGACAATAGAGAATGGTTGGCCTACTAAGCCATTAATCTTTTTCACAATATCTTTTTCCTGGTAAGTGGTGTTCAAGATCATCGTTCCTATTTCTTATAATTCATTACACTTACTGGCCCTGCATTTAAAGAATTCATCAATCCTAACAAACCAAAAAGGGTTCGGTTCACATATAAAAAGTGTTTAGATCCTCTACTTCCATTTAGTTTTCTTAATCTTTTATCGTCTTTCAAAGTACCGCCTAATTTTAGTAACTCATTAAAGTATTCCGGTTGGCTAAAATCAAATTTCTCAAATTGGAAAGGCTTATTCAATACCGCTAATACCTCTTTAAATGTAGCGGTTAATAGACTTTTCTCTTCAATGCTATCGGTTTCCAAAACCATTTCTAGCTGATCCAATAATTCAAGTAATTTTTCAGAATTGTTGATGTTTTCAACTTTAGTAAGCTCAAAATACGGTTCATAAAACGCCTTGGGCAGAACCTTTACACAGCCAAAATCAAGGGCTATTAATTCATTTTTATCATTCACAAGAAAGTTTCCTGGATGAGGGTCAGCATGCACTTTCTGTAAAACATGTATTTGATACATGAAAAAATCCCACAGGGTTTGGGCAATTTTGTTTCGCGCTTCGATAGACGGATTGGTTTGGGTATATTCAGAGAGGTGCAAGCCTTCCATCCATTCCATCGTAAGCAATTTTTTGGAAGAATAAGCACGGAATGCTTCTGGAAACACAAGCCCATCAATATGGCTGCATGCCGATGAAATTTCGATTAACTGATCCAACTCTAGCTCGTAATCCGTTTCTTCATAGAGCTTATTTTTAACCTCTAAAAAATAGTCCTCTACTTCAGCACTTTTCAAGTTAAACATTCGAAGTGCAAAGGGCTTAATTAAATTTAAATCGGAAGAGATACTTTCTGCTACCCCGGGATATTGAACTTTAAGTGCAAATTTTTTATCGGCTATCCAAGCCTCATGCACCTGACCAATGCTCGCGGCAAAAGTACTGGTATAATTAATTCTATCAAACTTCTTTTTGGGGTCAGCGCCCAACTCCTTGGTAATTACTTTTTTGGAGAGTGGAGGCGATAATGGAGGAACACTAAATTGGGCCAAAGAAAATTTCTCTACAAATGCCTTGGGGAGTAACTCTTTGTCCATACTCATCATTTGAGCTACTTTTAGTGCACTTCCTTTTAGCTCACTTAAACCTGTGTAGATGTCTTCGGCATTCGCCACATCAAGTCGATCCTTGGCACTTAAAGGATCAGAAATGATCTTTTCTCCAAAATACTTGATATAATTTACACCGACTTGACTTCCGAACTTCAACATTTTTGAAGCCCGCTGAATTTTTGTTGTGGGTATTTTATCAATTGTTTTCATTTCTTGTTCATCATAAATTTACCGAGGTCTACCATCGTATTTAAAACATTAGAATCGGAAATTTCAAAACTCAGCTTTAGTGATTTCTCGATAAAAATATCTGTCTTTTCAAAGCCATCAGAAGTATCTTTAAGCCAATAGTTGAGTACCGACACAAATTGAAACCAGGCTACATTTTCAAGGGTTTTAGTCTTGATGTTCGCATCAGGAATAAAGGACATAAAATCAGGAGAGATGTCAAGAGATTTTAAAAATACTAAAAAGCTTTTCTTACTCTTTTCCAGCACTTTTAATGTGCTTATTTCCATCTTTAACTGCGGCAGTATAAAGATAACTAATGAACGATTTGATTTATAAACTTCGGCTAGTGTTAAATAAAAGGTGAGCAGTTGATGCTTTGGGTCTTTTAAATCCAAGTGGTCCTCAGCCTCTTTTGTAGCTAAAGCAATTGCGTTAGCTACCATTCTAGATAAGATATCCGATTCTAACTGATCAAAAGAAGCAAAATGATCATAAAATTGAGTCTCCTCAACTTCTAAATCCTTGCAAAAGCTATAAACAGATGAAGGTCTTTTGTTATGCTCTAGAACACATTCTGTATAATAGTCAACTATTTTTTGAGTATGCATTTTGTTTTGTTTAGTTATTTCATAGTAAAGTTAAACAAAATAGCTTTCAATTCCTTTATCCCCCAATTAAATTCGGATTATAATTGAACAGCAAACAGTTGATTTTATTAAAACTTCAAAAAAAAACACAGCAAATAGAAATAAAGAAAGAAAATAACCCCCTACCGCTGAGTAGGTTACCATTTTACGACACATTGCTATGGACAGAGACTAGGCTTCTTAATTCTACTTTTAGATGGTTCTTTCTTTATTAAAATTTAGGAGGAATCAGGTGATTTAACACAGATCTCCGCAACTTTCCCCCTCAGATATTGACTTTTAATGTCCTAAAAAATTAAACCGCCTATTCGTAACATTTGGAGTAATGCTTAAAATATGGAGGCAAATGGAGTGGTGTTTTCTTCGCTTTATGAAGAGCAGGTAAAAGCATACATCGTTCAACAAATCAACAATCGTATTGTGCCTTAAATTGAGGCAAAGAAGCTCCAAAAGAACCACTACTTCCTTTCCTTCTTTTACGCTTCTTTTAAACTGAAAATTAGTTATACTCCTTAAAGAAATTATGGCGCTTCAGTCGGTATTGGAGAAGATACTTCCTCCTGTTTTTTAAGCGGTCATTCTTCTTCCAATTCCCGCTTCTCTTTCCCCAAAAGGTCTCATTCTTATTTCTCCGCATTAATTAGGGCTGTGTATTTTTCCAACAGAAAAAGAGGTGAAAAAAACTTGCTAATTTAGCAGGTTTACGTGTTGCTATAACCTCCTTATCGTAATAAATAATACACTTGCCAAACCATCACAACCAAAATTAAATGAAAGAAGAATACATGGCTGAGACAAAAAATTTTCACATAAGGCATGAAAAAAATAGATACATTCATCCCTACAAACGAATTATTCTAGAAATAAAATTATAATTTTGGTTTACTATTTTTTTACAGGTAAATTACTCTTTACCCTATTTTAAGTTGTTTATGAAAAATCGCATCTGGAAAACAATAGAACCCTTTTCTGAAAAATGGAAACGGTTAGTGGGGTTCATTATTCTTCTAAAGCTAGTAATTCTTGCTGTGTTTTCTTCTGAATACAGTTCTGGGTTGTTTCAGCCTTTTTTACAGCATTTTATTGATCAAGGAGGTAACCCTTGGCAGTATTACTATGAAACCAACTTACATTTAGATGCATTTCCTTATCACGGATTCATGCTCTTAATTCTTGCCGTGCCTTCTTATATTATTGACCTATTCAATATTGAAAGCCAAATGGGGGTCAACTTTGTTTTTAAGTTGCCACTCTTAATCGCAGACTTAAGCATATTTGTAATTCTTCTTCGTTTAAATGTTAGAAAACAAAATAAGGTAATTCTGTTTTATCTTCTCAATCCAATTGTTTTTTATGCGATCTATATTCATTCTCAGTTGGACATTATTCCAATGGCACTCTTAATGGTATCTCTTTACTATCTACTGAAGAATAAACTGCTTTATTTTTCTATTTTTCTAGGATTGGCACTTTCCACGAAGTTGAATATTCTGATTGTTTTACCGCTGTTGTTATTTTACCTAGTCAAGATACACAAGTTAAAAGATTCATTTATCTACATGCTTATTCCAATTGGGGTATTGGTTATTTTTGATTTTCCCTTTATATTGAGTACTGGATTTCAGCAAATGGTGTTATTTAATTCAAAGCAAACCCTATTATTTGCCTCCTATTTAGAAATAGATAATCTCAAACTGCTACTTCCTGTTGCTGTATTAATATTAGTCTATCTTCACTTCTTTAATCAAAAGAAAGTGAATTATGATTTATTATCTTTCTATTTTGTAATCTTATTTACAGCAGCAATATTTTTCATTTATCCAGCTCCGGCATGGTATATTTGGTTAGTGCCCTTCGTTTCTATTTATTTCATACAAAGTGAGAACTTAAACAGAACATACTTCCTATATTCTTTATCTTCAGTAACTTACCTTGTTTTCTTCGTTTTGTTTTACAAAAGTGAATACAAGGATCTTATGTTCTTAGGCACAGAGGTTAACTTCAAAATTGAAAATGAAAAATTGGCTGATTTAGCCTTTACTTTTATGGAGGTTACTTTATTGGCTTTGATGTATGCATTTTATAAATATGGTATAAAAAGTAATTCTGTTTATCGAATGAAAACCAACCTAACTATCGGTATTGGAGGAGATAGTGGCGTAGGGAAAACAATGTTGTTAAATAATTTACAGCACATTTTAGGAGACAAGCTCTTACAAATTGAAGGAGATGGTGAACACAAATGGGAAAGAGGAGATGAAAATTGGAGTAAATTTACACACCTAGATCCCAAAGCGAATTTTATTCATAAACAAGCAGAGGCAATCCATGAGCTAAAATTGGGGAATTCAATTAAAAGAAGTGATTACGATCACAAAACAGGGAAATTCACGCCCCTTTATACGTTAAAACCAAAAGAGTTTATTGCCATTTCAGGGTTACATTCGTTTTATTTGCCGAAACTAAGAAAGATCATAGATTTGAAAATCTACATGGATACCGATGAAGCCTTAAGAAGACATTGGAAAATTGTTAGAGATACTAAAAAAAGAGGTTACAGTGTAGAGAAAATACTGGAGCAAATTGAGACGAGAGTTAGCGATACAAAAAAGTTTATTTATCCACAGAAGGAGTTTGCCAATTTAATCGTAAGCTACTTTAGTTTGCAGGAATTAATTCCTGGAGATGAATCTGTTAAACTTGGTCTGAGACTAACTATAGACGCCAGTGTTCATATTGAAGAAATCCTCTCCAAAATTAACAGCAAGTACACTTGGGATTACAACGACGATTTAAAAAGTCAGTTCATTGAATTAAGGGAGATTCCAGAAGCAGATTACAATGAGATCGCATTAGATACCATTGAAAATCTGGATGAAATCGTTTCTCCTAGAGGGATATGGAAAAATGGCTATGAAGGTTTTATACAGTTGATCGCTTTAAAAATGATGAGTGAATACTTAAAAGACATTTAAACTATGAAATTCAAAGCACTCTTATTGGATATTGATAATACAATTTATGATTACAATGCTTCACATCAATATGCACTTGATGAAGTGGTGACATTTTGCATGCAAGAGTTTCAATTGAATAGAGCAGAAGTAGTAGAAGCATTTAAAATTGCAAGAAAAAAAGTTCATGTAGAGCTAAGCGAAACTGCTGCATCCCATAACAGGTTGTTGTATTTTCAAAAAATGTTGGAGATTTTAAATGTTAATCCCTTAGCACATAGTTTTGATATTTACAATATCTATTGGGATAATTTTCTAGAAAAAATGACTCCTTTTGAAGGAATATATAGGATCTTAGAAAAATATAAGTATAGGATTTGTTTAGTTACAGATCTAACAGCACATATTCAATACAAAAAGATTAAGAAATTGGAATTAGATCAGTATTGTAATTCAATGGTAACTAGCGAAGAGGCGGGAAAAGAAAAGCCTCACCCCTATATGTTTATGAGTGCTTTAAATAAGCTGGGAGTTCAGGCAGATGAAGTGTGTATGATAGGAGACAGTTTTAAAAAAGATGTGTTAGGGGCGGCTAGTCTTGGAATTAAAGCAATTTGGTTGAACCTCAAGAATGAA
>JAWUVT010000106.1:0-18572 GCA_034112225.1 Flavobacteriales bacterium | reverse complement strand
GTCAATAGCTACTAATTTTATATTCAAATTTTTCAGCCAAGTATTGCTAACAGCAATCAATTTCTCTGGCGATAAGTAAAGCAACTTAATTTCACCTTTGGTGGCTCGATCAATTACCTCACTTTCCTCTTGTGGAGAAATAGAACTATTAAAAAAATCTGCTTTTATTCCGTTTGATTGTAATGCCTGAACTTGATCTTTCATCAAAGAAATAAGGGGGGAAACCACAATTGTAATTCCATCAAAACACAAGGCTGGAATCTGAAAACACATCGATTTTCCTCCACCTGTTGGCATCAATATAAAACTATCGTTTCCAGCTAAAGTGCGTTCAATAATTTCTTGTTGCAAAGGACGAAATTTATCGTAACCAAATACATTCTTTAATAGCGTTTGAGGATTCTTCTCCATTCTCAACTTTTATTTCATTTTTTTTGTTGGCACGCATTTTCAGCAATGGTTATCAACAACTTTTTTGAGTTCGGAAAGTTGCGTTTAAAAATGCTTAAACTTTCTAATGTATAAATATATTAAATTTGAAAAGATGGAACAAAGGAAATGAGTAAAACAAGTATTTTTTTTTTTTTACACCTTTTATTTGCCCAGCCTGGACGTCCAAATTTCTATCTAAAATAGAAGTTTAATTTAGAACTTGCATGTCCTTTATGCCCTAGGTTATTTCCTCTAGCCATGAGTAAGCTACAAGGTTGTTTGGTGTGATTGAAACACTGAAGATTATTTGTGATTGAATAAAGAGCAAGTGCCAACTACAAAACTCGGTACTGTCCCCCTTCTACAAGCTCTGGATAAACCAAAAAGGAAGTGCATACGACTACAAATTAGCAAGTATCAATATTGATCCGCCAAGTACGATACCCCTTACGCTTGTTGGTGAGAGTTGAGTACTGACGGTCAAATCACCTTCAGCGAGCTACTCGACTATGGGCTGTTTTCGAAATTTCAAGTACCGAATATATTAGCTATGATTTTCATCATTCCTTGTTAAAATAGTTGGGATCTTCATTCTTAGCAAGTTTTCCATTTGTAATCACCTTCCAAGCTTCAGCCTCTTCAGCTTCAGCGTCTTCGCCATCACTCTTTTCCTCAAAAGTACCGCGGGAGGGATGTAAACATGCTTCATCAAGGTTGAAATATCCTTCCATAAATAGACCCTTTCCTTTTGTTGGTTTTAATTCATCACTTTGTACAAGTCTTGCAAATATAGTCTTCTCCTCCCTAGTCATCGTCCTCCTATGAAGCGTATAATAATTATGGGAGTTTTTATCAATATTCTTCCTAAAATAGTCTGTATTTTCTTTACAAGGATGCCATCCTATATGATCTTGCTTGTTATGATCTTGAGTGTAATGCCCTTTTGTAAAATACAAAGAAGGAAGTTTTCCGCCATGAGTATACCCCATATATTCACCTGCTTTTTCACGAATATCGCTTAATAAGTACTCGTCCTTTGAATTGTCCTTAGAAACTATCAAGTTATTGACAGCTTCTGAAAGGTGTTCTTTATCTGTAGAAATCGGATGTTCCAATGTCACCAATTTCTCATCTATTTCTTTGATATCTTTTGGTATACCCAGTAATCTTTTGCTATTTATAGTTTTGGCATTATTCGCAATTCTAACATCCTTAGACTGGGTGTGTTTTTTTAGTTGCTCATACAATAAATCGAGCAATTCTGATGAGTTTTTTATGATTTTTGTAGCGGCATCTTTTGGAGTATCTGAAGTCCTAAGAATATATTCCATTAGGTCATGTCTCATAAATTGTTAGATTGAAAAGATCCGAATTCTTTTAGAGTTAGTGATGGATTCGTTTGTTTTGCCTTAGCCTGATTATTCACAAACCCAAAATTTTGCTTTCCATTACTTTTCTTCTGTGCAATAGAATTGGTAACAGCGCTACTTTTATTCTCTTTTGGTTTCTCTACTTGTTGATACATCTCTCAATTTTTTTTATTTTCTTAATTGGTGGTGCTAGACTTTACTCTATTATTTATAAAGCTATTCTCAGAAACGGGTTAATGTTTCTTAAAATTATTGTTCAACTAAGTTACCTTTTTTTAAGGTGAAGGACAACTGTTTTGTGTGAAATGAAACACTGGTTTTTATCAAGTTTTGTTGAGTTTTTTTGGAATGGGGGTTGTCTAAATGAAAAGTATTCTCTGAGTTTTAATTTTTGATCTAAACAGAAAAGAGAATTTTTTATCAGAAATAGAATTTGTAATGTACTTTAAAAATGAGCACACTAAGTGTGCGGTTGGAAAAGGTTAAACGATTCAAAAAAGTTACGCATCATTATCTAAACATAGCATACGATACTTAAACGTAGTTTGGTGTGAGAGGCGCACTTGGTCGCATCTAGTTGGAGCCGTCTACTCGACTACGGCCAGTTTTCATTTTTGTAATTTTCTAGGAGCATTTTAATAAACGCTTCTTTATTGTTCTTCAGCATTTTTATTCGATCATCTAAATATAACTCCGGATTAAACTCTCTAATGTTTCCTTCAGCCCAAAGTGTTAATTCTACAATACTTGGAGTTAGGTCAAGGCCTTTTTGTGTTAAGAGATAGATATTTGTTTTCTTGTTTTTGGGTAGTTTTTCTTTGCGAATAATATTGTATTCTTCTAGCTTCTTAAGTCGTGAAGATAATATGTTCGATGCAATGGCTTCATCACATTCAGAGAAATCTTTAAATGTTTTTATGCCTTCCAACAACATCTGCTTAATAATGACCAACGACCATTTATCACCAACAATATCTAGAGCAGAAGTGGTAGGACAAGCACATCGAAAATCATTCATTTGGTTGATATTAAATATTATTACTTTCAAAATAAAAGTAATTACATATTTTTGCTTGCAAAACAAAAGTAATAAATAATCTTGAAATGAAAAAAGTACTAGTAACAGGGATCTCAGGCTATGTTGGACAACATTGTGCAGTAGAACTATTAAAAAACGGATATTCCGTAAGAGGATCCGTTAGAAATTTATCAAAATCAGATAAAGTAACTGAAGTAATTAAAAAAGTAATTGATCCAAAAGGAAATTTAGAGTATTGCAAACTAAATCTTCTGAAAGATGAAGGTTGGGACGAAGCAATGGAGGGTTGTGCTTATGTTTTACATGTTGCTTCTCCTTTTGTGACAAGCCAACCAAAGGATGAGAATGAATTAATAAAACCAGCAGTTGAAGGAACACAGCGAGCGTTAAAATCTGCAAAAAAAGCAGGTATTAAACGAATGGTACTCACTTCTTCAATGGTTGCTATGATTGGTGGTGCAAAAGGTGAAGTAAATATAAATCAAGAGAGTTGGACTGACGTAAATGCCAAAGGTGTTTCAGCATATTTGAAAAGTAAAACACTTGCTGAAAAGAGTGCTTGGGACTTTATAAAAAATCAAAATGGTGATGCTAAGCTTGAACTGGTAACAGTTCATCCAGGGCCTGTTTATGGACCAACGCTTTCGGGTAATCTATCTGGAGAGTCTATGTCAACGTATAAAGAACTCATCACAGGAGGAATGCCCATGCTACCAAAAGCAGCTATAAACATGTCGGATGTGAGAGATGTGGCCAAGATTCATGTACAGGCTTTAGAAAATAAGGAGGCAAATGGGAAACGATTTATTGTGAGTACTGAAAAAGCATACTCTTTTCAAGAGATGGCTCAGATTCTAAAATCTAACGGGTACGATAAAGTAAGTACGAAATTGGCTCCAAATTTCTTGTTAAAATTCATGGCTAATTTTAATAGTGATTTAAAAGGAATGCTTCCTTATATCGGGAACACTTTTAATGGAGATGTGCAAGAAACAATGAAGACTTTTAATTGGAAACCAATTGCTTTTAAGAAAACCGTTTTGGATACAGGGAAGTCAGTAGAAGAAGCGATGCAAAGCTAGCAGTTGTATTGACGATTACTTAAAGCTCGGACTAGTTAGTACTGGTTCGAGTTTTTTTATTGCCTATAATAACAGGTCTATTTTTAAGCGTTAAGCGTGTGTTGTTAAAAAAGTTAAAGCTAGCTTAAGTTTCAAAACGAAGCTAGTTAAACGTTTTCACACTATTAAATAAAGGATGTTGAATGGTTCCTATACGCCTCCATATTTAAAGCTGCTTGGGCCATGATACCATTTTTTTTAGACCATCCCCAACAGTTGGGCGAAAAGATGGAGCTGCTTAGTGTTTTACATAACTGGGAACAAAATAGGTTTTTTAGCCCTCATTTACACGTTATTGTTCCTGCGGAGGAGTTGCCAAAAATGAGAAGTGGAAAGCAGTGAAGAGTAAGTGTTTTCATTCCAAACCATGCGTAAAATATTTCGAGCAAAATAGCGAGCAGAATTTCGGCAACACCTCCTCTCAATTTCCCAAAGTTTATACGGTCAATTGTTCAGTAAAAACTGTATAGTATATGGCAATAATCCATTCTTTAAGCCCAAAAATGTAGTGAAGTATTTCGGCAGGTATCCCCAAAAAATAACCATTAGTAATCAGAAAATAAAGGAAATGAACAAAGCGTTTACTTTTTCATACAAAGACTATAAGTAAGGCGTAAAGACAACACCGTTAACTTTAAGTAATACTGAATTTATAAGGCAATTTTGTTGACACATCTTACAGAAAGCCTTTACCAGAATAAGAAATTATAGACTATTGAGTAATGGATGGGATAGATTAAAATTACTCAACTTACAACTCCAATTAGGAGGAGAAAATTACTTACAAGACTTCCTCAATCAAGAAGAAAAAACGGATTTAAAAAGGTGCTTTAGCAGTAAAAAAGGCACCCGAAGTAGGTTGGTTATTTTCGAGAAAAGAGGACCACAAAAAAACTGGAAAATAAGGAGTCAATAAGAAGGAAAAAGTAGTTAATGAGAAGCTCAAAATTTAGCAGCGCAAAAAAAACTAAAAGTACAAGAAATAAAGCGTCTTCGTTTTTGGTGAAACAGCAAAAAATTGAAGAACTTGCATTTTTTTAGCGCCTACTTTTTTAGTGGGAGAAATCGATGAAAGTGAAATGGGATGTATTATGGGAAATTTCTATCCAGATCAAAGATGGGTAAGTGAAGGGGAACCTGAGCTTGGAATTGGTGTTGTAGTTGAAACCAATAAAAACAGTGTTCAATTGCATTTTCCTACTGCAGAGGAGAAAAGGGTGTATGCGATTGAAAGTGCACCTTTGCGAAGAGTTGTTTTTAAACCTGGTGATACCGTTGTAGATACCCATCAAAGGCCTTTAGTCATTGAGCGGATCCAAGACAACGGAGAATTGTTTTTGTTTATTGGCAAAGAAGGAACTTTATCCGAATCCGATTTGGGAGACGTATCGGTTACTCAACAAGTGAGTGATCGCTTGCTGATGGGAGACGTAGAAACACCCGCACTATTTGCCTTAAGAAGAAAAACATTAACCTACGACCACCAGCGTCGAATTTCACCAGTCAATGGATTTGTGGGGGGACGGATCGACCTGATTCCGCATCAGTTGTACATTGCACATGAGGTAAGTTCTCGTTATGCTCCCCGAGTATTACTGTCTGATCAGGTAGGATTGGGTAAAACGATTGAGGCCTGTCTAATTATTCATCGCTTGTTGTTGAGTGGTCAAGCAACACGGGTATTAATACTCGTTCCAGATTCTTTAATTCATCAGTGGTTTGTTGAAATGCTGAGGCGTTTTAATACGTGGTTTCATATTTTTGATGAAGAGCGCTGTGCAGCACTCGATGAAAGTGCTCCTGATGGAAACCCCTTCCTCGATAATCAGTTAATTATTTGTAGCACCTCCTTTTTGGCCAATTCTCAGCAGCGTGCACAACAGGCGATTACTGCAGGGTGGGACATGCTGGTGGTGGATGAAGCGCATCATTTAGAATGGTCTTTAGCAAAAGCAAGCCCTAAATATACCATTGTTGAACGGTTGAGTAAAGTTGCCAAAGGACTCTTGTTATTGACCGCAACACCAGAGCAGTTGGGGGTAGAAAGCCATTTTGCACGACTCAGATTACTCGACCCCGAAAGGTATTCAGATTACGAAGCTTTTATTAACGAATCACAAGACCACAAAGCCATTGCCAATATCGTAGGAGACTTGTCTTTAGGTAATCCTTTAAAGAAGAACGACAAAGCTCTTTTGGAAACCCTATTTGATTCAGCAAGAATCGGCAAAGTGGAAGAGGGGGATGCCGTTGCGAAAAATCAACTTATAGAGGATTTAGTAGATCAACATGGTCCTGGGCGAGTGGTGTTTAGAAATACCCGCGCTGCAATGAGTGGTTTTCCAGCACGAAAGGCACATTTAATTGCGTTAACTGCAGTAAGCAAGCAAGAAGAGTGGGTCCAACGCATTTCCAAAGAATATACGGTAGATAAAAACACAACGGCAAGTCCACAATTTTTGTTTTCGGAAGACCCGCGAGTCAAATGGGTGGTTGCTTTGTTGGCCCAATTAAAACGGGAGAAAGTACTCTTAATTTGTAGCAGTAAAGCGAAAGTTTTAGCCTTAGAACAGGCCTTGCAAAAGCTAAGCAGTGCTAAAGTAGGTGTATTTCATGAAGCCCTTACTATTGTTCAACGCGATAGAAATGCCGCTTGGTTTGCCGAGTCAGAAGGAGCACAACTTTTAATCTGTTCAGAAATTGGTAGTGAAGGTCGAAATTTTCAATTTGCACACCATTTGATTTTATTTGATTTACCGGTACATCCAGAATTATTAGAGCAACGCATTGGTCGTTTAGACCGTATTGGGCAGACCCAAGAGATACAAATTCATGTGCCTTACCTCAAGGGGAGTTCCCAAGAAGTGGTGGTGCGGTGGTTTCATGAAGGGTTAAATGCTTTTGAAGAAAACATTGAAGGAGGAAACCAGATTGGACAACTTTTTAAAGAACGCTTGGTCACCATTGCAGTAGCTACTGCCTCAGCGGAGCGCCAGAAGAAACTAACGACTTTAATTGCCGATACCGCAGAATATCAGCGGGCATTAAAACAAACCTTAGCTAGCGGACGTGATCGATTGTTGGAGATGAACTCTTTTCGACCCAAGGTTGCAGCGCAATTAGTAAAAAAGATTAAAGCTGCAGATCGTGACCAAAGCTTAGAATTGTATATGCTCAAGGTATTTGAACATTTTGGAATTGAGCTGGAAGATTTGGCTCCACAAACCTACTTGTTACATCCAGCCCAAGAGAATAGAGCCGCCTTTCCAGAGATTCCTGATGGTGGAATTTCCATCACCTTCGATCGGAAAAGAGCTTTAAGTAGAGAAGACATTAGTTTTGTAAGTTGGGATCATCCTATGGTGACTGGAGCTATAGATATGGTATTGAGCTTAGGAACTGGAGCTGCAAGTTTTGGGGTGTTGAGAAAAACCAAAAAAATAGGCGTTTTATTAGAAGTGATCTTTGTATTGCAAACAGTCGGTAAACAAGGAACTCATGTGGATCGTTTTCTGCCCAACACTCCTTTGCGAGTCGTAGTCAACCATTCTGGAGATAATGTTACCCAAGACTATTCGGAAGACTTGTTTAACAAACACTTAATCCCAGGTGCTATCGACCCCATGATCGATAATGAGATGTTTATCAATACCCTTCTTCCAGCAATGTTGAAGACCGCTTCAACAGTAGCAGCAAAAATGCAGGGAGTTGCAATAGGTATAGGACTTCAACAGATGAACCAAACATTAGCGCATGAAATTGGTCGTTTAGCGGCTTTAGCCCAACGAAATAAAGCCATTAGACCCGATGAAATTCGTAGCGCATTAGCCCAAAAGAAAGAACTGACCGCAATGATTGGTGATGCCCAAATTCGAATGGATTCAATCCAATTGATTCAAGAAGGGAATGCTTAAAAAAAGTTATTTTGGGTATCGATCGGTCTATTGATAGTCTTAGTTTTCCAACTTATCAGCAATTAGTGGACTCCTTAGTGGATTCTATTAATTGTTAGAATAAAAAAGAGGACACTCTCCTTTAAGAAATGGAAATAAAACGGTTAGATTAAAAAAGGAACAGAAGTAAAAGAGTAGCATTTTACGAGGTACTCCCAAAATTAGAGGAGCGTAAAGCTCAATACCAAAGGGGTGTTTTAACCCGCAAAATTAACAGAGAGGAGATGGAACTGGGGGTGAATTTATTAGCTAAATAAGGAGAGGGAGTTTAAAAATGAAAAAGGACAATTTTATGGCAATGATGCCTATGCTTACATTGATAATTTTAGCTTAACTTGAGTAGATTGCACGAACAATAAAATAGATAGTATTCCATCATGTCATTTTTGTTGGGAAGAACTTAAGTCTTCCACTAAAAGCGTAGGAAGGTATAAAATTCCTAATGTTTATTTTAAACAAGGTTGTTCAGAATTAAATACTTCTAAGGAGGAGATTTTATCAAAAGGGATCCATTCTTAAAAGAAAATAGAACCTACACTTTTGTATTAACAGTTTTTTCTGATGATCTTGAAGGTGTTTTTGATGAAGGGATTTCAGCTTATAAAGCTAATATCTTCAGGCAATTCAAAAAAAAAGGAATTAAGAAAGATACTTAAAAAAGAGGTTCAGAATAAAATAGTTTCTAGTATTGAGCTTGATATAGGTTGGGGTTAAAACAGAAGGGGGCGTTTATTTTTTCAGTAAATAACAACTAAAAGATGAAAGGGGTATTGACCGTTAGTTTGTTGCTGTTCTATTTTTAATGGATTATTGGGGATAAGAAAATCGATATCATCAATTGGGAGGAAAACATACTATTGGTATGAGCAGAGTTTAAAGATAGAGCCAATAGTTCATTATCATATTATACGGATACGAATGGTGGAATAGAATTTAAATCAACAGTCAACAGAGAAAGAAATTAAACTTTTGTTGGCAGTATTTTTTCAAGAGGAGTAATTTCGTGAAGAGTAATGTTGGCATTAAACAAGAGACTCTCCATTGGCATCAGTGGTCAAACTTTCACTCATGTAATCAAAAAAAGGGCGCATAAGTTGAAAAGTGTCACTTACTTTTTTAGCAAAGTCAGGACTTAAAACTTCTTGATCCGTAAATTTCTTAGCAATAATAAATTGTTTGTAACGCAATAAGTCAACAGCAGGATGTTCTTTATCAAAGCCTTTAGGGCAGGTCTTTAATTGTTCTCCATCTAAGGTTCCAAAATTCTCCTTGAACGATTTACTGTTTATTATTTTTCTTAAAGGTTCAGCATCAAAAGCGATGTCTTCTCTTATTCTTAACAGGTCTTCTTTGTCGGGGCTCCAAAACCCACCACCTACCATAGCATTTCCTTTTTCAATATGAAAATAGTAGCCTCCTCTTAATTTTTTAGTAGCTCTTTTAAATCCTCCAGCCCAATGGGTTTTGTAGGGTGATTTATCTTTTCCAAAACGAACATCTCTATAGATTCTATATAAACTTTTTTTTCCAGTAAGAGTTTCAATGGTGTCGTGTTTACTCAGTTCAATTAAAACTTGATCAGCAAATTCAATTGTATTTTGATGTTGTTCAAGATAAGACTCCTTATGGTCATTGAACCAATCCCTGTTATTATTCTTCTTTAATTGATTTAAAAAATCAAAATTAGCTCGAGAAATTGTGGCCATAGCAAAATTAAATTTGAATGATGAAATTAATAATCTTTGAGGGAAATACAACGCACGATAGAAGCGATAAAAAAAATGAAAACAAGTCTTTCAAGATCAATAGTGATTTTTTTAAAAAAAGTTACAGAATTGATTAAGAAGTGTTTTGCTCACATTTTTTTTGCAGGATGCTTTACATTAAGTATTTAACCACTTAAGAAACCTTTTGTAGATACTTGTTTCTTTTACTTCCTCAACAAGTATTGAGGGAGTACTTTCAGATTTAGTAGTTACTACTTTAGCTTCTGAAGTTTTAGCGTTAACTACTTTCTTTTTTATTTTAACCGGAGATTTAGAGGCAACTTGTTTTTTGTAATGTGCTTTTTGACTCTTTTTTCTCTTTGCTTCAAGCTTTTCTTCCCGCTCTTTTTGAGCTTTAAAAATAATTTCTTTTTTCCTTTCTTCTTCCTTGGTTAAAATGTTGTGCTTTTCCGTTTTTAACATGGCTTGACGCTCTGCCTCAACGTCCCTTTTTTCTTTGGCTATTTTTCTTTTCTCCTCAGCTTCTTTCTTCTTCGCTTCTTTTACTATTGCATTCTTCTCTTTTTCTACTTTTAGATCGGCTTTCTTTTTCTCATCTAAAGTTTCTTGATCATAAACAACTCCATCAACTTCTACTTTGATTTCTTTTTTACTGGGAAGATCAATTTTTCCAATAATTTTTAATTCTTGTGGAGCTGATACTTTAACGGTTTCAATATGCTCAATCACTTTTGGAGCGTCTTCAGTAATTGTTTCCGTTTCTACTACAACGGGTGTTGTAGCTTCTTTTATAGGTTCCTCTTGAATTAAAACTTCTTCCGTAATAGGCTTGAAATTGGCAGTAATCACTTCAATTAAATCTTCTTCAACTTTAGAATTTGGGTGTGATTTAATTGTGATTTGTTTTTCTTTTTCTAAAAAAGATACAATTTTATCGGGCTGAATTTCTAATTGTCTTGCTAATTGACCTAATCTCATTTTAATTATTTTTATGCAAATATAAAGTTTCGCTTAAACTCTTCAAAGTGTATCGGCTAAGAGTTTTAAATTAAATACAAATTTATTTAATAATGTTTACTGAATCTACAAAAATATCAGTTACTGGCCAATCTTGCGAGTCGGTAGCAACATGAGTGATTTTGGAGACGACATTGTTCCCCTTAATAATTTTTCCAAAAACAGTATGTTCTCCATCAATATGTGCTGCTCCTGGGTTTTTACGGTAATACGCCCGTTGTTGTTTCGTGTATTTATAATGATTCTCCTGTTCATAATGATCCAATGAGAGTTCACTAAACTTTAAACCTTCTACAAAATAAAATTCATCACATGCAGATCTTTTATTAGGGTTCTTCTTATAATCTCTAGCTGAAGCTACAGCGCCTTTTTGATGATAATGGTGATGACTCATTTCTGAAGGAATGGTATAGGAACCAAGCGTATCTTGAATAGACCGTTGTAAATCGTCATAAGAACCTCCACATTGCGCCATAAATTTTTTAGCTACTCGAGAAAATAAAGCCTGCTTAAAATAACCGGCTTTAGCCAAAAGAATAAAATTGGCGCGATGTAATGGCGTATCTTTAAACAGTTGTATTCTAATTTTTCCTTTAGAAGTAAAAACATCAACTACCGTTTCAGGGTTTTCTTTTCCATAAGCAGTTAAGCGTTCTACAACATTATCATTGTTTATCTTTTCGAAATGTATTTTTGGTTGCTCAACAACTTTCGTTTTTAGGATCCTCTTTTCTACCTTTGGTTTTGATTTTTCTTCTTGACAGGAAAAACAACAAATGAATAGAAAAATTAGTAAAACGTTTTTTGGCATGCTGCAAAAATAATAAAGAGAAGGAGTATAGTTTTCTTAAAAGGGATTATTCTTTTAAGAAGAAATAAAAAATGAACAGGGTGAAGCTCAATTAAAAAGGAGAAATAACGGCTTCTAATGAGGCTAAATTTGTTGGCAATTAAAAAACAGCACCAAGTTAAAGATCACCAGTGAAGAAAACGATTGGTGTCAAATCAAAACGGCTAAATATTATGGATGGTGCTTTGGAAATCAATAACAGTTTACAAAAAAAAATAAACAACAAAGCCTCAACAAACTAATGTTGAGGCTTTGTTATGAAGCTATTTTCTTAGAAAGGTAAATCGTCATCACCAGCAGGAGCATCATCAATTGCTGGAGCAGGAGCACCAGCAGCAGGAGCCGCAGCACCTATAGGGTTAATTTTCCAAGCATCAAGATTGTGGTAATATTTCCCGTTAAACTCTCTTGAAGAAACATTAAAAGCAACTTCTACTTCTTGTCCTTCACCATAGTTTCTTAACATGTCTACTTTTTCATCTGCAAATAAGCTAAAACAAAGTTCTGGGTTATATTGAGCACCTGTATCTACAACAAAACTTTGTTTTTTCCACTCTTTACCAGCTTTACTGGTTTCTCTTTCAATACTTAATACTTTAGTAATTCTTCCTTTTACTGCTAAACTCATAATTGTCTTTTTAATTTAAAGAACAAATCTAATTATTAGAAAATTTTTAAGTCATTTTAGATTTCAAAACTTATAAACAATATTCAATTAGTGTTAAAAATTGAATATAATTGTAATCTATGGAATGTAAAAACTGTAATCAAGCATTAAATTCTCAAGATAAATTTTGTTCCAGCTGTGGGCAACAACACATTTCTAAAATAAATGTAAAGTTTGTGCTGGGAGAAATATTTCAAACACTTTTCAATCTAGATTCAAAGGCGTTTAAATCATTGCGGTTTTTAATTCTTAAACCTGGGTTTTTAACAAAAGAATATGTTGATGGGAGAAGGGTAAGTTATTTACCTCCAATAAGGATCTACATTGTCTTAAGTTTTTTCTTTTTCTTTTTTATTTCTGTATTTGATTTTAGTGAAGGTGACAATTCCGCAACTGATTTTTCATTCGATTTCCCTAAAAAAAATGCTATTGTGGATAAAAAAGTCAGTGATGCGGAGCCTCTTGCTGAAGAGTTAACTTTTGCTGTAAGCCAAGAGTCTCTTACTTCCGTTTCTGAATTAAAAAGAATGCAGTATGAGGGTACTTTAGCAGAAGGATTAGATTCATTAACTGCTGAAATGTCAACTGTTGAAGGATATATTGCTCGTAAAGTGGCTTTAGTACAATTGGATGACAAAGAGTTTATAGATGTACTGCGGGATCAATTCTCCTTGTTTTTGATGCTTTTCTTGCCCTTTTTTGCCTTACTCTATGGGCTTGTATTTAGAAGTCATAAAAAGGAATTTGTAGGGAATTTGATCTTTAATCTTCACCTCAACTCCTTTCTCCTATTTATATTTTTACTTGATTTTTTTATTGCCCCGATTTTAGCCAATTATGACACTGTAAATACCATTTGGAGCACAATTCTAATTTTGTATGTGCAATACTACATCATTAAAGCAATTATGGTGTTTTACCAAAGAAAATGGTGGGTGGCACTCTATAAGTACCTGTTTTTATGGATTGGTTATGCTGTTTTAGCCATCGTATTTTTTGTTGTGATTGCCTTTTCATCCATCCTAATGCTTTAAAGAACGATTCCAACAACGAACTTTGCCAAGAGATAAAACACAACCGTAATAATTACAACTCCCCAGAGATTACAGTGTATTCCTGCGCGTGTCATTTGTTGAAGTTGATCGGCCCTTGTCTAATTACAATGGTTGGAGTCGGAGAGGCAATCTACAATCCTAAAAGCACAACTAGCCTAAGGTAGCGGGAATCATTAAGATTAGAGGTGCTAAACCTAAACTGCGTTGATCTTAATTAGGCTGATGGTGCCCAAGTAAATTTCAATAGTCCTGATCGTATGTTGAAAGTAGTTCGTATTTCAACAAGTTCAAGGAGACATTTCTCACGATTAAAGTGTATTGAATCCACTTTAGTTTAATCAAAAGGAGAGAAGTTTTCGCGAAACTTCTCTCCAATTTTAAAGTTCAATCTCGAGACTGACCCTTCATCATTTTAACCCAAAAAAATGAAAAATTATAAAATGCATTGTAAATGTAGTAAAGAGTAGCTGATTATTGAGTATTGAAATGCCTAAAAGAAAGCACAAAAACGAGTTATAATTGGATTCCTAAGGGGCTAATAAAGAATTCTAAGCGTTTAGATTGTGCTTAGTAATCTCTTTTAATAAATTTTAAGGTCAATTCCAACAACGAACTTTGCCAAGAGATAAAACACAGCCGTAATAATTACAACTCCCCAGAGATTACAGTGTATTTCTGCGCGTGTCATTTGTTTGAGTTGATCGGCCCTATCTAATTACAATGGTTGGAGTCGGAGAGGCAATCTACAATCCTAAAAGCACAACAAGCCTAAGGTAGCGGGAATCATTAAGATTAGAGGTGCTAAACCTAAACTGCGTTGATCTTAATTAGGCTGATGGTGCCCAAGTAAATTTCAATAGTCTTGATCGTATGTTGAAAGTAGTTCGTATTTCGACAAGTTCAAGGAGACATTTCTCACGATTAAAAAGTGTGATGAATCCACTTTAGTTTAATCAAAAGGAGAGAAGTCTTTCGCGAAACTTCTCTCCAATTTTAAAGTTCAATATCGAGACTGAACCTTCATCATTTAAAACTAAAAAAATGAAAAAATTAATTGTAAATGTAGTAAAGAGTAACTGATTATTGAGTACTGAAATGCCTAAAAGAAAGCACAAAAACGAGTTACAATTGAATTCCTAACGGGCTAATAAAGAATTCTAAGCGTTTAGATTGTGCCTAGGAATCTCTTTTAACAAATTTTAAGGTCAATTCCAACAACGAACTTTGCCAAGAGATAAAACACAGGCGTAATAATTAGAACTCCCCAGAGATTAAAGTGTATTCCTGCGCGTATCATTTGTTTGAGTTGAACAGGCTCCGATCCAAAGACAATGGCTTGAGTAGGAGAAGCAATCGGCATCATAAAAGCACAACTGGCCGATAAAGTAGCGGATTTATTGTTTGATCCATGGTATAATCTTAGACCAACTTAAAAAAAGGGTGAACAATTAGGGATTTTGCCGCGATTACAGGTAAAATGAGCAAGGGGTATGATGGTGAAAAAGTGATGGAATGAGTTACTTACATCGGTTTGTACATGGTGCCGAAGCTATCCCGAAGGGTAGGGATCGCTCCGGCACCGTATTATGGATATTTTCTTTTTTTAAAAGCGTTTTGTTAAGTTGAAGCCAAGCCCTGCAGTATTACTTTGTGTCGGGAAGCTGTAAAGGTTCCAAGAAAACGATTTTTCCTTTAATTTTCTATTTGTTATTAAATTCCAAGTGCTTAAAATCAATGTGCTTGTCCCAAGCCCAATGTTAATCAATGATAAATTTCTTTGCGAAGGATTTACATAAATTCCACCCCAAGTAATTTGCTCTTTTGGATAGTTTAATGCTCCAAGTGTAATTTGTCCTGCTCCCGCAATTAGTCCTAAAATTGGAATCGTTTTACTGTTAGCTCCTTTTAAAATTTGAATGCCATTGATTGTATTTAATGCCATATTCAGTCCGCTAACTAAAGATGAAGAAACGCCATAAGCAGGAGAAATATAATTGTCAGTTGGAGTAGAACCATATGTTGGCTGAATCATTGCGCACTCTTCTTTTGTAAATCCGCTGGATTGAACCCACCTGTCAATTGTTTGGTTATTCATTGCCAGTAAATACTCGTATTTAAACGTTGAGTTTATTTCTTCTGCAATTTGTCGTCCAGCAGTTTGTTCAATTAAATAACCAACCGCACAAACATTTCCATCTTTATCAATGAAGCAGGGAATTCTTTGGCCTGGATAATCATAATTTTTTGGAAACACACCTGCGGTCCAATACTCGTTAAGCAAATCTAGCATTTTCAGTCTATTTTCTTTTTGCTCTTTGGTTAATGCTGAGACGTCTTTACTTCTCAATAGTTTCTCAACATATTTTAAATGTGTCTGAAGTCTTACGTTTTCATCCGTTTCATTGGTCGGTTGTTGTCCCAATATTTCCATAAAACTAATGTCGCCAATTACAGCATTAACAGTTGGGTCCATTTCATTGGATTCTCTATTGCAACGCGCTAAAATTGTCAAAATTAAAATTGTCAGGATACATTTTATTGTCTTCATATTTTAATATAATCGTTTTAATTCACCATAACAATAACAACCGTGTAGATGTCACTAATGTGTAACAGATTTGTATTGATCCTAGTCAATCTAGTCGTTTTAAGATCCCTATTGTCAATGGGTAAACCATTCATTCCCTATCGTTTTCAAGAGTATCTATCCCCCTTGGTGTAAGCTTCTTTAGTTGCATTTGTTGTCGTTTGTACTTCTGCAAAATACAGCAAGACATTTACCACGCAAAGAACACCATTAAAAGTCATTTTTTTGTAGGTATAAATACGTAATTTTTCAGGGGAGTGTTTATTAATTATTTTTTAGAAACGTAGATGTAACAGCTGTTTTTTCGCTGCATTTGTTGTCATTTGGTTTTGCTTACAAGTACAGTCATAGCTCCTTAAAAAGCAGTTTCAGCCTCTACTTCAGTATTGGCCGCAGTGTTTATTATTTTATGAGACAGGACGATTTATAAAAAAAAAGCCCTGTTTAAAAAAGCGCCGAGCACATCTCTACTTAAAAAATAGGGCAATACAACTCAAGTGAAAAAAGTGGCTGAAAATGTAGGTTTGAAAACTAAATCTATAGGAATTTTCCAACATCGTATTCAGATTTGGCCTATGGTCAATCCGAATGGTTAATCCGAGTACTTAGTTGTTGGCAGTAGTTGTTATTTCTCCGTTTATATATTTCATATTATATATTTCTCCATTATTCTCAAATAGAATTTCAAATGGTTCTGGATTAACCTTCATGGAAGAAGTTGGAAACCAAATTTCTTTTATTTCGAAGTTGGGCAATAAAAACAAACCTTCTGGGGAGCCATTCGTGCCAAATCGTTTTAAATCTCCTTTCCAAAATTCGGTTCCAAAATTTTGAAGCAGTTCATTATTTGTCTTTTCTACATTATTTGTTGGCATTCCAATTTCATTAACACACAATACGTCAGAAATATTGAAATCTGAAAGAATTCCATTATCCAATTCCTGTCTTACAATAAATTCGGCAATATTTCCACTGGCATCATAAAAGTAAAATGAATCCGCATTCCAACTTTCAACTCTTTGTTTTTTTCTCCCATTCTCAATATCAACAATTGGAATACGTTTTTCCATCCATTCCATTGCTTGATCTAGCTGATTAGATGGGATTAAAAAACAGTAATGATATTTATATTCTTTAGCAGTCTTTTCAAAAGTTAATTCACTCCAACCAATTTTTAGTGTAAAGTAATTTGAATTGCTTTCTATGATTTTAAAACCTAACGTTTGAGAGTAGAATATTTTTTCTAATTCAAGTTTATTTGTAAATAATTTTAATTTTCGGATTTTCATTTATTCGCTTTGTACGTTTAGCTCAAATGTAGTCACTATTTTTTTTTGAACCTATAAATACCCATATAACTGAAGGCGTTCTGGTGGTTGGAGCAGGGGTGCAACCCTTTAAAAACAGGATGTTGTGTTCTCCGTATAAAAAAAATGTCCTTTAAAATCAATAGTTAAAAGCCTTTTTTTAAAAGTATAGGCTTGTGCAACGAGCTCGAATGGAGCAAAACGTTTATTTAATTTCAAGATTATTTCAAGTACTTCGCTAACAACCCATTAACCGATTCATTCAAAGATTCATTTTATATTGCCTTTATTTTAGCTGTCTCAAGCTTTTGAAGTATGCTGACTTCTACACGAATCAACGGTTTTTCATCAGGTGGCTCAGGAAATATATTTTGCTCTTGGAACAGTCTTCTTGTAACAGTAGCAACTTCAAGGGCTCCTTCAAAATCCCCTTCTTGTTGTAATAAAAAGGCCAAAGCAATTAAACCATAAGCATCTTGGGAGGTGGAATCCGCTTCCTGTCTTAATGCATAATATTTTGTAATCAATCTTCGTGCTTCAACAAAATCGCCAGTTTCAGTAGAAACAAATGACTTATTAAAATGATCGATGGTAAACATACCCATGGCTCCTATAGATTTACTGATGGTCATACTTTCAATGTAGAAAGCTTCCGCCTTTTCCATGTTTCCAATCAATCGCCACATCTCAGCATTCATATGTGCTCGTTTCATCATCCATTTTTGATCACCAGAACTTTCAGATAGTTCAGCCAATTCAATACTAAGTTCAGCGAGTCTTGTGGTGTCTAAAGTTCTTTGAGCGTTTCTGCACAAAGAAGATAATGCACCTCCTACAAGCGTATCGTTATGAACTGAATGTCCATATTCCAACACCTGATTGGCCAATTTTATAGATGCTTCATCGTTGCCTTCTTTAAACTGCTGATAAGCTTCTCTAAGCAATTCTTTAGGGTCTTGCCCAATCCCTTTGCGAATGTCGTTATGGACTGTCTCATTCGGTTCCTTATCAGAAGCGATCACCTTTTCTTCGTTTTCAGCGCTACAAGAAAATAGTAAAGAGGCAATACCGAGTATATAGCATGTGTTTTTCATTGAAAATACGTTGATTAAAGTTACTTATTAATGCTTAGAAGATGGTAAAATCATTTATTCCAACTAAGGTCATTTTTTTAATTTTATAAATCCTTTCAAATTTTTACGTTAGCCATAGCAATTCATCTCCATTTTGTGAGGTGAGGAATGTTTGCTAACGTTTTTGCTAAACTACGTTTTAATACACTTTAGGTTTTGTTGTTGCACTGTTATTTTCTGAGTTCAACTTTAATTAGAATTTTAACAATGCTAATGGGGCCATCGATGTACATCGGTTGTTGTCTTTCTATGCATATGATATTCAGAAATTTACCTTGTAGCTCTTTATTTGTATTCCAACCTTTATGGTCTGC